>JBGSNT010000289.1:0-3676 GCA_041739575.1 Nodosilinea sp. | reverse complement strand
GACTGTGCTGAGGACCGATGGGACAATGAGACCTGCTCGGCATATCGACCCCTCATCGACTAGTTTAGACCCTAGGCAAGCGACACGGAGGTTGCATGAGTAAAGACCAGCCTAATAGGCTCTAAGTGATCACCCTAGCCTGGGGGTGCAAAGCTATACGCCCTTTGGTCTACTGCGACTGGAGTTTGGCTTAAACAGTCGGGGCGGCAGTCAGATCGCTTTCACCGTGGGAGATCGGTTTTAGTCTCCGCTGTCCATAGAGCTGATGGCGTTGCTGGTGAATGAACTCGGAGTTGTCTTTTTAAAGCTTGGATAATTCCCTCGGTGATTGGATTAAATACAATCAGATAAAAGCCAGGCTCTTCTCGTTGGAAAATCAAGTAAGGACCGGGGCGGCACCAACCTGAGATTCTAGAATCACCCCATACAGTGGGCTTGTCGCCATCAGGTGGTCGTGGGTACCCTGGGCCACCAGTCGCCCCTTATCCATCAGCAAGATGCGATCGGCGGTGCGCACAGTGCTGATGCGCTGGGCCACCACAAAGGCGGTGCAGGTGCGGCGGCGCATCAGGTCATCGAGGGCAGCCTGGATCTGGGCAGCGGTCTGGGCATCGACGGCGGAGGTGCTGTCGTCGAGAATGAGAATGCTGTAATTGGTGAGCAGGGTGCGGGCGATCGCAATGCGCTGCTTTTGCCCCCCCGAGAGCCCCACCCCGCGCTCCCCCACGAGGGTGTCGTAGCCGTCCGGTAAACTGGCCACAAAGTCGTGAATCTGAGCCGCTTTGGCCACTTCAATTACCTGGTCAAGGGTGGCCTCGGGCCTGGCATATGTGATGTTTGAGAAAATCGTGCCCGAGAACAGGGTGGTCTCCTGGAAAACCGTGCTGATGTGCGATCGCAGACTCTCCAGGGTAAAGTCGCGCACATCGCGGCCATCAATCCGCACCGCCCCGGCGGTGACATCGTAAAAACGGGGAATCAGGTTGGTGACGGTGCTCTTGCCCGAGCCGGTCATGCCCAAAATGGCGATCAGCTCATTGGGTTTGGTCTCAAAGGAAATCTCGCACAGGGCCGGGCTGGTGGCCCCAGGGTAGCGGAATGACACATTTTCAAAGGTAATTCTGCCGCCACAGGTGGTGAAGGGAATGGCATTGGGGCGATCGCGAATGTCAATCTCGGCATCGACCACCTCGTAGACCCGCTCGGCGGAGGCAGCCGCCTGGGCGATTGCCGGGGCGGCAAAGCCAATCAGCAAAATCGGCTGCAAAATCAGCAGCAGGTAGGCGTTAAAGGCCACCAGCTCCCCCACCGAAAAGCGCTGGTCAATTACCCCCGCGCCGCCGTAGCCAATTACTGCCACAATCACCAGGTTACTGACCAAAAAAATGAATGGAAAGGTATTGCGAATGGCCAGAATAGTTTTCATGTTGGCGGCGATTAGGCCGTTGTTGAGGCGGGTGTAGCGATCGGTCTCTACCTCACCCCGCACAAAGGCTTTGACCACCCGTACCCCGAGCAAGTTCTCCTGCAACACCCCATTCAGGTCGCTGAGCTGCTCCTGCACCTGGCGGAAGAGCGCATTGTTGCGGGTGAAAAACCGCGCCATCAGCCACCCCGCCATCGGCACCACCGTCAGGCTGATCAGCGCCAGCCGCCAGTTCATCACCAGCAAAATGGTGGCGATCGTCACTAGGGTCACCACGCCGCTGATCACCTGAATCAGGCTAGTGCTCAAAAAGGTGCGCACCTGCTCGATGTCACTGGTAACACGGGTGAGCAACTGCGAGGTCTGGGCCTGGTCATGGTAGCTAAAGCTGAGGATTTGAATTTTGCTAAAAATGCGGTTGCGCAGGTCGTAGACCACGCTTTGGGACATCGCCTCGGCGCAGAAGCTCTGACCAAAGTTAAACAGCCCCCGGGCCAGGGCGGCCACCACCAGTCCAGCACCGCTCTGCAGCACTATCGTCAGGTTATTTTTGGCAATGCCCTGATCGATGGCCCAGCGAAACAGTTGCGGCGTGATCGCGTAGGCTGCCACCAGCAGCAGGGCGCTGCCCAGGGCTCCCAGAGTCAGCCAAGGATAAATCCTCAGCCCCCACAGCACTCGCTGCAGCTGTCGCAGCGAAGAGGTGTCTTGAGACGGCGAGATCTGAACCAATCGATTGATTCCAATGCTACTCAAATATTCTAAAGGGTGCTCTAACAATTAGGTGTCGCCAGAGCAGGGGCGCGAAAGGCTTTTATAAGAACATCAGCACTCGCGGCAAAGGCAACCTCTAGGGAAAGGCGTGAGGATTTTATCAAGATTGAAATAGAGAAGTAATTGATAGCTAGCAAATGGGTTTACGATGAATAGGATCCAGGATATTTGCTCAAAGAAGAATCATGATGAATCTCTGATTTCTTAACAGTTCTATGTACATTGATACTCTTTACAAATTTTCGCAAGAATCTAAATAAGATTGGCATAAAATTTATATTAGGTTAGGAATTTATCTTCAAGCTTTCCTAAGTTAAAGCTGATTCCTGTACGCAAAATACAAAGGTAAAATCAGCCTGCGCTACCGCCAAATAGATATATAAAAAGACTACTCGCGACAGATTCTCTACAGTTCAGGCGAGGTCATACCCATGCAAGCGATGTTGCAGCGTCTTTACTTTTTGGGTCTCAGCACCCTGCTGCTAGTTTTGTCTGATCCAGTCTGGGCGCAGACAAATGCTGTAGAGCCGTCTCCCCCCGAAGGGACTGTCACTGACCTGCGAGTAGAGCCCCGCTACACCATTGATTACAACAGTTCTGGCGGTGGGTATGAGGGGTTTGGCAGCTTCGAGATGTTTCTCCCCCTAGAGCAGGTGCCGGGTAAAACGGTGAGCTTTGCCATTGGTAGGGTAAATCTGAGCAATAGCGCTGACGTTAGCGGCAATATCCAAATCGGCACGCGCAGCCTGGGCAACTGTTGGTTGATAGCCGGTGATTGTCTCTTTGGCGGCTACTTCGGTGTAGATTTCACCAATACGGGGGCTGCCCTCTTTCCCCAGTTAGGGGTAGGGGTCGAGATGTTGGGCGATCTAGACTTGCGGCTGAATGGCTATCTGCCCATTGGCGATACCAGCCGAACCGTTGTAGATGGAACATTTGTCAGTGCCACGGGAAGCCAGTTTCAGGGCAATAATCTAGTCCTTTTAGATGCCAATCATTCGGGGTTAGCCGAGGTTGCGCTCAGTGGGCTAGATGCCGAAGTCGGCGGTCGGCTAGTACAGTTTGGCAACGGCGGTGATTTGCGTGGCTATGGGGGTTTCTACACCTACGGTGGCTCAGGGATTAGCCAATATTGGGGTGGTCGTTTTCGGCTGGAGGCACACCCGACGCCCAACCTTATTTTGGGCGCTGGAGTGCAGTTCGATGGCGAGTTTGGCACCAACGTTATCTTTCGGGTGGGGGCAACGTTGCCAAACCCTGCCCGACAGCAGGGATTTGAACAGGCACCGTTATATGCTCGCCTGTCTGAGCCCCTCGGTCGCTTAAACAGTGTCGTAGGGGCGTATCCAGGGGTTGGGGGAGCCCCAAAAGAAAATGGGTAAGGGACAATAGCCCCTGTACCCAAACCAAAAGATGTCATGAGTCTATCGTCTACCCTGAGTCAATGGCTAGAGCGTACTGAATGCCAAGAACAGT
>JBGSNT010000062.1:0-18721 GCA_041739575.1 Nodosilinea sp. | reverse complement strand
CTGCTGGCTCATTAATCTCTGCCGAGGGCTAGGCTGTACCACGATCCCAGAGGGCGTTCGAGACCTCACTAATCGCATTGGCAAGGTCTTTGAACTCCTCTCCTTTGGTTTTTCCTCTGCTTAAAATGAATCAACCCTGCGCCTTTTTGATTGCGCTAGTCGTGTTCGCGATTATCGGCAGCCAAACCGAAGTTACCGCCGGGGTCGAAACCGTCACCGACCTCAATGAGCTCGGCCAGCTGTTTTGGATTACCCCCCTGGCGCTGTTTCCAATGCTTTTGCTGGGCTTTCTCTCCTACCGCAAGGTGCCCGCGTCGCTGGCGATCATGATAGCGGCGCTGGTGGGTGGCCTGACCGCGATCGCACTCCAGCCCCAGGCGGTCATCCGGTTTGTGAATGAGCCAGAAACGGCACTACCGTTGGTGTACCTCAAAGGTGTTTGGCTGGCCATGGCCAATGGCTATAGCGAAAACTCGGGAATTGCCGATGTCGATCGCCTGCTCTCTCGCGGCGGCATGGACAGTATGCTCTATACGCTCTGGATCATCATCGGGGCCGTCACCTTTGGCACCATCATGGAAGAGTTTGGCATGCTGACCAAACTGATCAACCCGGTGCTGCTGCGGGCGCGCACCCAGGGGAAGCTATTTGCGACGGCGGCGGCTACAGCCATTGGTCTAAATATCTTCGCGGGTGACCAATACATTGCCCTGGTGCTGCCCGCCCGCATGTTTCGGGTCGAGTTTCAAAAGCGGGGCTTGCAACCCCAAAACCTGTCGCGACTGGCCGCCGATGCGGGCACCGTCACCTCAGCCCTGGTGCCGTGGAACTCCTGCGGGGCGTTTATGGCGGTGACGCTGGGGGTTTCGACGTTTTTGTATTTTCCCTTCGCGATCTTTAATATCGCCAGCCCCATTCTGTCGCTGCTCTACGGCATCACCGGCTTCAAGATTGAGAAAATTCCCGCCGGGGTCAACCTGGCGGAAGAGGTTTAATGACCTGAGTCTCCAACGCAGGGGGTGCGGCAGGGCAGATTTTCCCTGATTTTAGCCTCGACTACCTAACAGGCGGTATGGACGCGATCATCAGCGACCGAGGTTCTCACGATGGGCAGACGGTGGCTTAAGGTGGGGCAAAGGTAGCGGGGTAGATGGAGAGTCTTGGGCCGCCTAACCCACCCTACGGATAATCAAGACCCTTCACCCCTTCATCCCTCTACCCCCTCACCCATCCACCCATCTACTTTTCTCTGCCCTTAACCAACTCTTACTGAACACCTTTCCATCGATCCCACAGTATTGAATGATAGAGGTAGTGGATTTTGACTATCTAACTTGGGCGGTGGATTGATTTTATTTAAAAAACCTCACCTTGCTCCACGCTTCTCCGTAACCAGCTTTTAGGACGAAACCCTTATGACGAGCTTCCCCATTGATCTGGGCGCGTACCAGCGAATTTCGCTCGATGCGTCTAACCCCACCCTCACCGACGATCAGCGCAGCGCTCTGAAGGCCAACATTCAGCTTTGCCGCGATGCGATTGTCTTCTTTACCGCCACGGGGGCGGCGCACGGTGTGGGCGGCCACACGGGTGGCCCCTATGACACCGTACCCGAGGTGATGATTCTTGACGCGCTGTTTCGCGGCGCGGGCGACAAGTATGTGCCCACCTTCTTTGACGAAGCCGGTCACCGGGTAGCTACCCAGTATTTAATGTCGGTGCTCAACGGCGACATGCCCGCCGAGCAGCTGATGCACTACCGCCAAGCCAACGAAAAGCTGCCTGGCCACCCTGAGCTGGGGCTGACCCCCGGCGTCAAGTTTAGCTCTGGTCGCCTCGGCCACATGTGGCCCTACGTCAACGGCGTGGCCCTGGCCAACCCCGGCAAAACCGTTTTCTGCCTCGGCTCTGACGGCGCTCAGCAAGAGGGTGACGACGCTGAGGCCGCCCGCTTTGCCGTAGCCCACCACGTCAACGTCAAGGTGCTGGTCGACGACAACGATGTGACGATCGCGGGCCACCCCTCCCAGTACATGGGCGGCTACAGCGTCAAGAAAACCCTGGAGGGCCACGGCCTAACGGTGCTCGAAGGCGACGGCGAAGACATCGACAGCCTCTACGCCAACATCTGCAAGGCGATCAACACCCCCGGCCCGGTGGCGGTAATCAACAAGCGAGCCATGGCCGTCGGTATTGAGGGCATTGAGGGTAGCACCCACGGTCACGATGTGATTTCGGTGAAGGCGGCGATCGCCTACCTGACCGCCAAGGGCCACACCGCTGCGGTCGAGATTCTCGAAGGCATTGTTGCCCCTAAAAACACCTACGAATTCTTGGGCTCTAGCAAGACTGTGGGCGCTAACCGCAACGTGTTTGGCGACGCCATGGTAGAAGTGCTAGGTGGTCTGGATGAAGCCACCCGCAAGGCCAGCGTGCTGGTGGTCGATAGCGACCTGGAGGGCTCCTGCGGTCTGGCCCAGATTCGCAAGGCCTACCCGGAAATCTTTGTCAGCGGCGGCATTATGGAGCGGGGCAACCTGTCGGCGGCGGCGGGCTTCGGTATGGAGAAGGGCAAGCAGGGCGTATTCGCCACCTTTGCCGCCTTTTTGGAAATGTGCATTTCTGAGATCACCATGGCCCGGTTGAACTACTCCAACCTGCTGTGCCACTTCTCCCACTCCGGCATCGATGACATGGCCGACAACACCTGCCACTTCGGCCTCAACAACTTCTTCGCCGACAATGGCCTAGATGACGGCTACGACACCAAGCTCTATTTCCCCGCCGACCCCAACCAGATGAAGGCCTGCGTCAAGAAGGTGTTTGGCGACCCCGGCCTGCGCTTTATCTTCTCGACCCGCTCGAAGGTGCCGATGATTCTCGACACCGAGGGCAACGAGATGTTTGGCGGCGACTACACCTTCACCCCCGGCAAAGATGAGGTGATCCGCGAAGGTACGGCCGGCTACATCGTCACCTTTGGCGACTCGGTGTACCGCGCCCTCGATGCGGTGGAGCGGCTGAAGCAGGAGGGCATTGATGTGGGCCTGATCAACAAGGCCACCCTCAACGTGGTGGATGAAGACACCATGGCCAAGGTGGGCAAGGCTCCCTTCGTGCTGGTGACCGAGGCCTTTAACCGCAAGACCGGCCTGGGCAGCCGCTTTGGCACCTGGCTGCTGGAGCGGGGCTATACGCCCAAGTTCGCCCACATCGGCACCCACGAAGAGGGCAGCGGCGGCCTGTGGGAGCAGTTCATTCACCAGGGCATTGACCCCGACGGCATCATGGCCAAGGTGAAGGAGCTGATGGGCTAGGTTTCCGAATCCCCTCCTGGGAGGGGTAGGGGTGGGTTGGTTCAGGCTCTACCCACCCCGCCCTCCGGGCACCCCTCCATGGAGGGGACTTGGCTTAAGATCCCCGATTTCTGTCAGAAATCGGGGATCTTGTCGTAGAAGAGGTATTCAATGGCGAAAACCGAGCGGGAGAAAATGCTGGCGAACGAGCCGTACCGGGCGGCAGACCCAGAGCTTATCGCCCTGCGGCGGCTGGCTCAGACCCAGCTGTATCAATTCAACCAGTCTCGGCCTGAGCAGATAGCGGTGCGGGAGACCATGGCGCGATCGCTCTTTCACACCCTCGGCCCCGGCTTTGAAATCACACCGCCCTTTTTCTGCGACTACGGCAGTCATATCCGGGCGGGCAAGAACCTCTATATCAACGCCCACTGCACCATTCTCGACTGCAACTGGGTCACCCTGGGGGATGACGTACTGATCGCCCCCAACGTGCAGATCTACACCGCCTACCACCCCACCGACCCAGCAGTGCGGCTGACCGGGGTGGAAATGGCCGCCCCGATCACCATTGGCAGCAATGTGTGGATTGGCGGCGGCGTGATTGTTTGCCCAGGGGTGACCATTGGCGATGGCACCACCATCGGAGCCGGCAGCGTGGTGACAAAATCGATCCCCGCCAACGTGGTCGCGGTGGGTAACCCCTGCCGAGTGCAGCGCCAGGTCTAGATCAGCGGCGGTATGGTCAGTCCCTTCAGGGTCTGGGCCTCTGGGGGCAACCCTTTGCCCTGCACCAGCACGACAAAATTGCCCAGGCCCATGGGGTTGATCAGCTGGTGCAGGCGATCGCGCCTCTGAATCGCCAGGTTAACCGTAGCGATGTCGCTGGCCTGAATTTGGCCCAGGGCGGCAATGCGATCGCCCAGCCCCAGGGCCATCAAAAACATGCCCTGCTGGGTGGCCCCCAGGGTGGCCAATCCGCAGTCTTCACCCTGGCGTTCTAGCGCCGTGAAATTGACGTGGGCGGTAATGTCCTGGTGGCCCAGGTGACTGTAGGGGTTGTCGTGGTGGGCGTGCTGGTAGTAGCACTGGAGCGTGCCCTGGTTGCGGGCGCGGCTGTAGTAGCGGCTGGCGGGGTAGCCGTAGTCAATGGTGATCACGTAGCCCCGGTGCAGCTTGGCGGCGACGGTCTTGATCCAGTCTAGGGCGGCCAGGTGCACCTCGGTGCGGTAGCCAGGGGCGTACTGGGGGTCGGCCAGGTCGATGCCGACGAAGGCAAAGTAGTCGGCCAGGCGGGGCGTAGACAGCGGCCCTAAACTCTCTTGAATCGGGGCGGCGGGGTCATCCGCCAGGGTGACATAGACCTCTTGCAGTCCCGCTTCGGTAATCACCACCTGGTGGACGGGCAGGGCATCCACCAGTTCATTGGAGAAGAAACAGCCGGTCACGCTATCGTCCGGCAGGGTCTCTAGCGCTACCCAGGTGACCTTGCCGGTCCAGCCCGCAAGGCGCTGTTGCTGGGCCGCCCGCAACCGGTCAGATTTCTCGACAATTTGGTAGTGGAGGGCCGCAAAACAGTTGGGGTGGTAGTTTTGCAAAGTGCCCAGCACATCGGCGGCAATTAACCCCTGGCCCGCCCCCATTTCCACCAGCGAGAAGGGCTCCGGGCCGCCCAGGTGCTGCCATATTTCGACAAACTGCAGGGCCAGCAGTTCGCCAAAGTCGTGGCCCAGGTGGGGGGAGGTAACAAAGTCGCCCTCAAAGCCGAGGGTGGCCTCTTTGCTGGTGTAGTAGCCCCCCTGGGGATGGTAGAGGGCCAGATCCATAAACTCGGCAAAGGGAATGCGACCGGGGGGCGACTGGTGGATGCGATCGCGCAGTGCCTTGTAGAGGATTGGGTTGTGGGGCATAAAGGGGTGGGGAGCTGGGGATGGAGGGTAGAGGGGGGCGATTGGTTTTGCGATGTGCCGATTGGCAAGGGCCGGTGCTTGAGTAATTTCCGAGAAAGAAGATACCCCCATGTAGGGGCGCAGGGCCTGCGCCCTTGAGAGGAATCAAAATTCTCGGGTATTTTCGTTTCCAGAATTGTCCTTATCCCTTGAGCTGCTGCTTCAGTTTATCGATTGACTCTGCTACCGCCAGACATTTGGTGCCCCGGCACACCATGCCCACGGCCCCAGCGGGCAGGTCATCGGCTACCGCAAAGACTGTCGTGGGCCAGTACTCGCTGGCCAGGGCCGGGATGACCTCGGCCACGGCCTTGGCCACGGTGCCGTTACGAAACCAGTTGAGGCCATCCAGCAGGCTGGGGCAGGCGCGGGGCATCTGCTCGATCACGGTGCCAAAGGCCTGCAGGGTGCGTTCGGCCCGATCGAGGTAGGCCAGGTTGTCGGTGAGCAGGGCCAGGCGCACTAGGTTGCCGACGGCTACCCCATTGGCCGCCGGGGTGGCGTTGTCTTGGTAGGGCCGTTCCTGCACCAGCAGGGCCTCGTCGGCAGCGGCGCTGAGGTAGCCGCCCTGGTCAGCGCTCCACAGCCGCTGGTCAAACTCCTGATGGGCTGAGATTGCGATCGCCAACCAGTCCAGCTCTGGGTCAGAGGCTGCCAGGGCCAGACCCGCCTGGTGCAGATCCAGAAAGGCCTTAATCAGCAGGGCGTAGTCTTCGGCCTGGGCCAGCACCTGGGGGGTGCCGTCGTAGCCCAGGCGGTACAGCTGGCTGCCCACCCACTGGTGCTGGCGAATGTGGTCGGCGGCGATGGCAGCGGTGGCCAGATAGTCGGGGCTCTGGAGGGCGATCGCGGCCCGAGCCAACCCGGAAATCATCAGGCTATTCCAGGCCACAATTAGCTTGGTGTCGGTAACGGGGGGAATGCGCCCCGACCAGGTCTGGGTTTTAGCCGCCTGACTGGTGGGAGCCGGGGGGAAGGTGTCCAGCTCTGCTGCGGGGCTGCCGTAGCGCAGGGTAAAGAGCTGATCCAGCGCCGATTCTACAACGGCAGAGAGGGGGCCGGGATTAGATCTTTTCAGCACGATCTGTCCCTCAAAGTTGCCCGCCGGCGTCACCGTAAAGGCATTCCCCAGCGCCTGAAGCCCCTCAGCGCTCAGGGTCGATTCCAGTACGTTATAGGGCCAGGCGTAGAAGGCTCCCTCTTCTGGCTCAGCGTCGTGGGGGGTGACAAAGCTGTCGGCATCCTGGGCGGCGTAGAAGTAGCCTTCGGGGGCGGTCATCTCGCGCAGCAGCCAGGTGTGGGTGAGGGCGATCGCCCGTGCAAAGGCCGGTTCTGGCTGTCCGCTGGCCCAGAGATTGGCCAGGTACTCCACAATGAGCCCGTTGTCGTAGAGCATTTTTTCAAAGTGGGGCACCGTCCAGGTGGGGTCCACGGTGTAGCGGTGAAAGCCGCCGCCCACGTGATCGTAGATGCCGCCCAGGGCCAGATCTCGGCCCCGCTGACCGCAGAGATGGGCCACATCCAGCTCCAGGTCAAGCCGCAGCCCGCCCAGCACCGCCGCTGCGTAGGGCATCATCGGAAAGCAGGTGCCCTGCCCGCTTGGAATCAGGATTTTGGCGTTAGTCGTTAGACCTGAATAAAGCAAATCATTGGATGGTGTTCCCTCAGCTAAAGGCAGTTGCACCCCCTGGTGCAGGTTGTCCATTACCGCCCCGGTGATCTCCCCCAGCCGCGCCTTGTCGCGGTCGTAGAACTGGCGCAGGGCGGTGAGTACCTGCAAAAAGCCGGGCCGCCCGTACTTTGGCTCCACCGGGAAATAGGTGCCGCCGTAAAAGGGCACCCGCGTCTGGGGATGCAGCACCACATTCAGGGGCCAGCCCCCGTGGCCGGTCAGCATTTGCAGCGCCTGCATGTAGATGCTGTCGATGTCGGGGCGCTCTTCGCGATCGACCTTGATGGGGAGAAAGTTGGTGTTCATGTAGGCGGCGATCGCCTGGTCCGAAAACGCCTCCCCCTCCATCACCGTGCACCAGTGGCAGCTGGAGTAGCCAATCGAGAGAAAAATCGGCTTGTCGTCCTGGGCGGCCCGCTCCAGCGCCTCGTCGCACCAGGGCCACCAGTCGATGGGGTTTTCGGCGTGCTTACGCAGATACAGGCTGGGGGAATCCGCCAGACGGTTAGTCATAAAAGCTCAGCGGGGGAGGGCATGATCACCCTATCACGGCGACCGTTGCAGGGTTTAGGCTCTGGGCTTTTGGGCTGGGGGCCGTACTACAGCCCTGGGGTGGTTTGCGCGAACAGGGCCTCAAAATCTGTCGTGACCACGGCACCAGGCGCACCCTCTGGCCTAGAAATCAGGTCAAAGGCTTTATGGCGGGCAGCGGGCGATCGCAGCGCTTGCACCACCACCTCTGCCACATCGGCGCGAGGAACTACCGTGGGAATGCCGTCGGGAGGATTAGCCAGCAGTTCATCGTCTTTGCCCACAATCAGCTCTCGCTGCCCCCCCGGTTGGTCCTGTAGGCCCCCGGCCCGAATGATCGTGTAGCTGACACCTGAGTCAATTAGGTAGGCTTCGGCCTTGCGTTTCCAGATCAAAATATTGCCGTTGGCCATGCGGTTGAGGGGGTGCTGCTCATTGGTGCCGCCCATGGAGCCCACCAGCACAATATGCTGAACCCCGGCCGCCTTAGCCGCTTCGATTTGGTTGATCTGGCCCTGGTAGTCAACCTGCTCAGGCGTGCCCCCTTCGGGGTAGAAAAACTCGGGCCGCTGCCCCGGTTCTGGGGGGGCCTTCATTTGGGGCACGGCGCTGGTCAGAATGACCAGGGCTGTGCAGCCGGTCATTGCCGCGATGAGGCGATCGGGGTCACTGATGTCGCCCAGGTGAAACCCTTCTGGGGTGCCGAATAGTTCCTTGACCTTTGCTTCAGAGCGGGCAAAACCGTAGGGCACAAACTGCTCGGGCCGCTGCCGGAGCTTTTGGATGACGATAGCCCCGGTGCGGCCGGTGGCTCCCGTGACTAAAACCTGTAGCGGAGGGGTCATGGTCAATCTTGTCTGGGAATGGGGGCTCTACTATTATGACCAACCGGGGCCTGGCTGGATTGCCGCTGAGGCTGTCCTCCAGCAGGCCACCGACTGAGTTCCCCCAGACCTTAAAGGATTTAGACGATGCTGCCTGCATGGCGTCAGGCTAGATTATTCTCCTGAATAATGGCATTTGGGGGAAGGCATGGATCACTTGAGCAACTGGGCTGCCAACCTAGCCACGGCGGCAGACCCGTCTGAGGTTGACTTGGCTCCTGATATTTTGGCGGCTTACCTGGAGGGCGGCGAGAGCAGGGCTGAGCTGTTTAGGCAGACCGATACCAGCATTGCGGGAGGCTTTGGCCCCGGTAGCGCGATCGCAATACTGCCCTTGGTATTTCGCGGCATTGCGGCGGCAGCAAAGTGGGTGTTGACCCTGATCTCGGCCGATGAAACGGGCAATGCCGTCAGTGTCGTTAAGGACCTACTGGACATTGGCAAAGACGTCACCCCTCAAGAGACGCTAGAAAAGCTCCCCGCAACTACGCCCTACATAGCCCTGAAGCGGGTCATTGATACGGTTGGCACTGAGCTTAGGACGGCGGGCATCGAGGCCAATGAAGCTGACCTGATTACGTTCCGGGTTATCAATGCCCTCCTCGAAGATCCCCAGGGCACCGCTACGTTTATCGACCAGTCGGGGCCTCACCCATGAAGGCTCCCGGTTCTGTCAACAGCAATGTGGTGCCCCCCTGGCTCTGGTTTTGGCTCATCGTTTTCTTCGGGCTGCTGCTGCCCTACTATCTGGCGGTCTGGATTCGCAACCTTCAAGAGCTGTTTCAGACGCCGACTGCTGGCATCGACCCGGTGACCGATGCTGCCGATCGCATCCTCGGCCTGGTGGGGCTTTTAGAGCTGGTG
Organism: Nodosilinea sp.; assembly: GCA_041739575.1. Classification (GTDB taxonomy): domain Bacteria; phylum Cyanobacteriota; class Cyanobacteriia; order Phormidesmidales; family Phormidesmidaceae; genus Nodosilinea. The sequence continues at coordinate 9,525 of JBGSNT010000062.1, read as the reverse complement.
CCGTCCCTGGCCCTATGCCTGGGGATTTTAGCCCTGCTGCGGCCTTCTCTAAGAGGCAATCGCCTGGAAAAGGAATATAACCTCAAGCCCGCTGGCTCCACAACGCCAGTGATGGCTGAAATGCTGGAGTTCATTCACCACCATGCCCCAGGGATTGAGGTGAGGGCAAACCGCCTGCGCTTTGATCAGTCTTCCTTTGTCTATCCGCTGGGGTTTGGCAAAACTGCGATCGCTATCTTTGGTCAACAGGTCAAGCTGTGGCGGTCCGATCGCCCAGCGGCAGAGGCGATTTTGCTCCATGAGCTGGCCCATTATCGCCACGGCGATGCCCTGATTATTGGCGCCGGTAGCCCATTTAGGGGGGTGGTTGAGCAGTGGGGCAGGCTCTACAGCGGCCTGTTTCTGGTGCCCTTCCTCCTGTCCTTTGTGGCGATTACTATTCTCTTTTTTGGCGAAATTTTCTATCTGATGGCGATGGGCGGTGGGGGCATTGGGTTGTTGTTTAGGGCCATGCTTCACAAGCTAGGTCAGTCGGTTTTTATGCTGTTTGGGGCTCTATTTATTAGCCTTGGCCTGCTGGTTTTTACGGCCAGCGTTTTCATTGTGCCGATGGTGGCAATTTGGTGCTCTGAGCTAAATGCAGATCAGGCCCCGGCCAGTCGGTCAGTTGCAGATGGCCTGAGCGCCCTGCAGCGCTTTCCTGAACAGGCCCGAGGTCGCCAGTGGCTGATCTTTCGCCTGGCCCATCCCCCCGCCAAACTGCGGCTGTGGATGACGGCAAACTCCGCCAACCCAGCGGGCAGGGTAATTCTGCTGCTGCTATTTCCCCTGTCCTTTGTACTCCAGGGATGGCTGTTGAGGCTGCTGCGGGCCATGGGGCAATTCAACGGCATCGAGATTGTCTCTATCGACCGGGTGGCCAGCCTGAAGGTGATGGCGGGGCTGTGGCTAGCCGCCGCTGCACTGCTGGCAGTATGGCCTTTTTTGGCCTCGGCCTGGGAGGGCATTTTTTGCCGGAGTCAGCGATCGCCTTCCCTCAACCCTTTGCCCTACTGGATCAGCGCTGGGGTACTGGGAGGACTAAGCTTTTGGGGGTTGTCTTGAACCCCTGAATGTCTCGTGACCTTTAGCAAGCAGGATATTCCGATTCAACTACTTCAGCGGCTTGAGCTGATAGTCAACCTTAATTTCTAGCAATTCTGGCTGTTCGCGGGAGGCAATGCACTCCAGTCGTCATGTTTCCGGTACCGCTGCTACTGGGGGAGAAGGAACCGGTTTTGGAACTGCAACCCCTGCTAGACCGAGTCGATGAAAAGGGACGGTATCCACCTGATGATTGACTATGGGCAACCGACCGTGCCGCTTCTGGGATAGGAGGATGCAGATTGGTTTGAGATTAGGAATTTATTCAGTCGATTTGCGTCGAGCCATTTGCAGGGATGGCTTTATCCTAGCCAGGGCAAGGGGTGACAGCAAGCTCTAACCATCCCTTTGCCGACCACCCGAAAAACCCATCGCCGGGCTCGCCTAAACCGGGACAGGCATTATTACAATAGTTAACGTGAGACAGGCCTGCGATCGCCCCTCTTGCATCCCCTGGCTGAAAGGTTGGGGGGCACTTTTGCAGCTTAATTTTCAGCCTTCCCATTTTCCCTGTAGCGCGTCCTATGGCCTTTTCTTCGATTACCCGTGCCCTGCAACGCTCTCCCCTCACCAATGAACTGCTGACCAAGCTTGACCAACAGGGCAGTCTGGTGCTCAACGGCGTTGCTCGGTTGCCCAAGGGGCTGGTGTCTTCGGCCCTGGCCCAGGCGCAGCAGCGGCCCCTGCTGGTGATCACCGCCACCCTCGAAGAGGCCGGGCGCTGGGCCACCCAGCTAGAAGCCATGGGCTGGGACACGGTGCACTTTTACCCCACCTCTGAGGCCTCCCCCTACGACCCCTTTGACCAAGAGTCGGAGATGACCTGGGGCCAGCTGCAGGTGCTAGCCGATCTGCTGGCGCTGCGGGCGGCGGGGGAGGATGCCCCGGCCCGGCGGCTGGCGGTGGTGGCCACTGAACGCGCCCTGCAACCCCACCTGCCCCCCGTCTCGGCTCTAGAACCCTACTGTCTACGGCTGGAGCTAAAGCAGGAGATCAACTTCAAGGCCCTAGGGCAGCGGTTAGCGGCTCTGGGCTATGAGCGGGTCACGGTGGTAGAAACCGAGGGCCAGTGGGCCCAGCGCGGCGACATCATCGACGTCTACCCTGTGGCGGCAGAGCTGCCCGTGCGGCTAGAGCTGTTTGGCGACGAGCTGGAGCGGCTGCGGGAGTTTGACCCGGCCACCCAGCGGTCCCTCGACGCCATCGACAACCTGGTGCTCACCCCCACCCAGTACGGCCCGGTGATCATTGAGCAGTTGAGAGCGCAGGGCAAGCTGAATGACCTACTCTCTGAAGCGGCCCAAGAAGGTCTCGAAAGCGGCATTCTCCCTGAGGGCACCCGCCGCTGGCTGGGGCTGGCCTTTTCGCAACCGGCCTCGCTGCTCGACTACCTGCCCGAAAACGCCCTGATGGCGGTGGATGAGGTAGATCAGTGCCAGGCCCATAGCGATCGCTGGCTGGAGCATGTGGAGGACCACTGGCGGGAAGAAGAATTAAAAAGGCAAAATTCAAACGGCAAAAACTTGGATGAAGACGGCGAACAGTCTCCACTCCCCCACTCCCCCACTCCCCCACTCCCCAAGATCCATCGCTCCTTCACCGACACCCTGGGCGACGCCGCAGTGTTTCCGCGCATTGACCTGTCGGAAATTGCTGAGGCCCACCAGGGGCTGAACCTGGCCAGCCGCCCGGTGCAGACGATTCCGCACCAGTTTGGCAAGCTGGCGGAGACGATTCGGGCCGAGACCAAGCGCAAATACTCCGTCTGGCTGGCCTCGGCCCAGCCCTCTCGCTCAGTATCCTTGCTCCAGGAGCACGACTGCCCGGCCCAGTTCATCCCCAACCCCAGGGATTTTAATGCGATCGACAAGCTGCACACCCAGCATGTCCCCGTCGCCGTAAAGTATTCGGGGCTGGCGGAGCTAGAGGGCTTTGTGCTGCCCACCTTCCGGATTGTGGTGGTGACCGATCGCGAGTTCTTTGGCCAGCACACCCTGGCCACCGGGGGCTACGTGCGCAAGCGCCGCCGCGCCGCCTCCAAACAGGTCGACCCCAACAAGATGAAGCCGGGGGATTTTGTCGTCCACCGCAGCCACGGCATCGGCAAATTCATCAAGCTGGAAAGCCTGGTGCTCAACCACGAAACCCGCGACTACCTGGTGATTCAGTACGCCGACGGGCTGCTGCGGGTGGCCGCCGACCAGGTGGGCTCCCTCTCCCGCTATCGGGCCGCCAGCGGTCAGGCCCCGGTGCTCAACAAAATGACCAGCACCGCCTGGGAAAAGACCAAAGGCCGGGCCAAAAAGGCGATCCAAAAGGTGGCGGTCGACCTGCTCAAGCTCTACGCCCAGCGGGCCAAAATGGAGGGCTTTTCCTTCCCCGCCGACATGCCCTGGCAGCAAGAACTCGAAGACTCTTTCCCCTACCAGGCCACCCCCGACCAACTCAAGGCGGTGCAGGATGTGAAGCGCGACATGGAGAGCGATCGCCCCATGGATCGCCTGGTCTGCGGCGATGTGGGCTTTGGCAAAACCGAAGTCGCCCTGCGGGCCGTGTTCAAGGCCGTCACTGCGGGCAAACAGGTGGCCCTGCTGGCCCCCACCACCATTCTCACCCAGCAGCACTACCACACCCTGAAGGAGCGCTTTGCCCCCTACCCGATCCAGGTGGGTCTGCTCAACCGCTTCCGCAGCCAGACCGAGAAAAAAGAGATCTTGCAGCGACTGAAGACGGGCGAACTGGACGTGGTGGTGGGCACCCACCAGCTGCTGGGCAAAGGCATCGACTTCAAGAACCTGGGCCTGCTGGTGGTGGATGAAGAGCAGCGCTTTGGGGTAAACCAAAAAGAACGGATCAAGTCCCTCAAAACTCAGGTGGATGTGCTGACCCTGAGCGCCACGCCCATCCCCCGCACCCTTTACATGGCTCTTTCTGGCGTGCGCGAAATGAGCCTGATTACCACCCCGCCGCCGTCCCGCCGCCCGATCAAAACCCACCTGTCGCCCCTCGACCCCGAGGCGATTCGCACCGCCATTCGCCAGGAGCTAGACCGGGGTGGCCAGGTGTTTTATGTGGTGCCTCGGGTCGAAGGCATTGAAGATGTGTCGGCCAAAATTCGGGAGATGGTGCCTGCGGCCAGGATCGCGATCGCCCACGGCCAGATGGACGAAGGCGAGCTGGAATCGACCATGCTCACCTTCAGCAACGGCGACGCCGAGGTGCTGCTGTGCACCACCATCATCGAGTCGGGCCTCGACATTCCTCGGGTCAACACCATTCTGGTGGAGGACGCCCACCGCTTTGGCCTCTCCCAGCTCTACCAGCTCAGGGGCAGAGTCGGGCGGGCGGGCATTCAGGCCCACGCCTGGTTGTTTTACCCGAAAAAATCCCTCACCGACAAGGCCCGCCAGCGCCTGCGCGCCATCCAAGAATTCACCCAGCTGGGCTCCGGCTACCAGCTGGCCATGCGCGACATGGAAATTCGCGGCGTCGGCAACCTGCTGGGGGCCGAGCAGTCGGGTCAAATGGATGCGATCGGCTTTGACCTCTATATGGACATGCTCGAAGAGGAAATCGCCGAAATTCGTGGCCAGGATATTCCCAAGGTGGACGACACCCAGGTCGATCTCAACGTCACCGCCTTTGTGCCCAACGACTACATCCCCGACCTGGAGCAGAAGATGGGGGCCTACCGCGCCCTGGCCAGCGCCAGCAGCAAGGTGGAGCTGGTGCAGATTGCGGCGGATTTGAGCGATCGCTACGGCCCTATCCCCCACGCCACCGAACAGCTAGTGCGGATGCTGGAGCTGAAGCTGGTGGCCAAACAGGCAGGCTTCTCGCGCATCAAGCCCGAGGGTAAGCAGCACGTGGTGATGGAAACCCCCATGGAAGAACCCGCCTGGAAGAAGATCAGCGAGAAGTTGCCCAGCCACCTCAAGTCGCGGTTTGTCTACAGCGGCGGCAAGGTCGTCGTGCGCGGCCTCGGCGTGCTGAAGCCCGAAAAACAGCTGGAGAGCTTGACAGAGTGGCTAGGGTATTTGCAGGGGGCGATCGCAGAGCCAGCGTTGGGATAAGGTCGTTGGTATATTTCCCATGAGCTAATTCATGAGTGGTATTGAACGTGAGATTACCCTCGATACCAGACACGTTGCCAAGCACCTGCCTGACACGCCCCAGGTACGGCGACTACTCCGACGAGGCAGGGCTGCTCATATCTTTAAGAATGCGGCCACAATGGAAAGAGTTGCCCAAGCCGTTATTGCCAAGGGCGAGTTCACAGGGAGCATTCGAGGGTATGAGCGTTACGGCTTGTTTTTTACCGAAACCATTGGTGATCGCGTCAGCTCTAAAGACGGTTTAAGCACTCCGTTATTTTATGGAGAGGTGAAAATTGATGCAGAAGATCGATACCACGTCATCCCCCGTACGCGACCCAGCCAAGACTGACTGGGATTTTGTTGAGGTGTGGATCGACCCTTTACTGTCTCCGCCTTACCTTTTGTTGTTAATGGGTGAACCCTCTGGCTATTGCCGGGTACACGACCCCGCTGATGGATACAAGGTTGTATTTAGCAGCGCCACCTACGACGAGGCTCAAACCTGGCTGCTAGAGGATGAATATGAACCTATTGAAGGGCGACTCAGTGCATCAGAGCTTTAAAGTCATGATTAACCTTAAAAATGCCTATCAATTAAGAGATATTTAAATGACTATCTTTCGTGGTTTTGCTCAATGTAAGGCATGTGGTGAAAACTATATCTTACGAGTGGGCATAGGAGCACAGCCTCGTCAATCCCACACTTTTGACTGCAAATCTTGTGGAATACCAGTTTCAATAGTTGTCAACACTGAATCTGATTCAAGTAGCTGGCTCAAACCCGATGAAAATGCCATTATCACGGGATATGAAAGCGAAAATTCAACTATCGTAAATCTGCACCCTTCTTTTGCCTTTGATGCTGATGAAATCAATGATCCTTTAGCATTCCCCTCATTGTCATTTGGCGAAAAAATATATCCTTATCTCAGGCATTCTTCTAAACAAGATTTTGAAGGTATTAAATATCTTAAAGGTATTAAATTCGAGAACATAGCGACACAATTTGATTTGCCAAATGCGAGTTATCTCTGGACGGTAGTCAAGAATATATTTTTGCTAACTGAAAAGCCAAATCAAAGCAAAAGGATCAGCAAGGCTATTGAGCACTACATAAAACAACGCCAAAAGATCTTTCCTGAAACCACAGCAAACAATCCTAAAGAGGTTGTATTCGATTTTTTCGACAGCCTTTTCTATCCACGCTTCCAGCAAATCTTAAGGCCCGCAACTCAATTGATAAATGAGATAAGGCATAATCATCCAAAAGAGTTTTCGGATTTTCTGGTTTTTTATCGAGACAATCTAAAAGCACAACATTTGAGGCAATATCTGTCAATCTTCTCTGATTATTTCAGGATATATGATCAGCTTGGTCAGGTGCTGGTATTTTCTCGAATTGGTGATGATGAGGTTGACGACAAAATTGTTGGCTCAAAGTCATTTGAAATTGCTAAATTATATTATGGCCAAGCGTACGAATCCATTACAAGTGTTTTTATTGTTCTAACTTGCTTGAATAACATATATCTAGGGCGAAATTATGATCAGCTCCAAACAAAAACTCTAAACTGTTACATTAAGAAATTTAAAAAGCAAAGTAAAGCAGACCCTTTTAAGGACACGGTAGCTTTTCATATCTTTGCAGAGGGACTAAATAACCAATTGAGAGGTGGATCGCATCATGCTTCAATATGGAGAGATGGTGAAAAGATTTTTTATCGGAGCGGTGGTACTGGTGCTCAAGAAGAAATCACATATAGCCGCTATCTTCATCTGTGCAATAAGCTAACTATTTCATTATCGGTTTTATTTTTTATTGAGTCAGCATTGTGGAGTATTGAGCAGTAATGTTAAAAGATGTCATGCGAGGGTGGCTAGATATGATCGATCAACAAGTGAATGTGGAATCTAAATTAATATCAGGTATTGGTTGTAAGTCGTTCTAATTTTTTAAGAGCAGCGAGATGGCCATCATGAACAGCACTCAACTGCGCCAGACTATAAATCATTACTTAGATCAGCGCTCTAGCGATCGCCTCTGCCTAGTGACCGACTTCCTCAACTTTCTAGTTCATGCCGAGCATAAAGCCCACCCCCAGATTACCGAATCTGCCGACTTCCGGCCCCGATCTGGCAGTTTCCTACTCAATCATACCGAAACTTGGGAATGCTCAGATTTTGAAGACTGCCTAGAAACCGTTTACAAAACCCGATCCCAGATCCAGGCTTAGGTAATGACCTATGGATCGCCTCTCTAGAATCTTGGCTTTAATGCCCTCTGAACCTATGAACAACCCTAAGGCCGAGTTGCAACCTAAATATCGCTTTAACTACCAAAAAGCAAAGCCTAATCGATTTGCCGTCAGGAATGACGTAGAAAAGCTCAAAGTTGTTGTTTTAGAAGGCGATGTAGCACAGGTGTTCACGACTTCTAAAGCGGATAACAAAGCCCTGCTAGACAAAGGAGCAAACTCATGAAAATCCATTATCCGCTCTTTTCGCAGGTTGCCTTAGCTGAAGATTTGCCAGAGCATCATCTCAAGCGGGGTGACATTGCCACAGTTGTGGAATATTACCCCATGCCCGACGAAGAAGACGACGGCTATAGCTTAGAAGGGTTTGGGGTGCTGAATGTGACCGTCGAGGTGGCAGCCTCACAAATTATTTCTGTGAGTCAGCGGCAACAAGCTAGCGCTTCGCCTTTCGGCATGGGTAGAGAACCGTGAGCCAGCGAGATAAGCTACTGGTCAAAATTCTTTTGGGAGCTTCTGATGCCAACATTCTCTTCGATTCGCTTTGCCAACTGTTACGCGCCCTTGGCTTTGATGAACGAATACGCGGCAGTCACCACATTTTCTCTAAAGAAGGAATTGAAGAAATCTCAAATTTTCAGTCGAAACAGGGCAAGGCAAAAGCCTATCAAGTCAAACAAGTTCGCGACTTAATCTTGAAATATAAACTGGGAGATAAAGATGTCGATTAAATACGAACTTATAATTTACTGGAGCGCAGTTGATGAAGCATTTATCGTCGAAGTTCCAGAACTTCCCGGTTGCATTGCAGACGGCACGACCTATCAGGATGCTGTCAAAAACGTAGAAATCGTTATTCAAGAATGGATTGAAACGGCACAGGAACTGGGTCGCCCTATTCCAGAGCCCAAAGGTCGGCTACTTTTTGCATGATTAGCTAAACATCATGAACAGTACCCAACTACGCCAGACTATTAACCATTACCTAGATCAGCTATCGGGCGATCGCCTCCGTCTAGCCATTAGACCTGTTGGGGTATAAGGAGATATCTGAGAAGATAAGGAGGATGTGCACTGACTAGGGCCGTGCTAAACATCGACCGTGTGCTTCGCCAAGACCGCTTGCTCCGGGCGTTAACAGGCTTGAACCGCAAGGCGTTTGAGGCGCTGTTGCCCACGTTTAGCGAGGTCTATATCGACCGCAGCCAAGCCCCTATGTGGATGCATCGGCTCCAACCGATTCTGGAGGCCACCTTAGGGGAGAAGATAGCGTTGCCTGAGCGCAAACTCGATAGCGTTGAGGCATTTATCGAACGCTTTTCAGGGGTGAATCAGGTCATGATAGACGGGACAGAGCGCCCGATTCAGCGGCCTCAAGCCCCTGAGCGACAGACGTTAAATTACTCCGGTAAAAAGCGCCGTCATACCCGCAAGCACTTGGCGGCGGTGGATGAGATCAAGCACATCCTGGTGCTGAGTCGAGCCCGAGAAGGCAAACTCCACGATAAGACGTTCCATGACGAGGACGACATTGCGGGTAGCATTCCCGATGGGATCCCCATTGAAGTGGATCTGGGCTTTCTGGGGCTTCAGAAGCAGTATGTCAATATTCGCCTGCCCCACAAGAAACCCAGAGAAGGAACCTTGAGCCAGTCTCGAGTGACCTGTGAGGATGCCTTTGCTGGTGTGAAACGCTATGGCGCTGTCAGTGCGGTCTATCGCAATCGGAAGCCGGATTTCGACGACCACCTGATGCTCACCGCTGCTGGATTATGGAACTTCTACCTGATGGCTGCGTAAGACCAGCGCCAAAACAGAACCCCTGTCACCGATGGCTGGGACGATCGATTGAGGTTGACCCGGCGGCTTTTCCCTGCCCCCGCCAGGTTTAAACTTTGGTCAGTACTTCGGCATCCTTGGCCTTGGCGGCGATCGCCGCTGGGGCACGATTAATCCCCGGCAGCAGGTTTTCCACCAGGGTGTGGCTTTCTTCGAGCAGGTAGTTCAAAAATGCCTGGGAGACTACCGAC
>JBGSNT010000059.1:0-27006 GCA_041739575.1 Nodosilinea sp. | reverse complement strand
GGGCAGCCATTTCAAGATCCAGAAGAGCTACTTCAAGAGCGCAACCAGACCCAGCAGCGGCTAGACAGAGCCATAGCCAAGCTGCGAGAGCTGGGTGTTGACCCCCAAACCCTCGAATAGCCCAGCGCGATACAGGTATTTTGATCGACTGGCCCTGCTCAACAGTGGCCAATTTCCCCGATGCTACGCGGCAAAGTTCGCTGGGTCTTGATCGCGGCGGTGGCGAATGGGCAGCGGGTCGGGCTGGGCTTCCCCGGCCAGGGCGGCGGTGGCCTCCAGGGCTTCGCGCAGACGTTTGGCGGCGTAGATAGACATATCGCGGGGCACATTGACGCGATCGCGCAGGTACCGCAACCCCAGGTCAGCCCCAGCCGGGGGCACATAGGCTTCCCCCGTCATTAGGTAGGTCAGCGCACAGCGCAACGCCAGATCCATCACCTCTCCGGCCGCTGGATTGACCTTGATAATGTTGTCCCGGTGCTTCACCGTGCGGAAAAGCGCTTCCACCCGAGAGGTTTCGGGCTCGGGGTAAGCCACATCGGGCAGACCAAACCAGGGACCGAGGTCAACCTGGGCCTGATGGCGGCGGGTCTGGGGCAAATCATTCTCGTAGCAGCCCCCCATCTGGGGCGGTAGGTCGTGCACATGGGTGTGAAAATCGCTCTGGGTGCCGCGGTAGGTGGAGCGGCTCTCCAGGCCGTTGAACCAGGCTCCCAGGCGGGGATTGTCTTCCCGCAACCTATAGCCTTTGTAGTAGTAGAGGCTGGCGTTCATGCGCTCGACATAGGGCACAAACACCACGTCGGCGGTGCTAAATTCCGACAAAAAGAAGGGGCCGGGGGTGCTGGCCAGGGCCTGCTCCACCCGTTGCACAACCCCCACAAACTGGTCGCCAGCCCGCTGGTCTGCGGCGGGCGATCGCACCGGTTGGCACAACCACAGGCACCAGGCCCGAAACAGCAGCCGCTCGAGCTGGCGCAGGGGCACCACCTGGGGGTCTTTCATGCCCCAGACCAGGGGGCCAAAGGCCGTCTCCAGGGCCAGCAAAATGTCGTCGCTCTCGGTAATCATGCGCCCGTCTAGCTCCAGGGCCGGCAGCATCCCCGAGGGCACCTTGCGCTTGTACCAGGTTTCCTTCTCGCCGTAGCAAAACATAGTGACCTTTTCAATGCGGTAGGGCACCTGCTTTTCTTCGAGCCACAGCCACACCTTCTGGCAGTAGGGGCACCAGGCATGGTTGTCGCGATACAGGGTAACCCGCACCGCAGACTCAGGCTGACCAAACAGACGCAGTCGAGCCTGGGCATTGGTGGGGCCATTTACCAGGTCAACCGAAAAGTCGGCCAGCTCTTCTAGGGCCGACCAGGACAGGGGGGCAGTAGTCATACAGAAGAAAACGCTAGGAGGTTGCTAGTCTAATTTTGACAGGCTTCGCTTCGCTGTCACCCATCCACCGGCTCATCCATCTACAGCCAGGCATTTGCAGCCGGGCGGGTAATTCACAGCCAGACGGCATCACCAAAAGACTAGGCCTTATTGTTCTCAATGGCCCAGCGGGCCAGCTCGGTGCGGTTGTTCAGGCCGGTTTTGCCCAGCATATTGCTGACGTGGCTCTCAATGGTGCGCTGACTCACCTGCAGCTCGTTGGCAATTTCGCGGTTGGCCATACCCCGAGCGACAAACTGCACCACCCGCAGCTCCGTCGGGGTCAGCTCGACATCAAAGGGCACCTGAATCATCGGGCTGCCGCCGCCCTTAATCTGCTGTTTAATCAGCCGAGAGGCCTGCTTCAGGGAAGACTCTACCTGGGCCACTAGTTCTTCGGGTTCGAAGGGCTTGACCATGTACACGTCGGCTCCGGTGTTTAAACCCTTGACCCGATCCTGGCTCTGGCCCTTGGCCGACAGAAATAGAATGGGAATCCATTCGGTGGAAGGATTTTCGCGGACGTGACGCACAAAGGCATGGCCATCCATCTCAGGCATCATCACGTCGCAGATGATCATGTCTGGGATGGTGTCTTCCAGCATATCTAGCGCTTCACGCCCGTTCCCTGCGGTTTTCACCTCATAGCCGCGAAACTCTAGGTAGTCCTTGACTAGCAGGATCAAATTGGGGTCGTCATCGATTAGCAGAAGCTGCTTCTGATCGCCTGGGGTGGATTCCTTCATGCTTTGTCAGTCACTGCGTTTAGCTCGTCTGTAAGTATGCCCCTGAGTCCTGGTGCTCTCCCATGGGCGTGACAATAGCACGGTTGAGATCGCCCCAGCGTTGTCCGTAGGTTTTGGCTCAGCTCCTACTGCTGATGATACTTCAACAAACTGATATCAGCGTGGGATTGCCCAGGAGCGATTGCGATCGGTCTCTATCGGCAATTGCTCCTGGGCAAATGATCAAAACGATCGCCCCAGCCCTAGGCTGGCATTGGGGCGATCGCGACCCTAGCCTTGAAGTCGGGACGCAGCGAAATCATAGAACACTGCGCCAGGGGACCGCGTTGGACCGCCCCTTAGCCGATGAACGGGCTACATTGGCAGCAGTACCGAGTCAATCGCGTGGATGACGCCGTTACTGGCTTCAATATCGGCAGCCACCACGGTTGCCGTGTTGATGGTGATCGCTTCATCCCCCACCACTACGGTAACGGGAGCACCGGCCATGGTTTCCACTTCCCCAGAGGTTAAATCGGTGGAGCGCACTTCACCATCTACCACGTGGTAGCTCAAGAGCTGGGTTAGCTGATCGCGGTTTTCCGGCAGCAGCAGTGCCTCCAGGGTGCCTTCGGGCAGAGCTTCAAAGGCCGCGTCGGTAGGGGCAAAGACGGTTACCGATAGATCCGCGTTGTTTAGAGCGTCGGTGAGGCCAGCCGCCTCAATGGCAGCGGTCAAGATTTCAAAGTCTTCGTCAGCTGCGGCAATCTCTGCGATCGACTGTTCCGCCGCAGCGGTGGGCTGCTCGACCTCAGCCGACTGCTCGGCCGCCATGGGTTGCTCCCCAGTCTCTTCCGCTTGGGGCTTGTAGGTGCCAGAAAAAGCCTGCTCGGGAAAGGCGGTGATAGCAATCGGGGCTGCCCCAAACAGCAGTAAGCCTAGGGCAATGCGAAGTGTGTTCGGAGTCATGAAAGTTACGTCCTAATGGGATTACAAAACAGACCAACTAAGCCAGGTTACATAGCTTAATTAGCCTTGATGTGTTTTAACACTCTGCATCAGGGGGGCTATCTATCCAGCGATAGAGCCGATAAGTTCCCGGGAGACTGACCAGATGAACGGTCGGCGTTCAGGGCTGTTGTTCGGAGACTCCGATCAGGTCCAGCCGATGCATGATCGTTACCACGCCTAGGGCCGTTACACCGCCCAGCAGCATACCCACCGCCAATAGGGTCAAAAAGGTTCGGCGAATTGCCCGGCGGGTTGCCGGCGCAAGTTGATCCTCGGGGGCTTTACTCATTGCGCTGAGAGCCCTGGTGCTCTCGCCCAGGCACCGCCTCCATAGCCGCCAGCACCGCCTGCCGAGCCGCCAAGATATCCCGCTCCTCGCCCCCCAGGTAAAGCCGTCCAAAGCTACCCACCGAACTGATTTGCAGAATGTTGATCAAGGCGGCTTTCTCGGCCTCATTAGCCGCTAGGGAGGCGTAGGCCGCGGGCTCTACCTCAAACACGTAGAGGGTTTGGCCCGCAACAATCATGTTGCCACGGCGGTTGCGGTTAATCAGCTGCACATGGTGGGGGTCGAGGTTGCGAATCACCTGGCTCGAAATTACGCGGGGCTTTAGCCGTTCGCGGTAGCTGAGGCCGAGGGCGTCGAGCATGGCCCCCCCCGAGGCGTGCACCTCCCCCTGGTTGCTGGCGTGAATCTCTAGGAGCCCGTACAGACGCTCCACAATCAGGGTGCCGGGACGCACCACTGCCGCCTTTAGACCAATATCGAGGATGCGGTTAATTTCAATACCGGGGGAAATTTCTATCCACAGAGAGGCATCGCCAGGCAAAGGCAAAAACCCCAGCGACACCGTGCCCATGTAGGCGGCGTGCTGGGGTTGAAGACTGTCAATAAAAACGTAGCTGCGAAGATCAACGCCCAAATCCCGGTATCCCATTTTGCTTCCTAGGTAGTATACCGGGCAGGGGCGTTAACTTGGCATTTCAACTTAGGAGTACGGGAGGTATTAAATTCGACTCGGCACAGCTTAAAACTTAGAACCAAACCCAACGGAGGTGGTCCCCATGGCGTCGAAGAAAGTAAGGCCCATGGGCAGTCTGACTTCTCCAGAGTCGTCGATGAGTTCGTTGAGCAAAGGTATATTTAGCGACGTTGTCAAATCACTCCCCCCGCTGGCATCCTGCCGCCCCGTCTGCAAACCCATTTCACTGGCTAACCTATTCAAGTTTTCTTGACTTTGACGTTGAGGGGTTAAGGCATCGGCCATGGTGACAGGGGTCGGCTGTAGGACATGGGGTTTAGCCATAGCCAGCGAAGGCAGACTACAGATACCGACTCCTACGAGTGCGAATGAGACTAGCCAGTGGGGGGTATGCATAGTGAGTTATATATGAGGGTAATCGAAGCATGGCGCCCAGGAACTCCGCCCCTGACTCTGCCAGAAGAAAATGAGCTTTCCCATATCCATATATATCCCGTCGAATTGCATTGTCAAAGCAAACTTATTCTGAGTTTATGAAGTAGGGAAATTGTTCACCAATACAGGCAATTTATTCCAACTCTACCGTCCTGTCGTCGGCCAGTGGGGGGAATTAACTTGAGGCTGCTGCCTGTCTCATATCTTCCCTGGGGCTTGGCCCCATACCCAATCCGCATCCCACCACCACTCGCTCACCCAGGCCTAGGCCCGAGTTGCTGGCCAAATCGGGCCTAGGTCTGGGGTACCAGCTCACTATTCACTTCGTTGATGGGGCGACGACGGAGTTCCGCTGACTCGGTGCGGGGGAGAAGGTCGTACACCTCTCGCATGACATCGTCGATCGCCTCGTAGGAGACGGTCCCGACTTCGTTGAACACCAGGTCTCCCTCGGCATTGAAAACCAGGGTTTGGGGCACGGCATCCTTAAAGTAGTAGCCCGGCTCGTTGGGTTCATAGACAGCCTTAACCGGAATGGAGTCAGCCATGATCGGAATAAAGTTGGCGACCCGCCCGTAGGGAGCCTGCAGCTGGGAAATCACCGAGGCAAACTTCTTGCAGTCGCTGCTGTCATCGACGTAGATCACCACAATGGCGGGTTTGCCGTAGCGCAATGACTGCGCCAGGCTGACATTGGGGGGGACCAGCGATCCATTGCCGGCATAGAGGGCAAATATATTGCCGTCGTAGTTGTCGTCGGTGAGGCCGGCTAGGGCGGTGGGTTGGCCCCCTAGCCCCAGCCACAGCACCAGGGCAGCGCAGATTAGCCCCAGCACCTGGCCCAGGCGCTCAGCGGCCTTGAGACGGGTGGAAATGGTGGAGAGGGGGGCGGTGGGCCAGCGCAGCATGGTAGTGGGTATCCTTGGATAACTTGGGCTTGTTGTGAACCGGGTCAATCTTGGGCCGAGCAGGGCCTCAGGGGTGATGCCACAACCCCTATTAGGCCACAGAATGGCGGCACTTATGGCTGGGCCTCGCGAAATTCTTGCACAATGGCCCGCATCGCATCGCCATTGGCAATACGTAGGTCGTCGGGGGTCCACACCACGACCTGGTAGTAGTTGTCGCCCATCTCAACGGTGGTGTGCAGGTAGGCGATGGGGTTTTGATTCACATCGCCCCGTAGCTGGTACTGCACCGCCGGAAACCCGTTGACCCGATCTACGCCGGTACGCTCCTGGTTGGCGATCACCTGGGTCAAGCCGCCCTTCAGAATTTGCAAATAAAAGCTGGCCTGGTCATCGAGGTTACCGGGGGCTACAGCGGCGCGATCTTCCCCCAGCACAACCAGAAACATCGTTTGGTCGGGATTGTAGGCCTCTAGGTCGGCGCTGGTGTTTAGGGTGCCGGCGGGGGCGGCCTGCCAGCCGTTATTTAGGCGCAGGCTGATGGGCTTGAGGCGGCTCACCAGCAGATTGCCCCGAAAACCGCGGTCGACATACTGGTTGGCCATGGTGCCGGTGCCCTCGGGCGATCGCGACAATCCCAGGGTGCTACATCCGGTCAACCCCAGGCCAGCTGTTGCTGCTAGTGCTGCTAGTAGTGCTGAGCCTGGCCAGCCCGGGCGTTTTGTACGGTTGATATCAGCCATAGCTCTGCTCTTTTCGCGGTCTTAAAATCCGTTAGCTTCAAGGGTATAGCAACACCCCCGCAATGGTCCCATCCTCTCCTATGCTAGATAGGTGCTGTTCCGGGTGGTCCCAGGCCCCAGGACAGTTGTGCTACGACGATTTCTCTGTTTACTTGAGCTAGAACCCCATGTTGCGAGCTGGCATTGTTGGGCTTCCCAACGTTGGCAAATCTACCCTATTCAATGCCGTGGTGGCCAATGCCAAGGCCCAGGCGGCGAACTTTCCCTTTTGCACCATTGAGCCCAACGTGGGGGTCGTGGCGGTGCCCGATGGTCGCCTGCAGGTGCTGGCTGACCTGTCTAGCTCTGCGGAAACGGTGCCGGCAAGGGTCGAGTTTGTGGATATTGCCGGCCTGGTGCAGGGAGCCAGCCGGGGGGAAGGGCTAGGCAACCAATTCTTGGCCAATATTCGCGAGGTGGATGCGATCGTCCACGTGGTGCGCTGCTTCGAGGATGACGACATCATCCACGTCTCGGGTTCCGTAGACCCGGCCCGCGACATTGAGGTCATCAATCTAGAGCTCGCTCTGTCGGATCTAGCCCAGCTGGAACGTCGGGTAGATCGTGTTCGCAAGCTGGCCCGGGCCGACAAGGAAGCCCAGGCGGAGCTAGCTATTTTAGAGACCATTTTGCCGGTGCTTAACGAGGGCAAGGCCGCCCGGCAGGTGGATTTAGCCCCAGAGGCGGAAGCAATTATCAAGCCCCTGGGGCTGCTGACCCGCAAGCCGGTCATCTACGCCACTAACGTCTCCGAAGATGATTTGGCCAGCGGTAACGCCTGGGTGGAACAGGTGCGGGCGGTGGCGGCGGCGGAAAATGCCCAGGTGGTGGTGATTTCGGCTCAGGTTGAGTCGGAGCTGGTGGATTTAGACGCCGCCGAGTGCAAAGACTTTCTCGAGGCCCTCGGCGTGGAGGAAGGGGGCCTTAAAACCCTGATTCGCGCTACCTACGAGCTACTGGGGCTGCGTACCTACTTCACCACCGGCCCCAAGGAAACCCGCGCCTGGACCATCCAGGCGGGCATGGTGGCGCCCCAGGCGGCGGGGGTGATCCACACCGACTTTGAACGGGGCTTCATTCGGGCTGAAACTGTGGCCTATAACGATCTGGTGGCCGCCGGGTCGATGGCTATGGCCAAGGATAAGGGGCAGGTCCGCAGCGAGGGCAAAGACTACGTGGTGCAGGAGGGGGATGTGATGCTCTTCCGCTTTAACGTGTAGTCTGGGATAGAACCGCAGGCATGGGCTAAAAAACCCTCGTTACAAAGTGGTTTTTCACGGGGAAATCTATTTACAATTTGACCCATTGAGAGCATGGGTCTCTCGTCTCAGGTTCGTTGGTATTCAGCCATGGCCTTACCGTTTCAACCCTATCCCCAGCTTCGCTCGGCGCTGCATCAGCTGCGGGGGGTGCCTCCCTGGGCACTGCTGTCGCTGGTGATGAACACCCTGCTGTTTGTAACGGTTGTGGTTATGCTCCGCCAGCTGAGTCGGGCTGGGGATGGATTGCCCCAGGCCAACGCCTTTGCCGCCGATCCCTATGGGCTGGTGGCTCCCTTCGAGCCTGAGGTGGGTACTCGCCATAGTCTGGAGTACGAGCAATGGGTGGCTCTGTTGGCCGCAGAGGCCAGGGCCGCAGTGGCGGTTGACGCGCCGCGGCAAAACATTTTGCTGGGGGACTCGCTCACCCTTTGGTTTCCGGCGTCAATGCTGCCGGGGCGAAAGACCTGGCTTAACCAGGCCATTTCGGGCGAAAAAACCGGGGGATTGCGCGATCGCCTCTACCTGCTCGACGAGACCTCCCCCGAGGCGGTGTTCATTATGGTGGGCATTAACGATTTGATCTGGGGTGGCTCTGAGGCAGACCTGGTCTACAATCTGCGCATGATAGTGACCTACCTGCACCAGGCCCATCCCGAGTCGCGGGTGGTGGTCCAGTCGATTTTGCCCCACGGCGGCGAGGCGGCCACCTGGGAGGGACGCGATCGCCTGCTGGCCATTTCCCCCGATCGCATTCGCCAGGTGAATGACCAACTCAGACTGGTGGCCATAGAAACCGGAGCCGAGTACCTAAACCTGTACCCCCTGTTTGCCAACGGCGAGGGCTACCTACGGGCTGACCTCACCACCGATGGATTGCACCTGAACCAAAACGGATACATGGTGTGGCGCACTGCCCTAGCTCTGGTTAATGAGGCAGGGCTACAGCCCTAGGAATATTGGGACAGGGTATCGATGCAGGGGTCGGGTTTTCGCCTGGCGAGACAGGTATTTGACCGTCGCTTGGACCGTCGCTGGGGAGTGCCGATCGCCGAGCATCCTCGGCCACCGGAGGGGGCGAAGCACCGGGCACCAGGCTAATCGCTAGATCTAGCTCGGCAAAGGTCAGCCAGTGGCAGATCTGGGGTACTTCCACCTGGGCGGTTATGGTGCCGTGGCAACGGTCCGCCAGGCTATAGGTGGCCGTTAGGGTGTAGGGCCCCGGTGGCAGGTCGAGGAAACAGTAGTGCCCGTCGCCACCGCTGTGGGTTTGGTCGGGCCGGGCTACGCCCAGGATTTGTCCGCAGGCATCGAGGCGAGTTTGAGCCGTGCTGAGGGGGCCGACGGAGGGCGTGGGCACCTGGGGCGTGGCATCGTAGCAGGCCGTTGAACAGTGGGCCATCGCTGCGGTGACGATGCCCAGTAGACCTTCTCCAAAGACGTCCGGGGCGGCGGTAATGCTCACCATAGCCTGGGGCATGACCTCGCCCGTGGCGGCGTTGGTAATGGTACCTGCGATCGCCACTCGGCAGGATCTAGCAGCGGGCGATCGCAGCATGACATCGTGGGGGCTATGCATAGGGGCTCTCTCCCGATGGGGTGAAGGGTTGTATGGCTAGGGCGTTCATAGGACAACGGGGGCGATTGGGGATAAAGACCTGATCTACTCACCCAGGGACAGACAACGCTAGGGACAGACGGCACCACAGCACGATCTGCGCCCATGACAACGCCGCAGAAACCTTAACTGCCCTAGGCAGACCCAATAGCTTTAGGAATATGAAAATTGTCCTGGGAAGTCTGCTCCTCACCGTACAGAGGTTCCCGGGTCAAACCAAGATCTTATTGGGGGACTACTATTGACGATAACGATCTGCTATCTGCGTCAGATACCCTCGCGCCAGCAAGGTGACAGTAAATTGCCTAAGGCAATGCTACCGCCATTCGTGCCGAGATTAAAAAACCGTTAAATTAAATTTGCATCGAGGCGAGGTTGGGCACCTGCCTGTCACCTGGGCACTAGCTCTAGGCGGTAGCGATACAGCGCTACGGGCTGATTCTGGGCCCTGAGAAAATTTGGATCTTGAGGGGATAGGTACACCGCCGTAACCTGGTCAGCGGCGATGCCATTGTCCCCCTGGCGATAGGCCGTCGTCGTTTCCACCTCATTAAAGTAGGGGTTGGCTCTGCCCCGAAAGACCTGCTGAAATCGCTCTACGGTGATAAACCGATCGGCCGATATTTCCACTGTCCGGGCGGTAACGGTCGATTCTAGCTGACGGTTATGGCTTAGCAGGGTCACCTGGCGATTGGGGTTTGCCGGGTCCACCTTTACCGCCTTCACTGCCGTCTCGCCCAGATAGGCGCGGGCCATGCTGAGGCCATTAAAAGCGCGATCGGCCACGGTTTGGGGCGGACCAGTCATCAGGGGAATCAAGCCAGCGGCGCGGGGCGGCTCCCCGACGAACCGCACCGGGCAGGTCACCGCTACCCCCATCTGCTCCCGATTGCCCTCAAAGCCCGGGGTAACCAGGTCAGGGGCCAAAGGGGCCGCCAGATCGATCAGGGTGCTGGTCAGCAGCCAGTCGCCCCGCAGCCAGTCGGGATAGATCAAATCGCCCTGGGCGGCAGGCAGCGAGGGCTTGTCGCCCCAGGCCGGGAAGGCCGTCAGGCGATCGCCGATCGGCCCCGCTTGGGCTTGGCCACTGCACAGCAGCCAAACCGTCAGCAGGAGGACGAGCCAAAAGCTGCGGCGGCGCAGGAGGGTCAGCAGCGATCGGATCATCGGTTAAAACAAGTCCATATCCGTCACTGCACCTTTGCTGCTCGACGATACCAGTTTGGCGTATTTGCCCAGAATGCCCCGGCGATAGCGGGGGGCCGGGGGTACCCAGGTAGCCCGACGCTGGGCCAGTTCATCCTCAGGGATGTTGAGCTGCAGGAGGTTATGGTCGGCATCAATGGTGATCGAATCACCCTCCTGCACCAGGGCAATCGCTCCCCCCACGGCGGCTTCGGGAGCCACGTGGCCCACCACCATGCCGTAGGTACCACCAGAGAAACGCCCATCGGTAATGAGACCGACGGAATCTCCTAGACCCGCCCCGATAATAGCTGAGGTGGGGGCCAGCATTTCCCTCATACCAGGCCCACCCTTAGGGCCTTCGTATCGAATCACAATCACATCGCCAGAGTTAATAGTCTTGGCCAGAATGGCAGCCAGACAGGCTTCCTCCGACTCAAACACTCGGGCGGGGCCAGTAATCAAACGGTTTTTCACCCCGGTTAGCTTGGCCACCGCTCCCTCGGTGGCCAGGTTGCCCTTGAGAATGCCCAGGTGTCCGACGGCGTACATGGGGTTGTCAAAGGGGCGAATCAGGTCCTGATCGGCTCGGGGTTGAGCTGGAATATCGGCCAGTAGCTCGGCAATGGTCTGTCCGGTGATAGTGAGGGCATCGCCGTGGAGGAGCCCTTGGCTCAGCAGCATTTTCATCACCTGAGGGACTCCCCCGGCCCGGTGAAAGTCGGTGGCGACGTAGCGGCCCGAGGGCTTGAGGTCGCAGAGTACCGGCACCCGCTGACGAATCGTCTCAAAGTCGTCGATGCTGAGGTCAACGCCGATCGCATTGGCGATCGCCAGCAGGTGCAGCACCGAGTTGGTGGAGCCACCCACCGCCATAATGACCGAAATACCATTTTCAAAAGCTTTGCGGGTCAAGATCTGGCTGGGCAAAATCTGCTGGCGAATGGCGTTGACCAGGGCATAGGCCGACTTCTCGGTACTGTCGGCCTTCTCGGCATCCTCAGCGGCCATGGTGGACGAATACATCAGGCTCATGCCCATGGCCTCAAAGGCCGAGGACATGGTGTTGGCGGTATACATACCGCCACAGGAGCCAGCCCCAGGGCAGGCGTTGCGCTCCACAGCCATCAGCCGCTCTTCGCTAATTTTGCCCGCGCTGTACTGGCCCACGGCCTCAAAGGCACTGACCACCGTCAGGTCTTCTCCGTCGTAGTGGCCGGGTTTGATGGTGCCACCGTAGACAAAAATTGCTGGGATGTTCATGCGGGCCATGGCGATCATGGCACCGGGCATATTTTTATCGCAGCCGCCAATGGCTAGCACCCCGTCTAAACTCTGACCGTTGCACACGGTTTCGATCGAGTCAGCGATCACCTCCCGCGAGACCAGGGAGTACTTCATGCCCTCGGTGCCCATGGAGATGCCATCGCTGATGGTAATCGTGCCAAACAGCTGGGGCATGCCCCCGGCCGCCCGGATGCCGGTCTCGGCCCGGCGGGCTAGCCCGTCTAGCCCCATGTTGCAGGGGGTAATGGTGCTGAAGCCATTCGCGACCCCGACGATGGGCTTGGCAAAGTCGTTGTCGCCAAAGCCGACGGCGCGCAGCATGGCGCGGTTGGGGGTGCGCTGTACCCCCTGGGTAACCACCTGGCTTCTGGGATTGTCGGGCATGGTTGCTCCTCTAGGGCTGATCAATCAAATCAAGGGCGAGGTGTGGCAGGGTCTATATCAATCCTTGGCATAGCAAGATCCAAGCGGCCCAATCTCGCAGACTTAAATTTTCCCTCAAAAGCCGCCTAGTGGTTGTCTGCGTAGTGATTTTTTGTGGTTCAGGGCTAGTGCCGTGGGGAAGTCTTACCGGGCGGGGACCGATCGCTCTGGGGTGAAGTCCGGCCATCTGGCCTAGAATCGCTAGTCAGCAAGCTCTAGCTCAGATAGGCTGGAGAGGATAGGGGTAAGGAATCAATCAGCAATAAAGCGATGTTGGGCAGCGGCGGAGTTGCTCGATTCGATCGGTCTAAGTCGATCGGTATAGGAGTCAGGTTTGAGGGGGCTTGGGGCAGATTGAGGTCTGTTCAGCCCCCGTGGATCCGGCACCCTGGTAGGCCCCCAACCGCTAGATAGCCAATCGCTGGGGCTGTCCGACTCAGTCGGGTGCTGCCCTGCTGCCCCAGGTCGTTCCTGGTTCAGCCCTCTCTACTGCGTTCCGCTCCTATCCCCCTCCTGTAAATCGTCATCATTGAGGAACGTCCTTGGAAATTCCACCCTCTAGCGCCCTGCCTCCCGATAGGCCCGTGGAGATCACCGCCGCAGATTTGCTGGAGCGCTACGCTGCCGGAGAGCGAGACTTTCGAGGCATTCAATTGGTAGGGGCTGACCTCGGTCAGCAAAACCTCAGCGGCGCAAATTTTCGCCAGTCTAACCTTCGCAATACTAGTTTTGCGGGGGCTACCCTGGTGGGGGCCAACTTTCGTGAGGCCCAGATCAGCAACGGCAACTTTGAGCAGGCTAACCTCACCTTGGCCAATTTCATTGGCGCGGACCTGAGCGATGGCCGCCTTGCCAGGGCCGACCTGAGCGAAGCAGGTATGCGCAGTGTCAATCTGTCCAGGGCCGATTTAAGTGAGGCCATACTTCGGGAAACCAACCTCAACGAGGCCATTCTCGATCAGGCCATTCTGGTCAAAGCGGTGCTCAGCGAAGCCAGCCTTAGCCGAGGCCGCATGATGGCTACCGACTTTAGCTATGCCAACCTAGAGCACACCAACATGAGCAACGCGCTGATGAACCGGGCGGTGTTGCGGGGGGCGATTCTAGTGGGGGCGGTGCTAACTGCGGCCACCCTAGAAGGGGCTGATTTTCAGGAAGCTGACCTGAGCCGAGCCAAACTCTCCAGCACCAATCTAGTCAACACCAACCTTTCCAAGGCCAATTTGCGCGGGGCTAACCTGAGCTGGAGCTCGCTTCGGGGTGCCAACCTAAGCCGAGCTACCCTCTATCGCACCCGGCTGAGTTGGTCAAACCTCAGCGGCGCAGACCTGACCGATGCGGTCATGATCAATGCCAAACTCGACTACACCAATCTGCGCCGCACCGATGTGCACGGCACCATCATGCCCGATGGCTACACCATGAATTCCTGAGCGGTGCAGCCTGAGGCGGTTCCTCGACCCCTGACCGCTACCCAAACCGGTAGCCAAATCCCCGCAGGGTGGTAACGTACTTGGGATTGGCTGGGTCGAGCTCAATTTTTTCGCGCAGCCAGCGAATGTGTACATCTACGGTTTTGCGATCGCCGACAAAATCCGCTCCCCAGATTGTCTGAATGAGCTCCTCCCGCGACCAAACCCGGTTGGGGCTCTGCATAAACAGTTCGAGGATACGAAACTCCTTCGGCGACAGATTTACCTCCTGGCCCTCCACTACCACTCGAAACTCGGTGGTATGAAGCACAATCTCTCGGTAGGTCAATACAGTGGCATCGGTCTGTCGCATCACCCACTTTTGTCGCCGCAGTAGGGCGCGGCAGCGGGCCACCAGTTCTCGCATGCCAAACGGTTTGGGTAGGTAGTCGTCAGCTCCGACCTCCAACCCCACCACCCGGTCCATTTCTGTTCCCTTAGCGCTCAAAATCAAGATCGGGGCGTCAATGTTGTGGTGGCGCATCAGGCGGCAGATATCCAGCCCGTTTACCCCGGGCAACATCAGGTCGACGATGGCCAGATCGACCGCTAGGCCAGAGACACCTTCGCCTGGAGTGGGGAACAACATTTCTATGGCCCGCTGGCCAGATTCGGCGGTAACAACCTCGTAGCCCTCTTCACTCAGGGCCATAGCGACGGTTTCCCGAATGAGGTCTTCGTCGTCAATGATTAAGATGCATTCCTGGGTACTGGATAGCGGCGCAAATCCAGGCGGTACTTTTTGCACGATAGAGCCATCTCAACGACACATAGACCAACAGCCAGGGCAGCCCCGGCGACGCCATCTGCTTTTCCCTGAAGACCGTCGCCGGAGTTAGAACCGCTTCCGGCCAACCGGGAGAGCGGTTCCAAAATCTTTCCATTACATCAATAGGTCATGGTCTATGCTGCAGCTTAAGGTAAGACGGCCTTCTGGTTAAGCTTCTTTAAACCTTTGCCGCAGGGCGTCTCGGTGCACCGGCTGGGGTAGGGTGCTGGAGGGCAGGCCGGGCCGGGTAAGGGCTCGGGGAGGCTGCGTTGGCTAGGGCACGGCGGTGGATAAATCAATCTCCGCGTCGGGATGGCGCGGGTTGACCTCGGCGCGGGCCGTGGTCGTGTCGAGGACCGGCAGCAATACAATCAGGCGGAAGCCGCTGTCGACATTGCCCTGTACCTTGATCTGGCCGCCGTGGCGCTGCGCCAGGTGTTGGCTTAACAGCAGTCCTTGCAGGGGCCTAGCTATGGTGCTGGAGTTCGCCCCAGCCGCTGGGGCAGGGTCTTGCAAGACATCTAGCACCTCCGTCGGCAGCCCTTCTCCCATCCAGGGGTTTGACAGCCATAGGCCCAGGGATAGGGCCTGCCCCCGACGGCAGGCATGAACGCGCAGGGTGCCGTTGTCTCCGGCCACCTGCATGATGCTAAAGACCAGGTGATACAGGATTTGCTTTACCGTGCGCTGGTCTAAAATCCAGTGGTTTTCGTGGGGTTCTACCGTCAGGAGTAGGGCCTGGGCCCGTTCCTCCGCCAGCGGCGTCAGGGTGGTAAGCACCTGTTGTCCCAGTACTTTTATGTCTACGGGGACAGGCACTAAATCGGGCCGTCCGGCTTCAGCAGGCCCTAGATCAAGCATTTCATTCACCAGGGTCATCAGAATTTGGCCACTGTGGTGCACGATCTCGGTATATTCTCGCTGCTTGGGTGTCAGTGGACCATAGATCTCCCGATTCAGCATGGTGGTCATACCCAGAACCGTGGTGAGGGGGCTACGCAGTTCTTGGGTGAGTTTGCCGATCAGCGTTAAACGTACGGTCTCAAGGAGAGCCTCGGTGGGCCTGCCAACCTGGGAGCTTTCGGGTGCCAAGGGCCGTAGTGGGGCAGTGACTGCGCTCTGACGCTCGTACTCACTCATGCCCCAGCGGGCTGCCATGGCAATGAAGCCTACCTCCTGTTCGGTAAACGGTCTGGGGTGTAGGTCCATGGCGGCCAGGGTGCCCAAGCAAGTGCCCTGGGAGGTAAGCAGGGGCACGCCGCAGTAGGCCCTAATGCCGTAGGTGCTGACGAGGAGACTTTGGGCCACCACAGGGTTTTCCGCCGTATCGGTCAAAAGAAAGGGCTTTTCACCGTCGAGAACGTATTGGCCTAGGCCGCCGTCTAGGGGCAGCTGTCGCTGCTGAGATAGGGGGTTGCCCACCCCTAGGGAAGAGAGTCCGTGGGCGGCCTGAAAGAATTCGGTGCGGTGGTCGGCTAGGGTCACCACCGCTATGGGTACCCCCAAAAACCGGGCGACCATCTGCGCTGACTCCTCCCAGGCTGGAATGTTGCTGTGGCTGCCTAGGCCGAGGGCGGCGATCGCCTGGCTGCGCTTATCTTGTCGTTCTGCCCAGGGTGGCCCCTCGAGGGAGCAGCAGGGCCATGATAGGCGAGCTTTTGTAGCCCCCCCCTCAGCCAACCCCGGGAACGCAGAAACATCCATAGCCAACATTTAACCCTTGTCTACATACAGGCAGTGTTAGGGTGCCCGAGGGCAGTGGCTAAACAACGGTAAAGAACGTGAGTCAGTAGTTTTTTTTACCAGATGTCTTGCTGCTTTGGGGAGATCGCCCTTAACCCCACCGAAGGTGGTTGGCCAAAGGGCTAATCTAAACCTCCTGAATAGCCTTTTCTGGGGTGGTAGTGGTGCGATCGAGCAGGGTCCAGATCTGTTGCAGCATCGGCCCCAGCCCTGTGCCCGCCACCGCTGAAATACCGAATACCGGGCCTGGGACCAGGGCCTCAAACTGTTGAGTTAGCTCCGCCAGCGCTGCGGGGGGAATAGCATCGATTTTGTTTAGGGCCAGCACCTGGGGGCGATCGCTGAGGTCGCGACCGTAGGCCCCTAGCTCGTGCTGAATGGTGTGGAAATTCTCCACCGGCTGCTCAGCGGTGGCATCGACCACATGGAGCAGCAGGCGGGTGCGCTCAATGTGGCGCAAAAACTCGTGGCCCAGCCCCAGCCCCTGGTGGGCCCCCTCGATCAAGCCTGGAATATCGGCAAATACGGTGCCATCGCCCGTGGGGCGGCGCACTACCCCAAGGTTGGGCACCAGGGTGGTAAATGGGTAGTCGGCGATTTTGGGCCGGGCCGCCGACAGGGCGGAGATCAGGGTAGATTTACCGGCATTGGGCAGGCCCACAATCCCCACCTCCGCCAGCAGCTTAAGCTCTAGCCGCAGGTGACGTTCTTCGCCGGGCAGGCCCGGCAGAGCGTGCTCTGGAGCCCGGTTGCGGTTGCTTAAAAAGTGGCGATTGCCCAGCCCTCCTTTACCCCCCTGGGCCACACAGAGCACCTGGCCAGGGGTAACCAAGTCGCCCATCAACTCGTCGGTGCTGACGTCGTAGACCGCTGTACCGCAGGGAACCTCCAGGAAGAGGTCGGCCCCGGCCGCGCCAGTCATGTTTTTGGGGCCACCCCGCTGGCCACTGTTGGCCTTAAACCGATGGGCATAGCGAAAGTCCAGCAGCGTCTGGAGCTGGTTGTCGGCCCGCAGGTACACTGACCCGCCCGGTCCGCCATTGCCCCCAGCGGGCCCCCCGGCGGGCACATACTTTTCGCGGCGAAAGGCCACAATGCCGTCGCCGCCGTCGCCAGCGATGACCTCAACTTCGGCCTGGTCAATAAACTGCATTATTCAGGGCTGCCGTTGGCAGGTCGGGGAGAGTCTTGGGACTGCTGTTGCAGCTGAATCATGGCGGTGCGAATTTGCTCTGCCAGGGCTGGGTCTTGGGGGTGGGCGGCGGTGATAGCGTTAAACTGTCGCACCGTCAGCCCGTTGGTCTCCACGATGGTGCTGGCTTCGTTGCAGTAGTTGACAACGATAGTGCGCACGCTGCTGCGGACATTGCGGGGCAGCTGGTTGAGGCTATCGGTGCCGGTACAGGACATATCAATGCTGCCAACCTCGTAGCCCGTGCCCGTAAGCAGGGTCTGAATCTGGCTGTAGGCCTCATTGCGGGGGCTATCCATTTGGATCACCGAGGCAGCGTAGCCAGTTATTTCCTCGGCCGAAATGTTGGTGTCTTGAGCCCAGGCGACCCCCGAGATGCCTATACCCAGGGGAGTGGGAACAGGAATACCAGCGCCACTGGCCAACACCGTCAAGCTGGCGATCGCCGCCGCCACGGCCAGGCGGCGATGGGATTTAGCCACAGAAAAAAGAGGATTAAATCGGTCGATCATAACGTTATTTATCTCCTGTACTGGCCTGCGCCAGAATGCTCCCATGCGCCAATCTATGACCTATGCCCTGGACGACTTTGTCCCTAGCCCGATGCCCCTGGCCCGATGCCCTGGCCCGATCGCAAGAATGGCTGCCCTAAGAGGGGCTCCCAACCCAGACGGGACGGCGCTTGGGTAGGTTCCAGACTCTGTCCTAGGCGCGCCCAGGGCTAAACACACGGCAAAGCTCTATCACTTTTGTGTGTAGAGTAGCGCGTTCATCTTGACCCCGCTTTAAATCAGACTCTAATTCTAGTAGTAAAGGCAGGGTCTGTTGCAATTGGGCTAGGCTGAGGGACTTAACTTCTTGCTTTAAAAAATAGATGCGCTTGGGGTTGGCCACCTCTGCCGCCGCCGCCACCTCCCCATCGTTGTGAACCCCAGCCTGGACCAGCGCCTTGAGCCACAGCCACAGCCGAAACTGACTGACCAGGGTGGCCACGATGCGCAGGGACGGCTCGTTGCGATCGAGCAGGTCATTGATTAGTCCTAGGGCCGCAGGGGTATCGCCCTGCTTCAGAGCCTGGGCCAGCTTGAGACTCGTCTGGGTGGACACTGTCACCAGTTCAGCCGCCACGGCGGGGGGAATGGGTTGGGGGTTGGCACCCCAGTAGAGGGCCAGTTTTTCCAGTTCTAGGTGGAGCTGACGGGTGTCGTTGCCCACCGCTTCTACCAGCAGATCTAGGGTGGCTGACTCCAGGGCCAGCCCCCGCTGCTGCGCCACGGTCCCCACCTGCTGACGCAGCTGATCGGTTTTCCAGGGGGGAATGGTGGCGAACTCATGGATCTCGCCCCAGGTTTTGAACAGTTTGGTGAATTTAGCTCGCCCGTCGGGTTTGGCGGCGCTGGTGAGCAGCAGGACAGTGGTGGCGGGGATTTGAGGCAGGGTGCGCTCAAATTCCGCCAGTACGGCCTCTGGACAGCGCTGGCCCAGGGTTGTATTTTGCAGCCAGATCAGCCGCTGCCCCTGGCCAAAGGGCGGGGTCATGGCCTGGTTAAGGGCCTGGGCGGGGCCGTTGGCCACCTCTGGGAGAATGACGTCATAGTTGAAGCTGGCCCAGGCTGAG
This sequence comes from Nodosilinea sp., assembly GCA_041739575.1. Lineage (GTDB taxonomy): Bacteria > Cyanobacteriota > Cyanobacteriia > Phormidesmidales > Phormidesmidaceae > Nodosilinea. The sequence continues at coordinate 8,171 of JBGSNT010000059.1, read as the reverse complement.
TTGAGGGTGCGCTGGCGCAGGGCCTGGACGGCATTTTGGAGGGCAAAGTCATCGTCGCCCCAGAAGTAGTAGGCGGGCATTGGGGAGAGGGGGAGTGGAGAGGTCAGAAAGATGCGGAGACGGGGTGATTGGGAGATAGGGCAATCGGGAGGGGGTGTGGGATGATAGGGGGCTCTGGGTTGGAACAGTGTTTTACGGGCTAATGGTTCTATGGCAAAGCTAGTGCAGAGCCCCATTTTAGTGGAAAGCTTTGGGTTGATAGACCAAGAGTTTGGGGCCCATAGCTTCACCGCCGCAGAATACGCTGTGGTGCGACGGGTGATTCACAGCACCGCCGATTTTGAGTTTAAGCAGCTGGTGACCTTTACCGATGGAGCCATCGCCACAGCCTGCCAGCATCTCGCCGCCGGGGGTCCAATCATTGTAGATGTGACGATGGTGCGCCAGGGGGTCTTGGGGATGGTAGAACGGACCTTTCAGAATCCGCTGGTGACGGCGGTGACGGCGGGCGAGCCGCCCCAGGAGGGGCGCACGCGCACGGAAACGGGGCTGTTGAAATGCCTAGACCAGTACCCCAACGCGCTGGTGGTGATTGGCAACGCGCCGACGGCGCTGATGGCCCTTTGCGATCGCATCGGTACAGGCACCGCCTCTCCCGCCCTGGTGGTCGGGGCACCGGTGGGCTTTGTCGCGGTGGAGGCCTCGAAGCAGCGCCTGGCCCAAACCTCGGTGCCCCAAATTCGCGTGACAGGGCGCAAGGGCGGGTCAGCCGTGGCTGCCGCCATTCTCAATGCCCTGCTGGTGCTGGCCTGGGAGCAGCCGCGATGACCCCGATTCAGGTGGTGGGGATTGGCCTCGATGGGCGCGAAGGTCTAGCCCCCAACCTTCAGACCCTGGTGGACCAGGCGGCGGTGCTGGTGGGGAGCCCCCGGCACCTGAGCTACTTTCCCCAGGCCGCCGAGACCTGGCCCCTGGATGACCTGAAGGCCACCCTCGATCGCCTGCGTCAGTGGTTGGAGATGGAGACAGACCCACCGGGCGTTGTGGTGGTGCTAGCCTCGGGGGACCCGCTCTTTTTTGGCCTCGGTCGGCTATTGCTAGCGCACCTGCCCCCCGAGAGCCTCACCTTCTATCCCCACCCGAGTGCGGTGCAGCTGGCCTTTAGTCGGCTCAAGCTGCCCTGGCAGGGGGCAACGCTGATCAGCACCCATGGCCGGGCCAGCGACGAGCTGCGGGCGGCCCTGCGCCGGGGAGATGAGTTGATCGCTGTGCTCACCGACGCCATCCATAGCCCTGGGGCTTTGGGCCAGATTGTGCTGGATTTGGAACTGCCCTGCCCCTATCGCCTCTGGGTGTGCGAGAACCTGGGGGGCCCAGGAGAACAGATCCGGAATTTTTCGCCCCAGGCGGCGGCTCAGGCGGCCTTCGCGAGTCTCAATGTCGTGGTGCTCCAGCGGCAGCCGCAGCAGGACTTTGACCCAGGCAATCTGCCGCTGATTGGGCTGCCCGATCAGGTCTTTGCCACCTTTCCCGATCGCCCTGGCCTGATCACGAAGCGCGACATTCGTCTTCACATTTTGGCGGACCTGGCCCCCCAGCCCGATCACATTGTCTGGGACATTGGCGCGGGCACCGGCTCGGTCAGCGTGGAAATCAATCGCCTCTGCCCCCAGGCCCAGGTCTATGCAATTGAAAAAACCGCCGCGGGCCACAGCCTGATTCAGCAGAACCGGCACCGTCTAGGCAACGCCAACCTGCACCCCGTCTACGGCACTGCCCCGGCGGCGATGGCTCCCCTGCCCGACCCCGATCGCATCTTTATCGGCGGTAGCGGCGGGCACCTGACCCCGATTTTAGACCTGTGTGCCCGCCGTCTGCGCCCCCAAGGCCGCATCGTGCTTGCCCTGGCCACCCTAGAGCACACCGGGGCTGTGCTGACCTGGGCCGATGGCATTGCTAGACCTTCCCCCTGGCGGGCTCAGCTGCGTCAAATTCAGGTGCAGCACGGCGTGCGGGTAGGAGTGCTGACGCGGTGGCAGCCGCTGACGCCGATTACGGTGATTACGCTGACGCGGGTTTGATTGGGAGGGAAGGAAGCGAGGGGGCAGGGGAGAAGGGGAGCCGGCTCTATCTTGAGTCCGCTCAAATCATGCCGGGGCGGGTAGGAAATCCGGTATACCTATGGGGTGACGACCTGAGGAGTTTCTGGGAAAGGAGATATCCAAAGGTAGGGGCGCAGGGCTTGCGCCCTTGAAAGGAAGCAAGATGCCCGGGTATTTTCGTTGCCAGAATAGTCCCTAGACCATGACGCCGCGCCGGTTTCTTGGCTCGTGGCCTCGGCAATGGAACCAGCGCAGTGGCGATTGCTGTATTTGCAACTCTCAGCCAAATATCCACAGTCCTGCTCCAGTGAGTAGTAATAGCCCTAGCGGCAGCACGCCGGTGAGGGGTTGGTCAAACAGCCCCACCAGCCAGACCGGTTTGCTCTGGCCGGGCTGCACCAGGGCCAGGGCATCAATGGCGGCGATCGCAAACACCCACCCGGCATGGAGGCCCCAGGCCAGCCCCAGGCTGCCGCCGTCGACCCAGCGGGCCAGCAGCAGCACGGCCCCCATGGTGGCTAGCCCTGGGAGTTGGGGGGCTCCGGCTGGTCCATCCCACAGCAGATGAGAGACGGCAAAGATCAGACTGGCGGCGATCGCCGTGGTCCAGAGGGGCAGCGCCTCCCCTAGACCATTCACCAGCACGCCCCGAAACACAAGTTCCTCAACCCAGCCCACAAAAAGCGCCAGGGTTAGTACGGCGGGCAGTACTAACCCTGGCGGAGGACTGTTGCCGGGGGGCGTCGCTAGGGGCGGGGGAGAATCCAGGTCGCTGGGGACAAAAACTACCGGCTCAGGTTGCCCAGTCTCCTGGGCGGCAGACCGCCATTGACGCCAGCCCCACCCCACCTGCAACGCCACCAGCAGGACAACGCCCCCAGCGGCGATCGCAAACCCGCTGCCTGCCGGAATTAAAAAGGTTTTGCCCCAGCCCAGCCCGTAGTCTGACCAGCTGCTATCGGTTAGGCGACGATGCACCTCAACCGCCCCCGGAGTCACTAGATAGAGGGGCAGTAGCAGGGGGAGTTTATGCTGGGGCGCAACCGGGTAGGTAAGCGGAATGTGGGCGATTTTAGCCACTAGCAACCCTGCGGGAATACCCAGGGCCATCCAGCACAAAAAAAAACAACCAGATGGGCTATTGCTGACATATTCACCTACAGGTTGGTTTAACAAGCCTCAATTACTCTTCGTCCGAGTCGGCGCCTAGCTGCTTGAGGTGAATGTGCTTGTAGCCCAGCTTGATTTCAAACTCGTCGCCAGACTTAAGCCCCATGTCTTGGGTATAGGTAGCACCAATCACAATTTGGCCATTTTTGTGAACGCTGACCCGATAGGTCGGCTCACGACCTCTACCGTCTTTGCTGCTTTCGGGGTCTAGGTTAATACCCTTGGCCTCTAGAAGCGCATCGTAAAATCCGGAGAGATTGACCCTGATCTGGTCGTCTTTGGTAAGGGTATAGTAGCCGCACTCTTTAGCAGTTTCGCGCTTGGTCAGGTTGGAAAGCTCTTTTACCTTTTGCAGCAATGCTTTGCCGGTCAGGGGCGTGGGTTTTTCTGCCATTGTCAGGGAATATCCTTGCGATAAAAAGTTTAGCTAGATGCCGAAAAGCAGTCGGGCCGCTCCCAGAAAACTGGAGCCTAAGGGTAACGACCAAAGTGGAATAGCAAAGAAATAATAGCAAAGAAATCAATCTATTCACACAATCCAATTATAGTCATGGCTGCAAATGCTGACATCTCAAAATAAGTAATTTAGAAATGCTGTTGTCCGCCCTATTCTGTCCTATCTGCACAGGAACCGCTGCCAGCGGCTTTGGCTTTTCCTTAAGGAGGAGGGAGGGAGAAGTCCACAGCAGGTTTGTCGCCCTCATCCTTGAGCCCTGCTCCTCGGGACAAGGATTTTTGGCGTCTTGCCGTTGCGAACCCAAGTGTTTGAGATCGAGGCAAATGCTGGATCGGAATCTGCTTCCTAAAAGGGTTCCCTGCTGGACTTCTGGAGGAACGTTAAAGCTAGTAATAGGGCCGAAGGCGATCGTTCCTGGGGCGTCACCTCGCCAGGATTGCAGTGTGATGCTCCGGTGGTCAACCTCGGCGGGGATAGCTCCGTGAGCTGTTATTAGATCTCAGACGATTGGTCCTCTATCCTAGGGCATAAAAAAGCCCTTTCAGCCCCCTTGATTTGGCGATCGCCCGCTGGAGAGACTGCGATTAACCCGGGTAGAGTTGACCTAAAAGCCCTGCCCGGGAACGAGGGAATAACTCAGAGGGCTGCTGGGGCGACTCAACTCCACCGATCGCCACCGAGCCCCCCTGACCTGGTGGACCACAACCAAACCAAAAACGGCGGCACCATTGGAACTTCAATGGTGCCGAAAAGCCAGGAAGCTGAGGTTCTCCCCAGTCATACCCTAGGGCCTTTGGCCTCAGAATTAAGCCGGTTTCAGCTTTGGCGCAGCTGATCGAGCACGCTCTGATCTTCCATGGTGGAGGCATCCCCAGCGATCGCCTCGCCACTGGCCAAATTACGCAAAAAGCGGCGAATAATTTTGCCCGATCGGGTCTTGGGCAGAGCGTCGGCGAACTGAATCTCGCCGGGCCGAGCGATGATCCCAATTTCATTCACCACATGCTGTTTCAGCTCCTGCTTGAGCCCGTCGCTGGGGGTGTAGTGGCCCTCTAAAATCACAAAGGCAAAAATGTCCTCCCCCTTGATCTCATCCCTGCGACCCACGACGGCAGCCTCGGCCACGGCGGGGTGGGAAACCAGAGCTGACTCTATCTCCATGGTGCCGAGGCGATGGCCCGACACACTGATCACATCGTCGACCCGACCCATCACCCAAAAATAGCCGTCCTTGTCCTTGCGAGCTCCGTCGCCCGCGAAATATAGGTACTGGCCGTCGATTGGGGCAATGTGCTCCCAGTAGGTGCGGCGGTAGCGTTCGTCGTCGCCGTAGACGGTGCGCATCATGCTAGGCCAGGGGTGTTTGATCACCAGGTAGCCGCCCTCGCCGGGGGGCACCGGAGTGCCTTCAATATCCACCACGTCGGCCAGGATGCCGGGAAAGGGTAGGGTGGCGGAGCCAGGCTTGGTGGCGATCGCCCCCGGCAGCGGCGTAATCATAAAGCCGCCGGTTTCCGTCTGCCACCAGGTGTCGACAATGGGGCAGCGTTCGCCGCCAATCACGGTGTGGTACCACATCCAGGCTTCGGGGTTGATCGGTTCGCCCACGGTGCCCAGCAGCCGCAGCGATGACAGGTCACGGGCATTGGGCAGCTCGTCGCCCATTTTAATGAAGGCGCGAATGGCGGTGGGAGCGGTGTAGAAAATCGTCACCCCGTACTTTTCAATCACGTCCCAAAAGCAGCCGAGGTTGGAGGGCCGGGGCACTCCCTCGTACATCACCGTGGTGGCTCCGTTGGACAGGGGCCCGTAGACAATGTAGCTGTGGCCGGTGATCCAGCCGACGTCAGCGGTACACCAGTAGACATCGGTGTCCTTAATATCAAAGGCCCACTTAAAGGTCATGTGGGTGTAGAGGTTGTAGCCCCCGGTGGTGTGCACTACCCCCTTGGGTTTGCCCGTGGTACCGCTGGTGTAGAGAATAAACAGCAGGTCTTCGGCATCCATTTCCTCTGCCGGGCAGTGGGCCGAGGCGGTGGGCTGGAGATCGTGCCACCAGTGGTCGCGCCCCGCCACCATGGGAACGTCAGCCTTGGTGCGCTGCACCACTAGCACGCTCGACACGCTGGGCACGCCGCCGTCGGCCAGCGCCTGATCCACCGCCGCCTTGAGGGGAATCACCTTATCTTTGCGGAAGCCGCCGTCGGCGGTAATCACCGCCTTGGCCTTGGCATCGTTGAGGCGATCCTTGAGGGCTTCGGCGCTAAAGCCGCCAAAAATCACCGTGTGGGCTGCCCCAATCCGGGCGCAGGCCAGCATGGCGATCGCCGCCTCTGGCACCATGGGCATATAAATGCCGACGCGATCGCCCTTTTGTACCCCCAACCCCTTCAGCACATTGGCCACCTGGCACACCTCCCGGTGCAGCTGGGCGTAGGTGAGGGTGCGGCTATCCCCCGGTTCCCCTTCCCAAATCAGGGCGGCTTTATTCCGTCGCCAGGTGGTGAGATGACGATCTAAACAGTTGTGGGAAATATTGATTTTGCCCCCCACAAACCACTTTGCAAAGGGTGGCTGCCAATCGAGCACGGTGTCCCAGGGTTTAAACCAGTCCAGTTCCTGGTGGGCTAACTCGGCCCAGAAAGCGGCCGGATCTGCCGCCGCCCGTTCGGCCAGGGCGCGATAGGCATCCAGGCTCTGGATAGACGCGTTGTGAACGAACTCATCCGGAGGGGGAAATAGGCGATTTTCGATGAGAACCGATTCGATAGTAGGAGAAGCCATAGACAATGCTAAGTCTCTTGCAAACACAAATAACGTTAGATCACAACCGAAACTAACCCAGCCCCGGTTCAGCCGAGCCGTGGCATTTCACCTGTGAGGAACTACAGATCGGGAGATGGGCTTGGATTAGCAGAGCGGTGTCCCTCAAAAACCATACGATTTTTAGCGGCCTTTTGAACAGCATCTCTGGATGTCTTAATGGATGTCTTAATTTTTCCGGCCTGCCCTATTCCCTCTATTTCTCTCTCAATCGGTCGATCGATACGGAATGCGGGGGGCTGAGGCTGAGGTTTAGACCCAAGGACCTGCTCTGTCAAGGGACGATCGCCCTCCCCACATCCATCCAATCAAGCTATAGCCATCCATCCACAGCAATTCATCAATGGGGGTTCGGCCACCTTGGGGTTCGGCCACCGGCCGGAGGAGAATAACCCTAAGACTTACTTTATTCAAACTGATTTTAGCGCCGCTGCTGATTTAATCAGAGTCAAGGCTGCCCCTAGAGACCCATTATTCAGGTCATTAATGTCGAGATACGCCCAGAAAATTTGGTCCGCTGGTCAGGTCGTCGCTACTTTCCTCAGGGTTACCAATGGCTAAGATTTTCCTGTTTCTTAAGCGCCTTTGTGGACAATGGCCTGGCCTTTTAGCGATCGCAATTGGGTATTTTATCGTGGCTCGGCTCAGCTATCGGGTGCCCCTTGATGCGGTACCAGTATTGCCCATTTGGCCCCCAGCGGGCTACAGCCAAAGTATGCTGCTGCTGGCCGGAGCCTCCCTCGCCCCAGGCATTACCCTTGGCTCCCTAGTTCACACCATGACTTCTCCAGGTCACGTCTGGCTGAGGGATATTTTGGCGGCCCTGAATAACACCCTTCAGCCCCTGATTGGGCTGTGGCTGCTGCGCCGGGTAGGCTTTAGCCCCATCCTGCAACGCCTCCAAGATGTGGGGGCGCTGATTGGGCTAGGGGCGGTGGTGCCGGCTACTGTGAGCGCTACCCTGGGGGTAACCATCTGCTGTTTAGCGGCTACAGTCACCTGGGCTGACTACGGCTCGGCCTGGTTCAACTGGTGGATTGGCAACGTGACCGGGGTGATTGTGATTACCCCGCTGCTGATTACCTGGCGGTCGGGCCTGGGGCGGGTGCGCAGCTTCTATGCGCCGCCGCTGATCGGGCTGTGGCTGGGCATACTGATCGGCCTCAGCTGGTTTGTGTTTTGCGCCCCCCTGCGCATGACGATCGCCCCCTACCCCCTGGAGTATTTGCTGTTTCCCCTGGTGATGTGGGCCGCCCTGCGGCTGGGACCTTTTGGCGCTGCCCTGGGTACCGCCCTGACGACGGTGATTGCCACCTGGGGGGTTACCCAGGGCCTGGGGCCGTTTTTAGCCTCTACCCTCAGCCCGGTGCAGGGCGTCCTGTCACTACAGGCCTACATTTGTGTGCTGGCGTTTACGGCTTTGATTTTGGCTAGCGTGGTGGCGGAGCGCGAGCAAGCCCGCGCCGATCTGCTAGAGGGGCACTGGTCAGTTAAAGGATGATGGCTAGAATGTAGACGTAGAGAGTCATGTGCCTATGCGTTGTCCCCACTGCCAGAGCGAAACCGTCGTCAAGAATGGGACTCGTCGATTACAAGATAATCGGATTGTGCAGTACTAC
>JBGSNT010000343.1:0-4160 GCA_041739575.1 Nodosilinea sp. | reverse complement strand
CTAATATCAGGATGCTCATGAGATTTGAGGTGCTGTTGAAGTTCAAGCTTTTCTTCCGGTGTTAAATAGTTTTTGACTGGCATAACAATATCCACCACTTTGTGAGGTATTATACGTGGTTTAAATGCCTAACAGCTTAGTGGCCACAAAAAATACTGCAAAAACAGTACGGAATTGAAGTACAGAAAGACCATCATAACCATCGCAGAAGCGACGAACATACCAATTTTTTCCTTGAGGCTGCTCAGGTAAATCAGCCCCATCAAAAACAGCACTAGAAGCTTTGCCTTCAGGCCCACAATCCAGCCAAACTGCTGGGAGTAAAGCAGATCAACTGAAGGGGCTGCTTCTACGTGCAAGCTGCCTTGCCGAGTTGCCGAAAACAAGATCGACTTAACAAAGCCTTCGGCGTTCCAAATCAAAAACGGTAGCGACGTCGCCATTGGGACGCTAGAAATAATTAAACTTCCAACCATCAATTTTTTGATTCGACTATGCTGTAACCGTTCCCTGAGCGGAGTCGCAGGCGCAGCCAACCCAGAGGAGCTAGGGGATATCTCGAGTGTGTTTTGGCTTTCTCCCTCGGGAGACGCAAGCGAACGACTTCGCTCAGCCAGCATAGTCTTAGGAACGTTGACACTATGCTTAATTCCATTTTTCCAGAGATAAATCAGATAGAGGGGCAGCAGGAAAATGGCGATCTGTTTAATACCTAGAGAAATGCTAAAGGCCAGCAAGGATAATCTTGTTTTCTCCTTCAAGAGAACGAGGGAGAGCAGCAAAAAGAAGATGGCTGCGAATTCAAGATGATGAACCCGGGCAATATAAAGGCTCCAGCGCCCCAGCAAGATAATAACTGAGGCCGCAAAGCCGAGCAGCCATAAACCCCGAACATAGAAATATCTCAGTACCAAGGCCACTATGCCCATATGAAACGAAAAGGAAAGGGGCCGCCATACATATAGCCAATCCAAAAATTCTGGCAAGCCAAGTTTCTGAATTAGCGCTGAGACCAGATAGGCCAGGGGAAAGTAGGTCGCGTATTTGTCATTAGCTCTCATGTTGCTGGCTAAGACCCTGGCATAGGGGTTTTCCCCGGCAATGATTCGTTTGCCCTCTAGCCAGATGTAGTAAATATCCTGGCTCATTAAATCAGCCGCGGGGGTAAACCAGACGCTAATGTGCATGAACAGCCCCGCCACCGTTAGGATCAGCAGCGCCAGCCAATATCGCTTACCCCATCTGCGTAAATCTGGTATGGCCAACGGTTTACCCCCAAATGTACCGATCATTGACTTGCTCTGACCCGCCACCCAGGTGCAGAGTATTGGCCTAACCCGACCCTTGGCACCTAGACGATGCTTTGGACGGTGAGTCGGGGTAGGGTAGGACTGATCAAGCCGTGACTGAGTTCCCCATAGTACGGGTAGGGTGGGTAAAAAGTGGCCCTAGGGTACAGCTACTCCCTGGACGGCCCTCCTGGTGGGGCGATCGCAGACAACTGGCCAGCCCCCTGCACCTAGGGCTGAGCTAGGCGATCGCGGTTGGGGCGTTGATTCCGGCGGGTCGCTAACCGCCCTGCCCCCACATGTAGGGGTGTTGATTTCTATCTTTATCGAAAATCACTAGATGTAGACCAGTAGATCCGCTAACCTAAGGGTCAGACTGGGTGTCCTAGGCAGCATTACTCTGGCTATAGGGGGCTCAAAATGGTAACATTGTACTATTACGTCACGGCGCTATGTCCTTCGTTGGTCTCCACATCCACAGTGCCTACAGCCTGCTCGACGGGGCCAGTCAGCTACCCCAGCTAGTGGAGCGGGCCAAGGAGTTGGGCATGCCGGCGATCGCCCTCACCGACCACGGGGTGATGTACGGTGCGATCGAGCTGATCAAGGTCTGCAAAGGGGCTGGCATCAAGCCGATCATCGGCAACGAGATGTATTTGATCAACGGCGATATTGGCCAGCAGCAGCGCCGCCCCCGCTACCACCAGGTGGTGCTAGCCAAAAATACCCAGGGCTACAAGAACCTGGTCAAGCTCACCACTATCTCCCACCTGCAAGGGGTGCAGGGCAAGGGGATTTTCTCGCGCCCCTGCATCAACAAAGACCTGCTCGAGCAGTACCACGAAGGGCTAATCGTCACCAGCGCCTGCCTCGGCGGCGAGGTGCCCCAGGCGATTTTGCAGAAGCGGCCCGACGTGGCCCGGCGGGTGGCCCAGTGGTACAAAGACCTCTTCGGCGATGACTACTACCTCGAGATTCAGGACCATGGCTCCCCCGAAGACCGGGTGGTGAACGTGGAGATTCTCAAGATCGCCCGCGAGCTCGATATTAAGGTGATCTGCACCAACGACTCCCACTACATCTCCTGCAACGACGTAGAGGCCCACGACGCGCTGCTCTGCATTCAAACCGGCAAGCTGCTGACCGAAGACAAGCGGCTGCGCTACAGCGGCACCGAGTACGTGAAATCCGCCGATGAGATGCGGCGGCTGTTTCGCGATCACCTGGAGCCGGAGGTAATCGAGGAATCCATTGCCAACACCCTAGAGGTGGCTGACAAGGTCGAAGACTACACCGGCATTCTCGGCCAGTCGCGCATTCCCGACTTCCCGATTCCCGCCGAGTTCAACGAAGACGCCGGGGCCTACATGGGCCATGTGGCCAAGGAGGGGCTGGTAAAGCGGATGAAGGTGAACGGCTACGACCAGATTGGCCAGGAGTATCGCGATCGCCTCGAATACGAAATCGAGATGATGATCCAGATGGGCTTTCCCACCTACTTTCTGGTGGTGTGGGACTACATTCGCTTTGCCCGCGACAGCAATATTCCGGTGGGGCCAGGGCGGGGTTCGGCGGCGGGGTCCCTGGTGGCCTACGCCATGGAAATCACCAACATCGACCCGATCCACCACGGGCTGCTGTTCGAGCGATTCCTTAACCCCGAGCGCAAGTCGATGCCGGATATTGACACCGACTTCTGCATCGATCGCCGCGACGAGGTAATCAAATACGTCACCCGCCGCTACGGCGAAGAGCGGGTGGCGCAGATCATCACCTTCAACCGCATGACCTCCAAGGCGGTGCTGAAGGACGTGGCGCGGGTGCTCGATATCCCCTACGCCGAATCGGACCGAATGGCGAAGCTGATCCCGGTGGCGCGGGGCAAGCCCACCAAGCTCAAGGTGATGATCTCCGACGACACCCCCGCCCCGGAGTTCAAAGAAAAGTACGACAACGACCCCCAGACCCGCCGCTGGCTTGACATGGCCCTGCGCATCGAAGGTACCAACAAAACCTTCGGTATGCACGCCGCCGGGGTGGTGATCTCCAAAGACCCCCTCGACGAAATTGTGCCCCTCCAGCGCAACAACGACGGCCAGGTGATCACCCAGTACTACATGGAAGATGTGGAAGCCCTGGGCCTGCTGAAGATGGACTTTTTAGGCCTGCGCAACCTGACCATGATCCAAAAAACCCTGGATCTGGTGGAGGCCACCCACGGCACCAAAATTGACCCCGACAACCTGCCCATGGATGACCCCGCCACCTACAGACTGCTGGAGCGGGGCGACCTGGGCGGCGTGTTTCAGCTGGAGTCCTCCGGCATGCGCCAGATCGTGAAGGACCTCAAACCCTCGGGGTTGGAGGATATTTCCTCGGTGCTGGCCCTCTATCGACCGGGGCCGCTGGATGCGGGGCTGATTCCCAAGTTCATCAACCGCAAGCACGGGCGGGAGAAAATCGACTTCGCCGACGAAATTTTGAAGCCGATTCTCAGCGAGACCTACGGCATCATGGTCTACCAGGAGCAGATCATGAAAATCGCCCAGGACATGGGCGGTTACTCCCTTGGCCAGGCCGACCTGCTGCGGCGGGCCATGGGTAAAAAGAAAATGTCGGAAATGCTCAAGCACCAGGAAAACTTCGTCGGCGGGGCGATGGAGAAAGGCGTCGCCAAAAAGGTGGCCGAAGAACTCTGGGATCAAATGGTGAAGTTCGCCGAGTACTGCCTCAGCGCCGACACCGAACTGCTAACGCTGGAATATGGTCCCCTCACCATCGGCGAAATTGTCGCCAAGCGCATCCCCTGCCATGTGTTTAGCGTGGATGAGCAGGGTTATGTCTATACCCAGCCCGTGGCCCAGTGGCACC
>JBGSNT010000280.1:0-2489 GCA_041739575.1 Nodosilinea sp. | reverse complement strand
TAGCGTTGCCCATGGCGACCACGAGGGTCAGGAATTTGCTTCAATTGCTCTATGAGGTTCATGGTCTAAGTCACGATTGGATTTGTTATCCGTAACTTAGACCACCTCATTTTCCTCTCAACAACAAGAAACAACCCTGAGGCCGTCTTTGTCGACGGGGGCTTTGCGGCCCTTCGCCCCCTGGGTCTGCCCTTGGCCCCCGCCGCTGCCGAGGCCACCCCGCCCCCAGGGGATTTTGTCGTCACCCGCACCGACCGGTGGACTCTTTCCCAGGCTGAGCTGCGCCGCGCCCTCGACACCGATACCCTAGTCATCGTCGATGCCCGCGAACGGCGCGAGTTCGAGGGTGCGGTACCCTACGGCGAACGGCGGGGGGGCCATATTCCCAGCGCTATTCACCTCCACTACCGAGAGCTGCTGGATGGGGATGGGCGACTGCTGCCCCGCCCGGCCCTTCAGGCTCTCCTGCGGGAGCGGGGCATTCCCCCCGATGCGGTGGTGGTGTCCTACTGCACGGGCGGGGTGCGATCGGGCTGGCTGACCACGGTTCTGGTGGATTTAGGGTTTGAGGCCAAAAACTACGCCGGCTCCCTGTGGGAATGGTCGGCGGGGCCCTCCACCGACTACCCTCTAGTGATGCCCTCCGGATCCTAGGGACTGTTCGCCAAGGTGGGTGAGTTCGGCTAGAATCGCGGGCATTGCACCTTCTTACCCCAAACTAATCCGGTAAATCCTATGACGACCCTGTTTGACCAGCTGGGTGGCGCCCCTGCCATCGACTTAGCCGTCGACAAATTTTATGAGCGCGTCCTGCAGGATGACCGCATCAAGCATTTCTTTGCTGACGTCGACATGGTAAAACAGCGGGCCCACCAAAAAGCGTTTTTGACCTATGCCTTTGGTGGCACCGATCAATACGACGGTCGCTACATGCGCGAAGCCCATCGCGAACTCGTGGCTCAGCAAGGCCTCAACAGTGACCACTTTGACGCCGTTGCGGAGGATTTAATGCTCACCCTAGAGGAAATGGGGGTGTCTGAGGAAATGCGATCGCAGGTGGCCGCCATCGCCGCCGCGCCTCAGCACAAACGGGACGTGTTGAATCAGTAAAACGCAATTCGTGGGAGTAGCGGGGGCGGGGAGCATCCGTGCCAAATGGGCGGCACCATTTTAGCTTCGTAGCCCTCAATGGTATAAACCCTGCCCGGCTGAGCTAGACGTTCTACCGACGTCCCCGGCAGGTATAGCCCTCGCCAGATCGGTTAGGAGATTTCACATCCTCCCTTGGGGCGAGGTCTATCTGCCAGTGCGCTGCCCCCGTTTATGCCAGGGGCCGTGACCCCTGTCCCAAGCGCAGCGGCCATCGATATACCAAAATAGCTCATCCCAATCGATCGGGGATGGGGCGGCCATCACACGTAAAAGTGGCTCTTGTTCAATACCGCTTCCCCGTGGTCGGGCACCCAGGCAAGCCAGGTATCGGGCGAAGTTTGGCAGAGCAGCTTGGCCTCGTCAGCGGCATACCGGTTCAGCAAGACGGTCAACTTCACCCAGGTGTCGCGGGTATAGACAATGTGGCAAGCCGGGTTCCAGGCTAGGGCGGCGGCTGGCTCCGCCTGAGGTTTGAGTTGGGGGGACATAGAACTGCCTCTGAGCAGGACAAAACCCTTGATGGCTGCCCACAATGTAGCTGCAATGTCGCCACGAAGGAAGAACATCGGGAGTTTCTGTATTCATTTTTACAAAATAATGGCGATCGCCCCCGCTTTCACCAGATAAATTCACACAACAGCAGAATGCCAGCCCCGACTGGGCTTGCGAAAACCAAGGAAATAAAGTACAAGTGTACTTATTCGTCGCCGTCCATGGCCGCTTTAATCTGATCCACAAATTCCTGGTGATCGATCACCGGCTTGGAAATGTAGCCATCGGCGCCGCTCTGGCTGAGAAAATTTTCGCGATCGCCCTCCATGGCGTGGGCGGTCACCAAAATTACCGGCAGCTTGGCCGTATCGGGGTCAGCCTTCAGCAGCTGCGTGATCTTGATGCCATCGATGGGTTTGCCCTGGTACATACTGTGGGCCAGGGATACATCCATCAAGACAACATTAACCTCTCCACTGCGAGCAATGGTCATGACCTCTTCCACATCTTCGGTATGCCTGACGGCCAGGCCACCTCGTTTGGTCAATATCTTAGAAAACACCCGAGCATTTACCAGGTCGTCTTCAACGAGTAAGACGGTCTTCATCGCGTGTGTCTAACCCCTGTTGAGCAGAGAAATATGGTAGTAAAACGTAAGTCAAGCGGTTTGCACCCAGCTGCGGTAGAGTTGCCGACCCAGCGTTTAGACCTTATCGGAAATAGGAGAGAAAACGGTATAAATCAGCATTTCCCCCCGTTGCTTGTGATTTAAGCGGATTGACCTAGAGGGCTCCCTTTCTTCGCCCGGTGTGTCAGTCGGAAATTATGCAGCCCGCAGGCTGTTT
>JBGSNT010000279.1:0-6692 GCA_041739575.1 Nodosilinea sp. | reverse complement strand
TAGCGTTGCCCATGGCGACCACGAGGGTCAGGAATTTGCTTCAATTGCTCTATGAGGTTCATGGTCTAAGTCACGATTGGATTTGTTATCCGTAACTTAGACCACCTCATTTTCCTCTCAACAACAAGAAACAACCCTGCTGTGTCTCTGGCGCAGGGGGGCTAGGGCTAGGGACACTCTTCCCGACAAGATCCGAGGATGTGGATGCCTCTCTAGGGGGTAGGGCCTGCCTAAAACCACCTCCGGTGAGCGCTTGGTTACCCACCGCCTGGGGCTGAGATGGCCCTAGGCAAAGGTGGACCCACCCAGGCCGGCAGGGGGCACATCCTGCCAGCGCCCGTTACCCACGGCCCGCAGCGCTTCCTTGAGGCTGACGTCGCCCGTGTAGAGGGCGCGGCCCACAATCACGCCCTCTACACCCTGGGGCTCTAGCACCAGCAGGCTCAGCAGGTCGCGCAGGGCACCGACGCCGCCGGAGGCAATCACGGGCATAGACACGGCCTCGGCCATGGCCCGCATGGCGGGAATATTGGGCCCCTGGAGAGTGCCGTCGCGCTGGATGTCGGTGTAGATCACCGCTGCGGCGCCGCGCTGCTCCATCTGCTGGGCAAGGGCGATTGCATCCACTGTAGAGGTCTCAAGCCAGCCGCGGGTGGCCACTTTGCCGTCGCGGGCGTCGATACCAACGATGATCTGATCGGGAAATTCGCCGGCTAGATCGCTGACTAGGTCGGGATTATCCACAGCTGCGGTGCCGAGAATGGCGTAGCGAACGCCGAGGGCAAAGAGATCGGTGACCCGGGCGCGATCGCGTAGACCGCCCCCCACTTCCACCGGCACAGCCACCGCCCGCACAATGGCCTCGATCGCCTGCCAGTTTTCGGGCTGGCCCGATTTAGCGCCGTCGAGATCTACCAGGTGCAGCCGAGTGGCCCCCTGGTCGACCCACTGCCGCGCCACTTCCACCGGGTTGTCGTTAAACACTTCGGTTTGGGCGTAGTCGCCCTGGTACAGCCGCACACAGCGACCCTCAATCAAATCAATAGCGGGAATGACTTCCATGGGTGACTGGGATGTAAACGTTGAGAAATCTGTTGGATGCCTTGACCTTGCTTCCCCCTTGCCCCCCTTAAAAAGGGGGGGTACTGGTGCTTACTTGAACTGATTTGCCCCCTTTTTAAGGGGGCGACGAGGCGCATCTCTGTCGAGAGCCTTTGGGGGATCGTATCTTCGGCAATCGTCAATTCAACACGCAGAATTCTGGGTACCAGGCTTACCCATTCTATCCGCCTATACCCTATTCACCGGTCTCGAATTCCCGTAGACTCCTATATGCGAATCACCACCGAGAGCCATGCTAGACCTGACCGGTAAAAACGCCCTAGTAACGGGCATTGCCAACAACCGCTCGATTGCCTGGGGCATTGCCCAGCAGCTCCACGCAGCCGGGGCCAACCTGGGGATTACCTACCTGCCCGACGAAAAGGGCAAGATGGAAGGCAAGGTTAAAGACCTGGTCGACCCCCTTAACCCCAGCCTGTTTTTGCCCTGTAATGTCCAGGACGAATCCCAGGTGGAGCAGGTCTTCAGCACCATTGAGGAAAAATGGGGCAAGTTGGACATTCTGATTCACTGCCTGGCCTTCGCCAAGCGGGATGACCTCACCGGCGACTTCAGCGCCACCTCGAAGGACGGATTTCAACTGGCCCTCGACGTCAGTGCCTACTCGCTGGTTACCCTGGCCCGCGGAGCTAAGCCGCTGATGACCGACGGCGGCAGCATTGTCACCCTGACCTACCTGGGCGGCGCGCGGGTGGTGCCCAACTACAACGTCATGGGTATCGCCAAGGCCGCCCTGGAGATGAACGTGCGCTACCTGGCATCTGAGCTCGGCCCCAGCAACATTCGCGTCAACGGCATTTCCGCCGGACCCATTCGCACCCTGGCCTCGTCGGCGGTGGGCGGCATTCTCGACATGATTCACCACGTGGAAGACACCGCCCCCCTGCGCCGCACCGTGACCCAGACAGAAGTGGGGAATACCGCTGCATTTCTGTGCAGCGACTTGTCTAGCGGCATGACCGGCCAGATTCTCTACGTCGATTCTGGCTACTGCATCATGGGCATGTAGGGTGGCTAAGGCTCGAGCTGCATCACCGGGGGCTGCCCCTCGCTAAGGCTTTCCAGGTGCCCCCAGTAGGCGCGATCGCCGATGATGGCCCAAATCAGCGCCGCAGTCAGGAGTGCAATTGCCCCCAAAGCGCGCCAAGTTTTGTTGTTGCACAAGTAAACCAGCGTGGGAGCCGCCAGAACCCTGCCGATTCCAGTCAAAATAAAGCCCAGGTTGGCGACCACGGGTTGACAGGTTTGCTCCAGATCTATAAATTCGAGCTCCGACCACAATGGATGGAAGCCCGGCGAAGGGCATAGACAGCCAGCATCAATTCGCCTGTGGCGCTGACTTTAGGACAAGTCAAGCTGGGGAATCGCGAGGCAGTGGCGATCGCATAGTCATGAAACGTTGATATTTTCAGGCATAACCGTAGTGGTTAATACGGGGCTGTCGTCGGGCAATTGGTATAACCCAATGAGCAAAGGTTACATAGCAGCTGACCCTTAAGGGTTTTAATTACAGATCAGAAAGTGTAGTTAAGGGAAGTGCAGCGATGCATTTTTACCTAGGGTATTAGCTGCACCTAGAAAAACTTAAGAGCAAAGCATCTAGGGTTCCGATTCAAACGCACAGAGGCTTTTAAGTCCTTGTGCGTGAGCTGAATGACTGGTCCGAGAGGTGCAGCCGAGTAGGGGTGGTAATGCGCTCTGGCCCGGTTCACGGAGGGATAAAAGCCCGGGAGAAAGATCAATTCGTGCAGAATTGGTGCTTTGCTCCTGGGCTTTCTAGTATCTGCTGTTCGATAGTCATGTCTATAGGTCAGGAGCCTAAACGGTATGGAACACAGCTTTTTTTCCTACGGCATTATTGCCTTTTTGCTCGGCACGCTGGGCATTGGGGTGTGGGCCTCCCAGCAAATTAAAGGCGATAGCGTCAACTTTTTAGTGGCGGGGCGAGGCCTAGCCTTACCGCTGGCGGCAGCGACATTAATGGCGCAGTCGGTTGACTCTAACGCCACCCTGGGCAATACCGATCTTTCCTCAGCCTTTGGGTTCTGGGCGGGGGCGGCACTACCCCTTGGCCTGTCGCTCTGTCTGTTTTTGACGGGGCTGTTTTTGGCTAAGCCCATGAACCGCATGGGTCTGATCACCATTCCCGACTTTTACCGGGTCAAGTATGGCCGCACGGTGGAAGTAATTGCCGCCTGCATCATGTGCGTAAGTTTCTCATTTCTGTTGGCGGGCAACCTGGTGGCCGGGGGCTACATGTTTGAGAGTTTCTTGGGCACCAGCTACGTGGGTGGCATCACGCTGTTGGCGGTTCTAGTGCTGGCTTACACGGTATCGGGCGGTCTGTTTGCGGTGGCCTACACCGACTTTATTCAGGTGCTGATCGCTCTGGTCGGGGCCTGGGCGCTGATGATCTATGTGATCGCTAACTTTGGCATTTCCATTGAACCCGGCATGGGGCCCGGAGCCTTGGACCAGCTCACCGCTGTGAGTTCTGGGGCGGCGATTAACTGGGCCAGCATTATTGCCCTGGGCTTTGGCAACATGGTGGCAATCGATTTTATGGCTCGCATTTTTGCTGCCGAAAGCCCCGAAACCGCTCAGCGGGCCTGCTTTATTGCCTCGGCGGGCACATTGATTGTCGGTATTCCCTTCTCGGTGATTGCTTTAGGAGCCAACGGCATTCTCAGCCAGGCGGGCATTGTGCCCGATGGCCCGGTGCTGTTTGCCATGCTGGAGAACGTAATTCCGCCGCTGCTGGGGCTGCTGGTGCTGGCGGCTATTTTGTCGGCTTCGCTATCGACCGCTGACGGCGCGATTTTGGGCACGTCTTCGGTGCTGGCCCACAATGTCATGGGTATTCGCCACGCCACGTCCCATGGGGCTGGCGGCGATCGCCTGCTGCTGATCACCCGTCTGATGGCGGTTGTGATTACGGTGTTGGGGGTAGTGCTCGGGCTCAAGGTGCCCCAGACCGGGGTGCTGCTGCTGCTGGCCTTTGACATGAGCTTTGCCGGCCTGGTGGTGCCGCTGATTGGCGGTCTGTTTTGGTCTAAGGCAACCCGGCAGGGGGCCATTGCCTGCATTGCCGTAGGTTCCCTTTCCCGGTTACTGATGTTTACCCTGATGCCCACCATGTTTGGGGTTGACAACACCCTGCTGTATTTCCCCAACGGCCTGTTTACGGTAGATTTTGACGGCTTCCCAACGTTGATTAGCCCGGTCTTGGGGCTGATTGCGTTCGTGGTGGTGTCGAAGCTCACTTACAAGCCCCTCAGCGCTGAGCAACAGCGGGAAGAGGTGATGGCAGGGGTGCGATCGCTGTAGGGTTTATCCCGATAGCCACCGTCCTTTGGGTTGGGATAATGGAATCCCGGTAACAGTAGTGGGCGGTCACCCTAAGGGACCTGACCAGCACTGCATTTATATAGATGTAACTGTAAAGGCCCTCTCTCTCTGGAGAGGGGGCCTTTGACCAGAAGAAGGGGTGTCCTTGGGATGGTTACAACCCAGCTCTAGGAGGCGATCGCCGCTGTCTCGGCTCGCATCCGATCGATCAAGTCCTTCAGGCCGTAGGGGTTGATCCGGTAGCTCAGGGGGTGGGCAATTAGGCGGGCGGTGCTTTGATATAGCACCTCTAGCTCCATCAGGTTGTTTTCCTTTAGGGTTTTGCCCGTAGATACCAGGTCCACGATCGCCTCGGACATCCCCGTAATTGGGCCTAGCTCTACCGAGCCGTAGAGGGGCACGATCTCCACCGGCAGATCGAGACCTTGAAAGTAGTCCTGGGCGCAGTTCACATACTTAGAGGCCACCCGGCTATGGGCGGGCAAATCCAGCGCCGATCGGTAGGGGCTAGCGGTCTTCACCGCCACCGAGAGACGGCAGCCCCCAAAGCCCAGGTCGGCCAGATGAGCCACAGCGGGCTTTTTCTCGCGCAGCACATCATAGCCCACCATGCCCAGCTGCGCTTGACCATACTCTACGTACACGGGCACATCCTGGGCGCGAACCAGCAGCCCGGCGGCTCGACCGGTGGGGTCGGTAATTTGTAGCTGCCGATTGGTGCCGTCTAGAAACAGGCTAAAGTCGAGGCCCACGGCCTTGAGCAGCTGAATGCTGTCGTTGAGCATGCCGCCCTTGGGCAGCGCGATGGTGAGCATGGGAGTCCTTAAAGATTGTAGAAATCAGTAGGTTGGGTGGAACGCAGTGGAACCCAACAGCTCCAAACTGAGTTGGGTTGCGCTAGCGATACACCCAACCTACACCGGAACCAGCCAGCCAGCATCTACCCCCGAAATTTCTCGGTGACCCGGCGCATGGCCTCATTTACATTCTCGCGGCTGTTGAAGGCCGAAATCCGGAAGTAGCCCTCCCCTGCGGCGCCAAAGCCCGAGCCGGGAGTGCCGACGACGTGGCAGCTGTGCAGCAGCTTATCGAAAAAGTCCCAACTGCTCAGGTCATTGGGGGTTTTGACCCAGACATAGGGGGCGTTGACGCCACCGTAGACGGCGATGCCGGCGGCGGTGAGTTGCTCGCGAATGATGCGGGCGTTCTCCATATAAAAGTCGATCAGGGCTTTGATCTGGGCTTGCCCTTCGGGAGAATACACCGCTTCGGCCCCCCGCTGGACGATGTAGGAAACGCCGTTGAACTTGGTGGACTGGCGTCGGTTCCACAGGCTGTGGAGGGCCACCTCGCTGCCGTCGGCGGCCTTGCCCATCAGGGTTTTGGGCACGACAGTCAGGGCGCAGCGGGTGCCGGTAAAGCCCGCATTTTTCGAGAAGGATCGAAACTCGATGGCGCACTCCCGCGCCCCTTCGATTTCATAGATGGAGTGGGGAATGGCGGGGTCGGTGATAAACGCCTCGTAGGCGGCATCGAAGAGAATGATCGAGCCGTGGGCGCGGGCGTAGTTGACCCAGGCCTGCAGGTGTTCTTTGGTGGCCACGGCCCCGGTGGGGTTGTTGGGGAAGCACAGGTAGATCAGGTCTACCTTTTCGTGGGGAATGCTGGCGGTGAAGGCGTTTTCGGCGCTGATGGGCAGGTAGGTAAGGCCGCCGTACTCGCCATTCTCGTTGACGGGGCCGGTGTGGCCCGCCATCACGTTGGTGTCGACGTAGACCGGGTAGACCGGGTCGGTGACGGCGATGGAGTTGTTGCTGCCAAAGATATCAAGAATGTTGCCGCAGTCGCACTTGGAGCCGTCGGAGATAAAGATCTCGCTGGCGTCGATGTCGCAGCCCCGGCTTTGGAAGTCATGCTGGGCAATTTTTTCGCGCAGCCATAGGTAGCCCTGTTCGGGGCCGTAGCCTTTGAAGCTGTTGCGATCGCCCATGTCCTCCACCGCTTTAACCATGGCGGTGCGGCAGGCCTCGGGCAGGGGCTCGGTCACATCGCCAATGCCCAGCTTGATGATGGGGGCGTCGGGGTGAGCCTCGGCAAAGGCGCTGACCCGGCGAGCAATTTCGGGGAACAGGTAGCCCGCTTTGAGCTTGAGGTAGTTGTCGTTGATGGTGGCCATGGGGCAGTGCGCGATGGTGACAGTTACTTAAACCAGGGTACAGCGC
>JBGSNT010000282.1:0-3860 GCA_041739575.1 Nodosilinea sp. | reverse complement strand
TCGTTGCCGGTCAAGGGCAGGTGCTGGTTGGCCTGGAGTTCGTCGGCTCCCAAGACGTCACTCCAAATCTGCATGCTTTCCAGGAATCCGACCAGGGGCGTAGCGCCATCGACATCGGCCCCAAAGGCGAGGGTGCCGCCGGGTGTAACTCTGGCGTTGGGGGATAGATCGCCTTCGTAGGCGATCGCACCATCCACATAGATTTGCAGTTGCCCATCCTGCCCACGCCAGGTGATGCTCAGCCAGTGCCACTCGCCATCGGCCAAGTTAATGCCGGTGGGCGGCGTGGTCTGATCGTTGATGGTGACCTGGAGATTTTGAGGGTTGAACACCCGCAGACGGCTGGTGTTCTGGCGGTAGTCCATCCAGGTAGCGGTGGTGGAGGTATCCTGGGTGCGCACCCAGGCCGACAAGGTGAAGCGGCTCAGGGCATCTTCGCCAAAGTTGTTGATTTCCAGGCGACCGGGAGCGTCGGCATCAGCCTCAAAGGCGAGGCAGGTGCCGGGCAGGTTGGGCCGCCAGACTTCATCCACGGCGTCGTAAACGTTGGTGCGAAGGCGGCTACGACTGTCAAAGAAATTCAGATGCACTGCCCCCTCCACACTTTCGTAACTGGTGATTGCTCCGGTCGGTGCGGCAAATCCCAGAAGTCCGCCCTGCACTGTGCCGCCGCTGGTGGTGGGGAGAATCGGTAGCACCTGGGCCTGATTGCCTAGGGCGGCTACAGCATCCAGGTAGGTTTGGCGCAGGGTGCGGATGCGGTCTTGTACCTCGTTCAGGCGCTGGCGGGCAACGGCGAGCTGCGGTTCTAGGTCGTCGATGCGGGCCAGGCGGGCTTCCAGGCGATCGAGGTCGGCCTGGGCGGTAATCAGCTGGGCATCAAGGGTGTTGAAGGTGGCGCGGGCGGCGGCGATCGCAGCCCGACCCTCCTCATGCAAAATGCCGGTGTTGATCAGCAGCCAGTCGCCCACGCTGCCGTTGCGGGCAAAGCTATCGACGGGTTCAGCGGTCAGGCTGCCGTTGGCGCGCACCACTAAGAGATAGGTGTCTAAGACTGGATTCGCGGTATCGGGCTGGCGAGTCCGGAACTGCACGCGGGCTGGGTTGCCCTGCTGCAAAAACTCTAGCGACCAGTTTTGATAGACAACACCCGGTGGCTGCCGCAGCGGCTGCACCGAGAGACCGGTGTAGGTGCCGCTGCCGCTGTTGTTGGCGGTCAAGACCGACGACAGATTAGTTTGGGGATGAAGTATGACCAGCGTGCGCCCCGTCGCTGTCACATTCAAGGGCCGAATTTGCCAGCGCTGCGCCTCGCTAAAGTTGCTAGGCCGCAGGGAGATGTCGGGGCTGTTGGCGCGGCGGATGGCATCGTACTGCAATCGAACGCCCGCGCGATCGCTGGGGTTGATTTCGGCATAGAAGTTGAAGGGGTTTAGTTCCTCGTCCCTGAGCCGTTGGGAAGCCGCCCGCTGCTCGGTGGTCAACCGCGCCACAGTCTGTCGTTGGGCCGCTACCTGCTGGGTTAGCCTGTCAGCCGGATCCTCTGCGGCAATCAGTGATTCCAGCTCCCGGATCTCGCGGATCAGCCCTGCCTCCTCCTGCTCTAGAGGGCGTAGCTCATCCAGGGCTTGCTCAGCGGCATCGAACCCACCAGCTAGGGCGGGTAGGGTCACCTCATCCACAAACTCTGCCTGGGTGACGGTGCTGGCCAGCTGTTCGATGCGGTGGCGGCGCAGTTCCAGCGTGCTCCACACCCCGCCGGGGGCGGTGATATGGAACAGTCTCAGGTGGGTCATGCCCTCGGGTACGGTGAAGCGGGCCTGGGCCACCCGCCAGCCGCCGTCGCTGGCGGCATCCAGGGGACGAATTTGGGCGGGGACGATAACGGGTTCGGTGGGGGTGCCGTTGCGTCCGCCCGTCAGCCCCTCAAACACGAACTCAAAGGCTTCAGCTTCCTCGTCAAAGGGCAGAATCGGCGCGTCGGTGCGGTACTCGAAGGTCTCCAGGTAAGTCGCCCCCTGCACCACGCTAAACACCTCGCCGTAGCGGTAGGCCTCGGCATTGCGGCGACCGACCCGGCGACCCAGCCGCCGCCCGGTGGGGAAGGCACCGAACACACGGCCAGTATTCGATTCGGGGGAGAAGTCCACGGTTTCGCCGTTGGCCAGAGCCATTAGCGGCCAGTAGCCGACCAGGCCAATCTCGCGCCCCAGCAGGCGATCGCCCATCCGCTGCTGAATCTCTGTCTCGCTCAGGGCCACATTCCACACCCGAACGTCAGCCAGCCAGCCAGCCCAAAAGCCTGCTGCCGACGACGGATCTTGTACGCCAATTTTGGCGGTAGAGGCACTGGGACGAGCGGAGGATGCACCTTCGTAGCTGTCGGCCAGTTCACCATTCACATAAAAACTCAGGGTGTTGCGGCGATCGCACACCACCGCCAAATGGGTCCAGGTATTAAGGGGAATCGAGACATCCTCCATCTGGTAGCGCTGGTCGTCGTAGGTGGTGAAGACGGGGGTGCCGTCCACCAGGCCTAGACTGTAGCTGCCCTGCTTGGCAAAGATCCACTGTTCTTTTTCTGCAGCGGGATGCACCCAGGCCTCAATGGAGAAATTACGGGTGAGGTCGAGGCTGCGGTTTGATCCCACATCGATATAGTCGTCCACTCCATCAAAGGTAAAGCTGGGGCGGCTGTCGGTATCGGGGTCAGACTCCTGGCCATTGCTGACGCCGCGCACCTGTTGCAGCACGTCGGCGGGCAGCAGAATGTCGCGGTTGTTCTCCAGCAGCAGGATTTCTTGGGGGAGCTCATCGATCTGGGCCAGGGTGCCGTCGGTCCGCACGCCAAAGATGAGGGAAGCCAGGGTGGAGGATTCCCCCTCGCTCACCGGCACCGCCAGCATGACTCGCACCCCCGCCTTAATAAAGGAGGTGTCGCCATCCTGGGTGGTCATCTCGCTTTGCAGACAGAATCGGGTTGCCGTCGGGGCATCGGCGGGAGTGAGTTCTTCCCCCGCTTCATTCCGTAGGATAAGCGTGCGCTTGATCAGGCCGGAAATCTGGCGGGGCTGGGGGTCGTCCAGGCTGCCCTCTTCCACGGTGTAGTCGGCCAGATCGAACAGGCGATCGCGCGATCGCCGCACCGAAAACAGCTCAATCCGTCCGGTTTCGGCATTGTGGGCAAAGATGTGCCAACGGCTGACGTCATGTTCCGTTGTGGTTGTCAGCACGACGGAAAACCAGCCCGCCGTCAGGTTCTTCGCCAGGCGAATTTCTTGGCTGGGCTCGAAGAAGAAGTTGCCCGCAAAGTCGCGAAAGTCGGGCGTATCGAAGGACTGGCTGCCGCCCAAACCCTGGGGCTGGGCGGGGGTAAACCGCTGCCGACTGCGCTTGAAGCGCACCTCTAGCTTGGGCACCAGTCGCTCGGTGCCGCCATCCAGCAGAAATCGGTCTACGAATAAGGTGCTGTCGGTGGACTGGCGAAAAACGAAGAGGTGTTCGCCGTCGGATAGGGCTTGGATGGGGGCCAGGGCGGTGCGGGTGGCGGTGCTGTACTGCGATCGCACCCACTCATCTACTCCCTCTTCCCGCTCGCGCTGAATCACTGACGCATCGGGCTGATCCACCGGCAGGGGCAACTGCACCCAATCCCCCCACTGGGAAGTGGCGACTGGGGCCGCCAGATCAACGGCTTCGTCATCGGTTTCTGCGGTGGTCTCGACCGGCTCAGTGGTTGCTGCCGGGGTGCGCCGCACCGCGTAGTAGATGTCGCGATCGCGATCAATCCCGAATAGAAACACGAGCCCCTGGTGTTGTACAGAGGTGATGTGCTGGAGGTTATTGCGGTTAATCTGCAT
>JBGSNT010000224.1:0-2740 GCA_041739575.1 Nodosilinea sp. | reverse complement strand
GGCCTATTTAATTCTGTCGAGCGGGCGGTGGCCCAGGCCCGCCACCTGGTGCACCACGGCACCGACATTCTCGACATCGGCGGCCAGTCCACCCGGCCTGGGGCGGGGTCCATCTCCCGCGAAGAGGAGCTCAGCCGGGTGATTCCGGTAATCGAAGCCCTACGGCGAGATGACGACGACAGCCTGGCCCAGGCCATTATCTCGGTGGATACCACCCGGTCTTCGGTGGCGCGGGCGGCGATCAGGGCTGGGGCCGACATTATCAACGACATTTCCGCCGGTACCTACGACAAGGGCATGCTCTCGACGGTGGCCGACCTGGGGGTGCCGATTGTGATCATGCACCTGCGCGGCACTCCCGTCACCATGCAGCAGTGCACCGACTATCAGGATTTGGTGGGCGAAATCCGTGAGTTTTTACAGCACCAGATCGAAGATGCGATCGCAGTCGGCGTCAAACCCAGCAAAATCGCCATCGACCCCGGCCTGGGCTTCGCCAAAACCTCCGCCCAAAGTCTAGAGCTGCTGCGCCAGATCAGTCATTTTCGCGACCTGGGCTGCCCCCTGCTGGTCGGCCCCTCCCGCAAGAGCTTCATCGGCTGGATTCTCGACCAGCCCGACCCCCAGCAGCGGGTGTGGGGTACGGCGGCGGCCTGCTGTGCGGCGATCGCCGGGGGGGCCGATATTCTGCGCGTTCACGATGGGGCGGAGATGTCCGACGTGTGCCGGGTGGCCGACGCGGTGTGGCGAGGGAAGGGGTGATGGGGTGGATGGGTGGATGGGTGGATGGGTCCGTAGCGTGGGTCAGCGTCGTAGCCCCAGTCTTTTCCTCCAACCGACATCCAGACCCACGACCCCGCGAGGAACAGGTAGGCAGGTGGAGTTTAATCATGGGGTTGGTTGGTGCCCAGCAGGCCGATGAGGGTGGTGGTGCCGGTGGTCCAGAGGGCGATCGCGCTATTGAACAAGCGGTTTTGCTGCTCGGTGAGGGTGGGCTGGCTGGCCAGATGCAGCGCCGCACCGCCAGAGCCGAGAGTAAGTGATAGAACGGTAGCGAAAACTAGGTTGAAGGTGGGTGGGGTTTTGGTTTGTTTCATGGCGAACTCCGTATGAATTGGATGAGTTCATCATCGTTGGGAAGCTGCGAAAGTTCAGTCCCCACAAGGGTTTCGGACGGTATGACTTGGGTGTGAGTTGAGGATGAGTTGCGCTCCATCCCCTCCTCGGAGGGGTGCCCGAAGGGCGGGGTGGGTCAAACCTAGTCCGCAGAAAACCCACCCCTGCCCCTCCGAGGAGGGGATGTTGGAGCAATTCCTCTCGGGCTTTGGGAATTTGTGCGGTTGGGTAGAATAGTGGGCAAGCGATAAGAGAATGGCATGGCAGAGCGATCGCTAAAAGCAACACCCCACGGTCTGACCATAGCCACTAATGCCCTGACTGGATTGGGCATCAGTAAGGACGATTTTGCTGCGAAGGTGGAGATTCAGGGGAAGCAAACGGCCCAAGGCATTGGCATTGCCACAGTCAAGAAATTCTTCACGGGCAAAAGCGTTGACCGCAAATATTTTGTCGGCATCTGCAATGCTTTGAAGCTGGATTGGGAAGAAATCACCGGGCTGAAATCTGTCCCTGTGACCGCCGAAACCATAGAACCCGAAACAGACATCAATCCCCTGGTACAGACCATTCGAGCCAAAGTGCATGGCGACATCCAGGCCCGCTGCGGCACCATGCGCGTGCTCGATATGGAACAGCCCATTGGCCTGGGCGACATATACACCAGTGTCAACATTTTGGAAAAGCTCTCCGGCAGGCGGTGGTTGAGTCTAGATGAGCTGCTACAAGACTGCGATCTAGAAAACTTTGAGCGCTTTTCGCTGGGCCAGGTGCGCCATGAGCGGGTACCTGGCCTAGAAGCGGTAGAACGCTACGGCAAGCTGATGATTTTGGGCAAGCCAGGGGCAGGTAAAACCACCTTTATGAAGCGGATGGCTCTCCTCTGCAACCAGGGCGAATTTCAAGCGGGGCAGGTGCCAGTGTTTGTGCCTCTGAAAGACTATGCCGAAGCATCGGGCAAACCAAAGCTGCAAACATACATTCAAAATCAGTGGCAAGCCTGTGATGTACAAGCGGCTGAAGATCTGGCAAAGGTGCTGAAGCAGGGTAACGCCCTGGTACTGCTGGATGGCTTGGATGAGGTCTATGAAACCGATCATAACCGGGTGCTGCAAGACATCAAAAACTTTGCCCATCAATTTAGAGCCTGCCAGTACGTCATCACCTGTCGCATTGCGGCGCGGGAATATACCTTTGAGCAATTTACCGAGGTGGAGGTAGCCGACTTTGACCAAAAGCAGATCGCAGAGTTTGCTACTAAATGGTTCAAAGCCAAGCACGACCCCATAAAAGCAGAAACCTTCATTCAGCGGTTAAAGGATACCAAACCTATTCAAGAACTGGCGACTAACCCACTGCTGCTGACGCTGCTGTGCCTGGTATTTGGCGAAGCGGCAGACTTTCCAGCCAACCGGGCCGAACTCTATAAAGAAGGGCTGGACGTGTTACTTAAAAAGTGGGATGGCAAACGCAACATCGAGCGTGATCGGGCGTATCTAGCGTTCGGGGGAGTAGATTGACGGTGGGTCTGGAACGTGGGGAAATAGGGCTTCAAAGCGCTGATTGACCCAAGCGAGTCGCAAGAGGAGGAGATGGTTAAAGCCGTCCTCACTCCAGCGCATCC
>JBGSNT010000207.1:0-4538 GCA_041739575.1 Nodosilinea sp. | reverse complement strand
GGGGTCATCCAGCGGCAAATCTTGGCCATTGTCATCTTTGCCGTTGAGGTAGCGAAACCAGGCGGCAACGGTGAACGCCATGAAGCCGATCGCGCCATTTTGAGCCAGCGTTTCGTGCAGGGAACCGAGCATCCACTTGGGCAGCTTGGCTGAGCTATTGAGGCATAGGCGCGCCAGCTGATCGCGAATCTTGGGGTTAGAGAACCGCTCAATTAGCGTCTGCTTATACTGCTCAACATCAATGCCGGGGACGGGGCGCAGGGTGGGGGTGACCTCATCCATCAGTCGCTCTACCGCTTGGCGAATCTGGCCGTCGGCCATGGCTTCGTGGATGTAGGTATAGCCCTTGAGTGACCCCAGGTAGCCGATCAGCAGGTGGCTGGTGTTGAGCAGCCGCAGCTTCATCAACTCGTAGGGGTGCACGTCGTCGGTCATCTGTACGCCGACGCTTTCCCAGTCGGGGCGACCATTGCAGAAGCGGTCTTCCACTACCCACTGCAAGAAGGGTTCGGCCACCACGGGCCAGCTATCGTCTATGCCAAACTGGTCGGCCACCATGTCCCTATCGGCGGGGGTGGTGGCGGGGGTAATGCGATCGACCATGCAGTTGGGGAAGGCAACCTGCTCGGCGATCCAGTCGCCCAGGTCAGGGTTTTGCAGACGGGCAAAGGCGGTGAGCATTTTGCCCGTGATGTTGCCATTCCCCTGAATGTTGTCGCAGGAGAGCACGGTGAAGGGCGGAATTCCCCGCTGTCGCCGCTGGGCCAGGGCGGCGGTGAGGAATCCGTAGACCCCCAAGGGTGCGTCGGGATGCCTCAAATCGTGCTGAATCGTGGGGTGATTGGCGTCAAATTCACCGCTGCCCTCGATGACGTAGTAGCCACCTTCGGTAATGGTGAGGGTGACGATGCGGCACTGCGGATCGGCCAGGGTGTCGATCACGGCCTGGCGGTTATCCGGCGCAAACAGGTACCGGGTGATGGAGCCGATCACGCGGGCGGTGTCACCGTCGGGCGATGGTCGGAGACCGGTCCCGGGGGACCATCGCTCCACCAGGGTATACAGACAGTCCTGAGCTGCCATCACATCCCGCATTTTTTGGTCGAACTCCAGCAGGCCCACGCCGCAGATGCCCCAGTCGCTGCCGGGGTGCTGCTCTAGATAGTTATCTAAATAGAGCGCCTGGTGGGCGCGGTGGAAACCGCCGACACCGATGTGGACAATGCCGGGGGTGACGGCGCTGCGAACGTACCGGGGCACCCGCACCGCATCGGGCAACTGGGAGAGCGATCGCTCATTCAGCTTGCTGATGGATTTCGTGGTGGCGGGGCTGGAAGGCGTCAGGTTGCTGTTCATCGGATTGTTCTTGGGGAATGGCCTGGGGTGTGCGGGGTTGCTTTAGGGTGAGGACGTGGCGCTCGGTTTTGGGGATGGCCTGGCCTGAACTATCAAACAGGTGACACAGGGTGCCGTCGATGTGGATGGGAACGTGATCGCGCACCTTAGCTCGACTGTCGCCATCGGTTTGGACGATGAAGGTATCGCCCCCGGTGACTCTGGCGTGCAGGTAGGTGGCCCCACCCAGCCGTTCCACCGCCAGCACTTCGCCCAGTAACGAGGTGGCGGTTTCGGCAATGCGCAGGTGTTCGGGGCGAATGCCCAGGGTGGCGCGATCGCCCACCTTCAGAGATTTAGGCTGCACCGGGATGGTGACCACCGCATCCCCCGGCAGGCGCACAGCGGTGGCCGAGTCTTGCACCCCCGTGGTGGTCACCGACAGGAAGTTCATCTTGGGGGAGCCGATGAACCCGGCCACAAATAGGTTGTTGGGATGGTGATAAAGCTCTAGGGGAGAGCCCACCTGCTCTACCTCGCCGCCTTGCAGCACCACAATCTTGTCCGCCAGGGTCATGGCTTCCACCTGGTCGTGGGTGACGTAGATCATGGTGGATTGCAGGCTTTCGTGCAGACCCGCCAGTTCCAGCCGCATCTTCACCCGCAGGGCGGCATCCAGGTTAGACAGCGGTTCGTCAAACAAAAAGACCTTGGGGTTGCGCACCAGGGCGCGACCGATCGCCACCCGCTGCCGCTGCCCGCCGGAGAGGGCCTTAGGTTTGCGATCGAGCAGGGGCTCTAGCTGCAAAATCCGCCCGACTTCCTTGGCGCGCTCATAGCGCTTTTCTTTGGAGACCCCCGCCAGGCGCAGGCTAAAGGCCATGTTTTCAGCTACAGTCATGTGGGGGTAGAGGGCGTAGGTTTGAAACACCATCGCCAGGCCGCGCTGGTCGGGCGACACCTCGTTCATGCGTTCGCCATCCACCAGCAGTTCGCCGGAGGTGATGTCTTCCAGCCCAGCGATCATGCGCAGCAGGGTCGATTTGCCGCAGCCCGACGGCCCGACAAAAACGACAAATTCCTGGTCGTCGATATCGAGATCCACGCCTTTGATCACTTCGTGATCGGTATAGGTTTTATGGATGTTTCTTAAGGTGACGGTTGCCATGGGTTGCTCACTCGTAAAGGAATTAAAAAAGCGATCAAAGCGGAGAACAGGGTCTAAGTCACGTCAATTTGGGATAACTCTGGATTGCCGGGGCGACATCCCCTCCCAGGGAGGGGTGCCCGGAGGGCGGGGTGGGTCAAACTACGGCCAAGAGCAAGGCGTTAGTTACGAATAAGTTCTTCTTTGCCAAGGTCAACCCACCCCCTGCCCCTCCCAGGAGGGGATGATTTACTTAACCGCCCCAAAGGTGAGGCCGCGCACCAGCTGCTTCTGGCTGATCCAGCCAAAGATCAGAATGGGGGCGATCGCCATACTCGATGCGGCAGATAGCTTGGCCCAAAATAGTCCTTGGGGGCTGGAAAAGGAGGCAATAAACGCCGTTAGGGGTGCGGCATCAAAGGTGGTCAAATTTAGGCTCCAGAAGGCTTCATTCCACGACAGAATGATCGACAGCAGGGCGGTGGAGAAGATTCCCGGCAGGGCCAGGGGCAGCAAGACGTAGGCCACTTCCTGATAGGTAGAGGCCCCATCCATGCGATCGGCTTCGAGAATTTCATTCGGCACTTCTTTGAAGAAGCTGTAGATCATCCACACCACAATCGGCAGGTTGATCAGGGTGTAAATGATGATCAACCCGATGCGAGTATCCAGCAGTCCCGTTTCCCGGGCCAGGATGTAGATGGGGACGAGTACCCCTACCGCAGGCAGCATTTTGGTGGACAGCATCCACAGCAGGGTGCCCTTGGTGCGCTTGGTGGGGAAAAACGACATGGCATAGGCCGCCGGAATCGCCAGCGCCAGGGCCACTATCGTGGAGCCCAACGAAATCACCACGCTGTTCCAGGCGAAGGTGAAGTAGGAGGCTCGGTCTTGGACATCGATATAGTTTTCCAGGGTGGGTCGAAAGAACAGCTGGGGCGGCGTGGCCACTGCGGCCACTTCGGTTTTAAAGCTGGTGATGAACATCCAGAAAATCGGGAAGAACAGCAGGCAGGCCACCAGCCAGCCCAGCAGGGTAATCAGCCATTGGCGAGAGGGTTTGGGTGCCATATCAGGTGTCCAAATTACGAGCAACACTGCGCATCAAGAAAATCGCCACGATATTGGCCAGCACAACGGCGATCAAACCGCCTGCGGAGGCTCCGCCCACGTCGAACTCCAGCAGCGCTTTGAGGTAGATGTAGTAGGCCAGGTTGGTGGTGGCGATGCCAGGCCCGCCCCCGGTGGTGACGAAGATTTCCGAGAAGATGGTGAGGAAGAAAATCGTTTCGATCATGGCCACCACGGCGATCGCCCGGTTCATGTGGGGCAGCACGATGAAGCGAAACAGGGCCAGGGGCTTGGCCCCATCCATGCGGGCCGCTTCCATCTGATCGGTGTCGAGGGACTGAATCGCGGTCAGCAAAATCAGCAGGGCAAAGGGTAGCCACTGCCACGACACAATGATGATGATTGCCAGCAGCGGAAAATCGGCAAACCAGTCAATCGCCCCCAGGCCCAGCCCCCGCGTGATTTGGGCAAAGAGCCCGTTCACCGGGTGCATCAGCATGTTTTTCCAGATCAGGGCGCTCACCGTCGGCATCACAAAGAACGGCGAGATCGCCAGCACTCGGGCAATGCCCCGGCCAAAAAATTCCTGGTTAAACAGCACCGCCAGCAGCGTGCCCAGGCCAATGGTGATCACCAGCACCGATACCACCAGCTCCAGGGTGATGCCAATGGAGACCCACAGGCCCGGATCGGTGAGAATGTAGGTAAAGTTTCCTAGGCCGATAAACTCGCGCTTTTCTGGCAGCAGCAGGTTGTAGCGCTGGAAGGAAAACCACACCGCCATCGCCAGCGGCACGATCATCCACAGCACCAGGGCGATCACGGAGGGGGCGACTAGAAACAAGGTGGGGATGCGCTGCTGCGATCGCGCTTTAGCGGGCGGCGGTGAATGGGAAGGGGTTGCGATAGAGGAAGTCATGGTTGGGAGGGGGTGAGAGGGTGGATAGGTGGGAAAGTTTTGAATTCAAAATTCAAAATTCAAAAC
>JBGSNT010000173.1:0-2685 GCA_041739575.1 Nodosilinea sp. | reverse complement strand
CGGCCTCCAGTGGAAGCATATCCGTCGCGACTGTACCGGGATTACGTTTAACGAAACCCTGGTGCGGAAGGGCTGTACCCTGTGAGTGGTCGAAGGGAGCAGAGGCCATCCCGTCAGCCTCGACCCCTAATTCAGCCACAGCCTGCTCAACCAGGAGTCCTGCGGCTGGAGGAGCTGGCCACAGCGAAGGCCCAGGCGGTGCTACATGGGGATAGCCCGTTGGAATCGCGATCGCACTCGCTAACATATGCCCTGCGGGAGTTCTATGGCTGGGAGAACTGGGCTGCCCAGAACCGAGTGCCGATTAGCGGCAATGCCGAGGAGTTGGCACGAGCGGCGGGGGCTGCTTTGGGGATTGACGCGGAGCGGGTGGAGAGAATTATGGAGAGTGTTGTTGATCCAGCCAGTTGCACCCCGGCGGCGGTTTTTGCGGGAGGCGAGACCAGCGCTTGGAAGCGCGTATGGAAACTAGACCGAGGAGTCTATCAAGAGCTGTGCCCTGACAGTATCCAGCAGTCTATCCAGGCTACTGCCAGGGAGAACCATCACGTTCTGACTGTGGGCAAACCTCAAAAGCGGCAAAGTACTGGCATCCAGGCCTCAGCAGTCCATCAGCCTGCAATCTCAGCGGCTCAGATCCAAACGTTTGTGCGCCAGACCCGAGAAATTCTGGCTCATGCCCACCATCTAGGACAAAGAAAAGTGACTGGAGATGGCTCGGCAGTAGAGCCCAAATTGCGGGTGCAGGGGCAAATTTATCGAATAGACGCTGAGGGGCAGCATCTGACTGTACGGGCCCGTGGCCGGGGCAATATTTTGCAGGCTCAGGGGGATAGGGTCACTTTGGAATGCTTGACTAGGGATGATCTGAGTCGTTTTCACGCTGAGGTTTCGCGGCTTCAATATGGCCATCGGTTGCTTGGAGTAATAAAGGCCACCTCGTCCTCCTGTCGAGAGCGATAATTTTGACGCGGCTACGATTTGGGTGTGCCATGAAAGTTTGGCATGGTTGGTCTGGGCTACGCCAGAAGTACTTGATTAAGGCCTCGCCCTCTTGGGTCTCTTTCGCCCGATTGACCGGGGGTTGACGATGCAAGGATTGATAGAGCAGGCGGCGGTGTACAACCTGCTCAAACTGGGAACCCCGAGACAACAGGCCTTCTCGACGGGCTTAAGTCGGAAGGGCTATTGGCGGTTGTCGCGGACGTTAGCGACGCAGAAGGAGATGACCAATGAGTGGTTAGCACAGCAGGGATTGCTCTCGATTCGTGACCTCTGGATGAAAGCCCAGGGCTATGATGAGAAGCCTGCCAATTCGTCAGCAGTTAGGTTGAGAACCGCCCATTGCGGAGCCGCACAATGGGTGGTGTGGGTGGTGTGGGAGGGGGGATTCGTGAGGATTCTCCCTATCCCGATTATGCTGCTGAGCCAAAAGTGCATCAGTAGCAACATTACTAATCTCCATCAAACACCTGGAATTTGACTCACTAACGATTTTGTAGCAGAGGAAGGATCTTCTTGCCGCCAAGCGATCGCAAGCTCCAAGGTAGGTGCAGTGCCACTAATTGCGAGATGCTTTAGACCATTTGGTTCAAGGCATTCCACACCTGAAGCAATAAAGTGAACGCCTTGCCCTGCCATCAGCAGAGCCATACAGCTTTGATCGTCAGCCTTCTGCAAAATTCGCGGTGAAAATCCTGCCACTGTGCAGCATCGCAAAATATCATCATACATCGCTGGATTTTCAGCACGTGAATGCATGATAAGAACATCACTGGCAAAATCTGTCAGCTTCGCCCCTGAGTGATTAGCCATTGGATGACTGTTAGGAACTGCTAACTTCATTGGTTCTCGATACACAGACTTGACAGCAAGCAGATTTGAATAGACAGGCATGTGGATAAAACCGATATCGATCTCTGCACTGCACAACTCGCTCAATTGCATATCAGTCGTGCGTTCACGCAAATCTAACTCAAGTTCTGGAAAGTCTTTGCGGCATTGGTCAAGGAACTGCGGCAGCACTGTGTAAAGAGCTAAAGGCACATAACCTACTCTCAAACGGTTTGAGGCTTCTGATGTTGCATGACGAATTCGTCTTGCTGTTTCATCTGCACAGAGTATTAATCCTCTCGCTTCCCTCAAAAGACTCTGACCTGCCTCAGTCAACTCTACCCTGCGAGTCGTGCGCTCAAACAAGGTAATGCCTAGTTCTCGTTCTAATTGCCCAATTAACCGTGTTAATGGCGGCTGTGACATATGTAACTTCTCTGCTGCCCGTCGGAAGTTCAACTCTTCAGCCAGCACAATAAAACAGCGGAGGTCTTTTATGTCCATCATATTGATACTCATGAGGTATCAATATTTTAGCCAAACGAGAATCAATGTTTTTATCAAACTAGGTTAGCTTTAGATCGTAGTTTCTTATCAATCATAGTCATGAGTTGGGCGCTGGCTTGCCGTACCTTTTTGATGCTGTCAGGTGCCGCTTCAACAATCATGCTCACTTCCCAGAAAGGACTTAAACTTATCATGAACAATGACTTAAGCTGTTAGGCATTTAAACCACGTATAATACCTCACAAAGTGGTGGATATTGTTATGCCAGTCAAAAACTATTTAACACCGGAAGAAAAGCTTGAACTTCAACAGCACCTCAAATCTCATGAGCATCCTGATATTAGA
>JBGSNT010000153.1:0-2299 GCA_041739575.1 Nodosilinea sp. | reverse complement strand
TGCACGCTCTTAACCACGCCACCAAGGCCTCTAAGTCCGGGGTATAGCAGCCAAACTCTCGCACCGATTGAGCATCCCGCTCTGGCGGCACGCTCACCCAATGGCTACTGGCCCCAATATCGATGCCCGCTGCATTCGGCTTCAGTTCCCCAAATCCCGATGTCGGGTTGCTATGGCTGACCACTGGGCTGGCTTCAACGCCTAGACCGCTAGACTGGTAGGAGGTTTGTGGCATGATGATGACCCTTGCTATCAACAGGGGGCAGCCCCTATCCCGGAATCAGCCATCGATAAATTCTCCTAAACGGGATAAAGGGAACGCCCCTTTTCACCAATGCCTTTCGCTGTTGATTCCAGAACCAGACTCAGGACGGGCCTAACGCACCAGTGTTCTTCCGGTCTTAACTGATAGGCGCTACCCATCCCCAGAATAGGGCCTCTCAACCCTGCTCCACCCTGTTTCTTTGCGCCTTACCGCACCCCCTGCGTTGGAGACTCAGGTCAAGCAGCTACTTGCTGGCTTCAAGGTGTGGGGAGCGATCGCAGCGTTTAACTTGCAGCCCATACTTGGGAGATAGCGTTGCGTAGCCAGCGGAGCCGAACAACTGGGTTATCTTTGGGGCAGGCTCTACAGCGACCCTATGACCTCTGGTGAAGCACCCTCTAACCCGCCCAAGCTATCGGCCATTCAGCGGCTCAACCTCATTCGCACGCTGAACGGGTTGCCGGGGCCGCAGTTTGGGGAGCTGGCCTTTAGCCTGAATCCGCCACCGGGGATTATTCCCCCTGACATTGCCGCCCAGGGAAATCGCACCTCTATTTTATTGCAGTGGGCAGAGGGCACGGGCGGCCCAGGGCTAGCGCAGGTGCAAGAACTGCTGAGCCTGCTTTTGGGAGAACCCAACCCCGCTGCAATAAACACGGCCAATGCTAACCCCTTATTTTTGGCTCCGCGCCGGAACCCATTCTTTACCGGACGAGAGGACGTGCTAGAGCAGATTCACCAGGCAATGGCAGCGGGGGAACCTGCGGCCCTAAGTGGCCTGGGCGGCGTGGGCAAAACGCAGACGGCGGCGGAGTATGCCCATCGCTACCGGGAGCAGTACAGCGCTGTGCTGTGGGTGCGGGCCGAAACGCAGGATGAGCTAGTTTCGGGGCTGACGGCCCTGGCCCAAGACCTGGGGCTGGCGCTGAGTCAGGAGGCCGACCAGGCAGTGGTGGTGCAGGCGGTGAAGGGCTGGTTGAGCAAAAACGCTGGCTGGCTGCTGGTGCTCGATAATGCCGACCACCTGGAGCTGGTGCGAGACTGGCTGGCGCTGTGCGACCGGGGCCACATTTTGCTGACCACTCGCGCCTCGGAGACGCGCCCGCTGGCGGTGTGCGTGGCGGTGCTAAAGATGCCACCGCAGGAGGGGGCGCTGTTTTTGCTGCGGCGCAGTGGCAGGGTGGGCAAAGAGGGAGACTGGGAAGCGGCTACAGAGGCCGATCAAGCTTTGGCGCTGGCGCTGTGCGACCAGATGGATGGACTACCGCTGGCCCTAGACCAGGCGGGGGCCTACATTTTAGAAACGCCCTCTAGCCTGGGGGAATATTTACGGCTTTACGAAACGGCTGGGCCGCAGCTATTGGCCCAGCGGGGAGACAACGCCCTCGACCACCCTTCGGTGACAATTACGTTTGGGCTGGCGGTGAAGGTGGTGAGCCAGCGGCTACCAGCGGTGGCGGCGTTTTTGAATCTGTGCGCATTTTTGGCCCCAGATGGCATTCCGGAAGAGGTGTTTAAAGACGGTGCGGCGGTGTTTGAGGAGCCGTTGCAGAGTGCCCTGGCCGAGCCACTGGAGTATATGGCGCTGCTGCGGGAAGCGGGGCGGTTTTCGCTGGTGGTGCGCGATGGGGAGGAGCAAACCTTTAGCGTGCATCGGCTAGTGCAGGAGGTGATCCGCGATGGGTTAGATGAAGCGGCGCAGGAAGGATTAGTTCGGCAGTTGCTGGAGGCGATGAATAGGGCATTTCCAAAACCTGAGTTTGCGAATTGGTTGTTGTGCGATCGCCTGCTGCCCCACGCCCTGACTTTAGTGGGTTGGCAACAGCGCTTTGCCCTTGAAACTGAATCGACAGGAAGACTGCTTAATAAGATTGCTTTTTATCTAGTGGATCGTGGCTGGTTGACCGACAAAACATGGATCGCTAACCCCTGAAACCCTCAGCTGACAAGCATTGCAGGCGATACGAAGCCAGAAAACGCTCTCGATCGCCTCAAACCCTTGCTATAAGGGGCTTTGAGTGGCATCCAGGCAAA
>JBGSNT010000127.1:0-11862 GCA_041739575.1 Nodosilinea sp. | reverse complement strand
CACCGTTAACCCTAATTCATGATTTGAGGGGTTCCATTAATGAGGAAACCTTACTGCAAGCCACCAAAATGAAAAATGAGGTGAAAAATTTAGCGTTGTTTTAGGGCATCATGTCAACCTAAATTAGCTGCAATTGCCCTGTCGAGACCCCCGACCAGGACAGTCTACAGGTCACCCGCAAGGTGCAAAATACCCGCAATCCCCTGGTGGAGGCCTGCGCCAAAATCAATGAAGCAGGGCTGCTGATCTACGCAGGGTTCATTCTCGGATTTGACGGGGAGCGGGCCGGGGCCGGCGATCGCATCCAGGCTTTTGTCGAAGCAACCAGCATTCCTTCTCAGACGGTGCCTGCAGCAGTGTCTCAACATTCGCTGTGTGAAAGGTCGTCGGCAAAGCATGCAGTTCCCCCTAGGGCGGGGGCTGCGGCTGGTCGCTCAGGTGATCTGGCACCAGGGCATTCGCCGACCTAGCCTGCGAGGGCAGTTTTGGCGGCAGCTGGGGGTGATTGTGGTACGCAAACCTCAGTTGATCAATATGTAAGTAGGTGGACACAATTAAATTCAGCATGTAGTTGTGGCTTAAGGGACCGCAGCCCCTTGTTGGAGGCATCCCCCCCCAACCCTGAGTCAAATAATTCTGTCCAGGTACTTATCTGGGGCTGTGCGCCGCTGGCGAGCACTTTTGGGAATATCGCATCCTGGCTCGAGATCGCATTACCCAGCAACTGAATACCGCTCCAGTAGCTCAATTGGAGCTGGTCGCTAAGTGACCTTGGGCCTTCTCCTGCCGCTGGACGGGCCACCAGGCTGGAGGATACTCTCCAGGCTGAGCTCACCCGCGCTGATGGGGATCGGGCTGAGCTTCGTTGGAGCGGTGAGCCACAGCTGTTGGGCTAGCTCTGATTATTCCAGGCCCCCAAAAACTGTCGCAATAGCCCCACCACCACGGCGGGATGCTCCAGGTGGGGCAGCACCCCAGAGTCGGGAATTTCCACCACCCGCTCCACGGCCCTGGGGTTGAGGCTGGCCAGACGCCTGACGGTGGCCGGGGCGGTAAACCGCGACCCCGACCCCAGCACCACGGTGGTCGGGGTTTGGAGCTGGCCAATGTAGCGGGACAGGTCAAAGCTAATGTCACCGTTGAGGGAAGCCAGGGCAGCGAACTCGGCATTGGGCTGCTGGGTGCAGGTGAGGTAGGCCTGCACAATATCAGGGGTAATGCGGCCAGGATCGGCAAATAGAAAGGTCGACAGAAACGATCGCACCGCCACCTCGTTGGCGGCCCCCACCTGGTACAGCACTTTGTCTACTCCAGGGGTACTGGCCAGCAGAGCGGGCAGGCTGGCCCTGTAGTCGCGGCCAAAGTCGCTATTGCCCGAGGGCGACACCAAAAACAGCCGCTTAAACAGT
This sequence comes from Nodosilinea sp., assembly GCA_041739575.1. Taxonomy (GTDB): domain Bacteria; phylum Cyanobacteriota; class Cyanobacteriia; order Phormidesmidales; family Phormidesmidaceae; genus Nodosilinea. The sequence goes on along the minus strand of JBGSNT010000127.1, from coordinate 10,453 downwards.
TCGGGCCGCTGCCCCGCCAGGCGAATCACCACCCCGGCGGTGAGAGACGTGGCCACCACCACCGTCGGGGGCTGCGCCACCGCCTCTAGCAGGTGGGTAATCATGGCAAAGTAGTCTTCCACAGTGTAGGACCGGGCGGGGTGGGTGGACTGGCCCCAGCCGATCAGGTCGGGGGCAATCACCCGGTGGGTAGCGCCAAAGGCGGAGTAGACTTTAGACCACTCAAAGGCCGAAGACCCGTCTCCCCCATCCCCTCGCGCCCATGGACTTTGCTCTTGTCCTCGATTCTCAGGGTTCAACTCCTTACTACCAGCAGATCTACGAGGCGCTGCGGCAGGCAATTCTCGCCGGGCGGTTAAACCCCAGGCAGCGGCTGCCCTCTACCCGTGCGCTGGCCAGCAGCTTGGGCATTTCGCGCGCCACGGTCACCCAAAGCTATGACCAACTGCTGAGCGAGGGTTACCTGCAAACGGCGGTGGGCGCAGGCACCTATGTGTGCGACCAACTCCCCGAAGACCTGGTGTGTGCTCCCGATCTAGCTGTCGCTCCAGCCCCATCGCCGCTCCCGGTATCGCTATCGGCCTATGGTCGCCGTCTGAGCGATTTTGCCGATAGCCCTGCGCCCGAACCCGCTGCACCGATCAGCTTTCGCTATGGTCGCCCGGCGCTGGATCAGTTTCCGCTGGAGATCTGGCGGCAGCTGCTGTCGCGCCACTGTCGCCGGGGCAACTGGCTCGACTACGCCACCGACCCGATGGGGTACTGGCCACTGCGCGATGCGATCGCGACCTACCTGAGCCAGGCCCGCGCCGTGCAGTGCCAGCCCGGCCACATTTTGATCACCAACGGCACCCAGCAGGCCCTCGACCTGGCCACTCGGGTGCTGGTGTCTGAGGGGGATGCGATCGCCCTCGAAGAACCCAGCTACCTCAGCGCCCGCCGCGTTTTTGCCAGCCAGGGGGCGACCCTCCACCCTATCCCGGTGGACAAGTTCGGCCTGGATGTGGAGGCGCTGGCCCAGACCTCGGCCCCCATTCGCCTGGTTTACGTTACCCCGTCCCACCAGTTCCCGACTGGGGCGGTGCTGTCGCTGCCGCGACGGCTGGCGCTGCTGGCCTGGGCGCAGCAGACCGGCAGCCTCATTTTTGAGGATGACTACGACAGCGAATATCGCTACGCCGGTCGTCCCATCCCGGCTTTGCAAGGATTGGGGCAGGGGCAGTCGGTGTTGTACGTGGGTACCTTTTCGAAGGTGCTGTTTCCGTCGCTGCGGGTGGGCTATATGGTGCTGCCCCCGGCCCTGGTGCCGGTGTTTCGGCGAGCTAAGTGGCTGAGCGATCGCCAGGTGCCCGGCCTGGAACAAGTCGTTCTCGCCGACTTTATTGCGGAAGGCCATCTAGAGCGGCACATTCGCCGCATGCGATCGCTCTACGATCGACGGCGGCAGGCTTTAGTAGCAGCCCTGACGGAGCACTTTGGGGATTGCATCACGATTCTGGGCGAAAATGCCGGGCTGCACGTCATGGTTCGGTTCCACACCACCATCTCCGATGCTGACCTGATCGCCAAAGCCGCCCAGGTCAGCGTGGGCCTCATTTCCGCCAGCCCCCAGTACCTAGGCCCCAGCCCCGGCCATGAATTTATCTTTAGCTACACCGAGCTAGATGAGGAGGCGATCGCCACCGGTATTGAGCGATTGGCGGCACTAGGGATAGTGGGATAATGAGCCCCCCTTGTGTACAACCCTAATTCTCTGTAATGTGCTCCTAGCTGGTGCCCCCCTGGCTGTGGCGGCGGAGATGGTTCAGCCATTTTCGGGGTCAGCGGCACCCTTCGATTAGCCCTTACCCTGGCAAGAGGATGACTCAGCCCGACGATCTGCCCCCCTCCCCCGACCAGAATGACAGTCCTCGCGCGGCATTGCCCTTGGCGCTTAAGGTAGGGGCTGGGGTGGGCGGCGCGATCGTAGCGGGCGGAATCGCCACCGCGATCTGGGGCCGGGCTGTGGTAAACCAGCAGGTCATTCCTCGGGTAGAAGCAGCCCTTCAGGACACCCTAGAGCGCCCTGTTGACGTGGGCGAAATCGAGCAGTTTACCCTGACCGGCTTTCGGCTTGGCCCCTCTGGACTGCCGCCCACGGCTGCGGTGCAGACCGAGGCTACGGTGGAAGCGATTGATGTCAGCATCAGCTGGCCTGACCTGATATTTGAACGCACCCTGCGCCCTTCCCTGACGCTGATTAATCCCGATGTCGCTGTGGTGCAGGCCGCCGATGGTCGCTGGATTGACCTCACCCTGCCTAAGCAGGAAGCAGACAAGACTCGCCCGATTGAGTTCAAGCTGGGCACTTTGAAGGTGAAAAACGCTACGGTGTCGGTGACCAGTCAGGTGCCTCGACCCAATGCGATCGCCGTAGCCGCTCCCATTCTTTTAGACAACATCAACGCCCAGGCCTATCTGACTCCCCTGGACGATCCTAACCTGGAAGAAGTGACCTTTGAGGTTGAAGGAAATCTCGACGGGGGCAGGTTTGAGGCCCAGGGCAGCGGTCAGCTCGAGCAGCAGATGCTCAACGCCAGTGTGCAAACCACCGATCTGCCGACCGCCGGAGTAAACCTATTTTTGCCCCCGGAGCTGGGGCTGGTGGCAGGCACGCTCAACAGCAACCTCACAGCTCAGGTGCGCCTACAGGATGACGCCCAACCTATTTCCGCCCAGGGTACGGCCAAGTTTAAGGATGGAGAAGTGCTAGTCAGCCAGCTAACCGAGCCGATTCGCGACATCAATGCGACGCTGCGGTTTCAGGGCGATCGCGTCCTGCTCGAAGACACTGGCCTGCAGGTGGGGGGTATTCCGCTGACGGCGGCGGGTGCCGTAGACTGGCAGACCGGCTACGACCTAACCGCACAGATTCCCGCCGTCAGCCTGGCCCAGGTCACCGACCTGCTGGAGGTAGACCTGCCGGTACAGGCCGCCGGAGTCTTTAAGTTTGACGGGGCGGTGTCTGGTCCTCTCGACCAGCCCCAGCTGACGGGTCGCATTGAAAATGTGGGGGCGGTGCAGGCCGATCGGGTGGCTGTAGATGCCCTATCCGCCAGCTTTGTCGCCACCCTCAAGCAGTTCACTCTCCAAGCCCTGCGGATTATCCCGGCCGAGGGGGGATACATCACGGGTGAGGGGCAGGTCGATCTGGCTAACCTCGAAAATCCCAGCTTTGACGTAGATATCCAGGCCGACCTACCCGGCGACGCCCTGGCCGCTCTCTACGGGGTGGCGCTGCCCAACCAGGCGGTAATTGGGCCTGTACAGGTCACAGGCCAAGGCCAGGGTACCCTGGCCGACCCCCAGGCCCTGGTGCAGTTTCAGCTACCCGAGTCGACCTATCCGGGGAGCGGGCGGGCCACCTATCGCAACAGCACTCTGGTGGTCGATCAAACCCAGTTTCAGGTCGAGGAGGGCACGGTCAACGCTACCGCCCTGGCCCGCTTCGACCAGGGAACCTGGTCGGCGAACGTCACCACCGCCAATGTGCCGGTCGAGCGTTTCACCGACCAGGCCCGAGGGCTCCTGAGCGCCGCGCTGACGGCCTCCGGCAGCTTGCAGAATCTGGATCTGGCGGCGATTCAGGCCAGCGGCACTGCGAGAATTGCCGATGCCGAAGTGGCGATCGCCCCCAACTCGCCCTCCCTGCTAGAGCCGGGCGACTGGACCACCGCCTTTCGCTGGGCGGGCAACGGGGTGCAGGTGGATCGGTTCAATGCCCCTGGGGTAACCGCCGCCGGGTTCATTGCTACGGATTTAGCGACTACCCCCCCGATCGAAAGTGTCAATCTCGATGTGCAGCTCAGCGACTATGATCTGCGCCGGTTAGCTGCGTTTATTCCAGAACCCGTGCGCTCAGAGGTCACCCTGGCCGGGCTCACTAGCTTTACCGGCCAGATCACTGGCCCCCTGGCCAACCTGCGGCTGCGGGGAAACACCCAGCTCGACCATCTAGCCGTCAATGCCTTTGCCTTTGAGCATCGTCTGACGGGTCCGTTGAATCTAGCTCTGGCGGAGGGCGGGCAGGTCGAGTTGAGGGGCGATCGCGATCGCATCAACGCCACCCTAGACAGTGACCTGCTGCCCAGCCAGTTTGCCCTGCGCCAGGGGGAAACCACCGCCGAGGGCCAAATGGTCAACCGCCAGCTCACCGCCACTCTGCAAAACTTCCCGATCGATTCCCTTGACTTGGCCCCAGTAGAAGACCTCGGCCCCCTGGGCGGTACCCTCGACGCTACCCTGCAGGCAAACCTAACCGATTTGGCTAACCCCACCGTCGAGGGCAGCACCGCGATCGCCAACCTGGCTCTGGGAGATATCGTAGCCGATAGCTTTGCCGGCCAATACCGCTACGCTGATGGCCTGGCCAAACTTACCAACGGCGACCTGCGGTTTGCCAACAGTCAGTACCTGCTCAGCGGCCAGGTTGGCCTGGCCGCCCCCGAGATCACCTACGCAGCCCAGCTTGACATCGTAGCGGGCAGCTTTGAAGACCTGCTGGCCGCCCTGGGCTGGTCAGACTTTGCCGACATTGGCTCTCGTCTGCAGGAGACCGCTACGGGCAGGGCCGTCGATGTGGCTACAGCCCCGGTTTCTCTACCCGACAGTTCGTTTCTAGAACAGGTGCGGGCCTTTACTAGTTTTCTGGCCGCCTACGAACCCCAGAGCGACAGGACTGCCGTCGCCCTACCTCCGCTAGATGCCCTAAGGGGATCGTTTACGGGGTCTATTACCGTTCAGGGCGAAGGGTTTTCGACCGAGACGGTGCAGGCCACCGCCGATGTGCAGGGACAGAACTGGGTATGGGGTGGGTTGATCCCCTGCGGCAATGCAGACAGCGCCGCCCCTGCGATCGCTGACTCGATGCAGCTAGAAACAGAACCTAGTGACCCTACGACCTGCAACCAGTTCCAGCTCGCGGCCCGCTACCAAGACAAAGCCTTTGAGGTCAGCCCTCTAGAGTTTCGCGCCGCCGATACTCTAGTGAGCTTTGCGGGCAGCGGCACCCTCGACAACCTGGATGGGCAGCTCATCGTTAGCGGTATTCCGCTGGAGTTGGCAGGGCTGGTTGTCGATCTGCCCGTCGACTTAGAGGGCGCGATCGGCACTACCGCCCAGTTGGGGGGCAGCCTCAGCAATCCTCTGGTAACTGGGCAGGCGACCGTGCTCAACCCAAAGATAAACCAGCAGCCGCTCAAGGCGGTTGATCTGGATTTCACCTACGGCAATGCGGTGCTGGCCTTTGACGGCGCTGCAGTAGTGGCTCTTGACGACACTGCGGTAGGGGCCACCCCAGCCGAAATCACCCTGCAGGGCAAAGTGCCCTACGCACTGCCGTTTATGGCAGTGCAGCCCCCCAGCGACCAGATCGAGGTGCTTCTCAGTATGCAAAACGAGAGCCTGCAGGTGCTCAACCTGGTCACGCGGGAGCAGCTGCGCTGGGATGGGGGCGAGGGCAATATTACCGTGCAGGTGGAGGGCACCCTAACAGAGCCAATTGTGGCCGGTCGGGCTCGGTTTCAGGATGGTCAACTGAGCAGTAGCGCCCTCTCTCAGTCAGTCACTGACCTCACCGGCGAAGTACTATTCAACCTGGAGCAGGTGCAGGTCAATCAGCTCCAGGCGGCCTTTGGCGACGGCACCATTGTGATCAATGGTCAACTGCCGGTACAGGGCGCGACCGTAGCGACCCTGGCCGCCGCCAAGCAAGATGCAGAAGCACAAACCGGCCTGGCGATCGCCCTCAACCAGGTCAAAATCGATTACGAAAACCTGATCACGGCCCAGATCGAGGGTCAAGCATTGGTCGGCGGCGCGGTGTTGACGCCAGAAATATCAGGAGCTGTACAGGTCAGCCAGGGCCGGGTCAAGGCAAATAATCTGCTGGGCAAGATAGGAGCGCAACCCGCTGGTGCAGTGATTGAGGCAACCAATTCCCCAGCCACGCCGCCTCAGCCCCAGTACATCACAGACTACCAAGCTCAGGTAGGAGGATACAACTTGCCATCCTCTCCACCCGCGAGCATTCCCACTCAGGTGTTGGAGCGAGTCAGCCTCAACGATTTCAATATTATCCTGGCTGACCAACTACTGATTGCAGGACAGCCCTTCTATTACCTAACCACCTCAGGCCAGATTAAGGTCGGCGGCACCCTGGCAAACCTACAACCCGATGGCGTCATCACCCTCGATTCTGGCTGGATCAACCTTTTTTCGACCCAATTTCGTCTGGTTGCCGGGCAGACCCACACGGCCACGTTTACCCCAGCCCAAGGTCTAGATCCCTTTCTAGATGTCACCATGCGGGCTCGTCTACAGGACCAAGTTATTGTTAGGCAGACCCCTAATTCCCCTTTCTTCAGTGCCGAAGCCTCTAGTAACACCAATCTAAACACTGGCGAAGTTCAATTTGTCTCGGTGTTTGCGAAGGCCTTTGGCTACGCCAGCGAGCTCCAGACAGCAGACTCGCCGGGGCAAGTTACCGAGTTAATTGCCCTTACCAGTCGCCCCTCCCGCAGCCAAGAGGATCTGATTACTCTATTGACCAGCAGCGTGCTGTCTAATCTGTATGGGGCTTCCCTGGGCCAGTTGGCCGGGTTTTTAGGCTCTGGGACGCTGGCTGGATTTGGCGATCGCATTGCCGACACGGTGGGTCTGCGTTCCTTCAGCGTCTTTCCAACCACTGACACCGCTACCAACAGCGCCGTTGGCATCGGCATTGGCGTCGAGGCCGCCTTCGACATTGGCGACAAAATTGGTGTCGATGCCCTTGAAATTCTCAACAACGCCCTCCCCCCAGAGGTGGGGGTATCTTATCGATTTAGCCCTGCGCTGCGGGCCAGGGGTTCGACAAACTTTGCTGGCACCGAAACGATTACCGTGGAGTACGAAACTAGGTTCTGATTCCCTGGCGTCAGCTCCAGTCGCACGGCTTACACCGTGAATTTCGACAGGGTTGGATCGGCGGATTGTAGCAATCTGGCCAGATCAGATTTGGGATCAATCATTTCAAAATCGGCGAACTCAAAGCCTGGTGCCACTGAGCAACCGACAAGCACTGTATCCTCAATGGGTTCTGCTGCCTGCCATAGACCAGCCGGAACCACATGGCAAAAGGCATTAGATTGTGCCGAGAGTTCAATGCGGGTAGGCAGTGTATCTGTGCCATCCCATAGGTAAAGGTATAGGCCTGTGCCCTGGTATAAATTCCAGACCTCATCCGACACGACTCGGTGGAAGCGACTGACCTCGCCTGGATTTAAGGAGAAGTAGATGTGGGTGAGGGCGGCTCTGGTGTTGCCATTAGCCGCAGTGATTGTCGCGCTGGAGCGAAACACTTCGAGGAATCTGCCGCCCTCCGGATGCTCTTGTAGATTCGTTGGTTTCATTGGAAAGTTTGGATACAATTCCCTGAAATACCTCCTCAGGGGCGGGGCGCTCCAGACCTTGAATTGCCCTATCCCACCTGCTGAGAGGCCTTAACCTGGGTCTGCGGCTGGGGCTGAAACTGGAACAGCGTGTAGACCACATTGCGGCGAATGCCCGTCATCATGTCAAGGAACACTTCATAGCCCTCGCTCTTGTACTCGATGAGGGGATCCTTTTGGCCGTAGCCGCGCAGGCCCACGGTTTCCCGCAGGGCATCCATCTGCTGCAGGTGATCGCGCCAGAGGGTGTCGATCTGCTGCAGGATGAAGAAGCGCTCGGCCTCACGCATCAGCCCCGGCTTAACCTGGTCGACCTGGGCCTCTTTGATGTCGTAGGCAATCCGGGCCTGCTCGTAGAGGAAGGTTCTAATCTCGCCGACGGACAGATCTTCGAGTTGCTCGGGGGTCAGGTCTGAGAGCAGATAGACGAATTCTTTGATCTTATCCACCATCTCCGGCAGCTTCCACTCTTCGGGGGGCAGCTCGGGGTTGATGTAGGCGGTGACAATGTCATCCATGGTTTGCTCGGCGTAGCCGATTACCATTTCCTTCAGCTCGTTGCCCTCCAGCACCCGGCGGCGCTCGGCGTAGATGGCGCGGCGCTGGTTGTTCATCACCTCGTCGTACTCAAACACCTGCTTGCGGATGTCGTAGTAGTAGGTTTCGACCTTCTTCTGGGCGCCTTCTAGGGAGCGGGTCAGCATGCCCGACTCAATGGGCATATCCTCTTCGACCCGGAACATGTTCATCATGCCGGCAACGCGATCGCCGCCGAAGATCCGCAGCAGGTTGTCCTGCAAACTGAGGAAAAACTTGGTGGAGCCGGGGTCGCCCTGGCGACCCGCCCGCCCCCGCAGCTGGTTGTCGAAGCGGCGCGACTCGTGGCGCTCGGTGCCAATCACGTGCAGACCACCCCGCTCGATCACCTTGTCGTGCTCGGCGTGGGTAAATTCTTCGTACTCGTGGCGAATGCGGTTGTACACATCGCGCAGGCGCTGAATCACAGGGTCATCGGTGGGAGCCTTTTCGGCAGCGACCGCCAGCTTGTCTTCGGCCTGGAGTTCGGTCAGACTGCGCTCCCCGTAGGTGGTGACGGCAAAATCGACGGTGGCCTTGAGTTCGTCGACGGCGCTGGCGGACAGCTCAATGGGAAAAATATCCGGCGAAGCCTTCCAGGTTTTGACCTTTTTGCCGCCGCCAAAGCCCTGGGCAGGGGCGCGCCCCTTGGTGCCGGGGACCGCCGTCACCGAAAACTCGTCTTCGTCTTCGGGTTTGACGATGCGGGGCATCAGGTACTCGCGCACCTTAAGCCGGGCCATGTATTCGGCGTTGCCGCCGAGGATGATGTCGGTGCCGCGACCGGCCATGTTGGTGGCGATCGTGACCGAGCCGCTGCGCCCGGCCTGGGCGACGATCTCCGACTCCCGTTCCACATTTTCGGGCTTGGCGTTGAGCAGGTTGTGGGGCACCCCCCGCTGGCTCAGCAGCGCCGCTAGCACCTCCGACTTTTCAACGCTGGTGGTGCCGACTAGAACCGGGCGACCGGCCTCATGCATCTCGGCACATTCTTCCGCCACGGCCTTCCACTTGGCCTCTTCGTTTTTGTAGACCACGTCGGAGAGATCGCGACGGGCGGCGGGGCGGTTGGTAGGGATGATGGTGACTTCGAGCTTGTAGATGCGCTCGAATTCGGCCTCTTCGGTCTTGGCGGTGCCGGTCATGCCCGACAGCTTGGGGTAGAGCAGAAAAAAGTTCTGGTAGGTAATGCTGGCCAGGGTCTGGGTTTCGGGCTGAATTTCGACATGCTCCTTGGCCTCGATCGCCTGGTGCAGACCGTCGCTCCAGCGGCGACCAGGCATCACCCGCCCGGTAAACTCATCGACAATGACAATCTCGTCGTTGCGAACGATGTAGTTGACGTCCTTGGTGAACAGCTCCTTGGCTTTGATGGCGTTGAAGATGTAGTGGGCCCAGGGGTCCTTGGGGTCAAACAGATCTTGCACGCCCAGCACTTCTTCGGCTTTGATAAAGCCTTCGTCGGTGAGCAGCACGTTGCGGGCTTTCTCGTCGACTTCGTAGTGCTCGTCGGTCTCGAGTTCGCGGCCCACGTCGGCGGCGCGGGTGTACTTCTCGCTGGGGCGCTCCACCTGACCGGAAATAATCAGCGGCGTGCGGGCCTCGTCCACCAGAATCGAGTCGACTTCGTCGATGACGCAGTAGTTAAAGGGGCGCTGCACCACGTCTTCGATGGCGGTGGCCATGTTGTCGCGCAGGTAGTCAAAGCCAAACTCGCTGTTGGTGCCGTAGGTAATGTCGCAGCCGTAGTTTTGGCGGCGCTCAGCGGGCGACATACCCTGCTGAATCAGCCCCACGCTGAGGCCCAAAAAGCGGTGAATTTGCCCCATCCACTCGGCGTCACGGCGGGCCAGGTAGTCGTTGACCGTAACGACGTGGGCGCCCTTGCCCGACAGCGCGTTGAGGTAGGAGGGCAGGGTGGCCACCAGGGTTTTGCCCTCCCCGGTTTTCATTTCGGCGATCTGACCATCGTGGAGCACCATGCCGCCAATCAGCTGCACGTCAAAGTGGCGCATGCCCAGCACCCGCTTAGAGGCTTCGCGGACCACCGCAAAGGCCTCGGGCAGCAGGTCGTCGAGGGAGTCTCCCTTGTCAAGGCGCTGCCTAAACTCTGCCGTCTTACCCGCCAGGGCCTCGTCGGAGAGCTGCTGAATCTCTTCCTCCAGCAGGTTGATCTCGACCACGTCGGGACGATACTTTTTGAGCTTGCGCGCGTTGGGGTCACCGAGGAGGTTCTTCAGCATGAATTCAGGCCGGTCAGCGTAGGGTATCTTTCTTAGTCAATCGTAGTGGAGACCGCGCAACAAGGGGCGATGTCCACACCTGGCCAGGGCCGGGAATCGATTCGGCAGGGCTAGCCCAGGGGGCAAAAGTGCTTTTCTATCCTATCACCTGGCTTGAGGGGCGGG
>JBGSNT010000260.1:0-22517 GCA_041739575.1 Nodosilinea sp. | reverse complement strand
ATGGGGAATTGACTAAACTACACCGTTCAGTTAAATTCAGGGCAGTCGAGTATAGGCAAGGTTGTACTCGACTGCATCTTTCCCCTTCAACCCACGATGGCTATGTTTAGTAAATCGGTTCAGCCCTGGAGAAAGCCTAGTTTTTGGATGCTGATTGCCGCCCTGGTGGTAGTGGGGGCCGGGGGTACTCTAGTGGTTCGTAACCTGCTACAAACTCGCCAGGCGGCCCGCGAACAGGCCGAGTTGCCCCTGCCCCGCCAGGTTAAGGTGGTGGCCCTGGGCCGGGTCGAGCCCGCCAGCCGAGTCATCGATGTCGCAACCGCCGAGGCGGGCCGTATCGATCGCCTGGAGGTGCAAAAGGGTGACCAGGTGCAGTCCGGCCAGATCTTGGCCTACCTCGACATGTACGATGTGCGCCGGGCCGAGCGCGATGTGGCGGCCAGCCAACTGGCCGAGGCCCGCGCCCAACTAACCGCCGAAACGACCCTAGGCAATTCCCAGGTGCAGGAGGCCAACACCCGCGTCCGCCAGATCGATGGGCCGCAGCAGGCCGCGATCGCTGCCCAGGAGGCCGCCATGGAAAGTCTGGAGGCCCAGCTCAACGTAGCCGAAATTGACCTGGAGCGGTTTCAGCAGCTCAACCAGTCCGGGGCCATTTCGCGTCAGGACCTAGACAGTCAGCGGGCTACCGTAGATAAGCTGCGGGCCGACCTCAGAAATGCCGCCGCCAGCAAGCAGCGGCTCGAACAGGCTCGGCTCAGCGATATGCAAAATGCTGAAGCCCAGGTGGTTTCAGCTCGGGCCACCAGCACTCGGGCCCAGGTGGCCAGCCAGGTTGACTCCGCCGCCCAGAACCTGGCCCTAGCGGAGGCCCAGCTCGCCCGCACCATCCTGCGATCGCCCCAGGCCGGACAGATTCTCGACATCTTTGCCTACCCCGGCGAAGCGGTGTCGCCCAACGGGGAGCCGGTGCTAGCCCTGGGCGACACCCGTCAAATGGTGGTGGTGGCCGAGGTCTATGAGACCGACATTGGCCTGGTCAAGCTCGGTCAGCCTGTCACCATCACCAGCCGCAACGGGGCCTTTAGCGAAACCCTCACGGGCACCGTTAGCGAAATTGGCCTGCGGATCGCCAAGAACGATGTGCTCGACGACGACCCCGCCGCCAACGCCGACGCCCGCGTGGTGGAGGTCCGGGTGAAGGTCGATCAAAGCGACGTTCTGGCGGCCCTCACCAACCTCCAAGTCGACGTGGCCATTGACATCGAATCCTAAAGGTGGCGATGAAACTCCCTGCCCTGCCCCGCATTCCCCTGGCCTGGTACAACCTGCGCCACGATCGCCCTCGCCTGCTCGTCGCCGTGGCGGGGGTCACCTTTGCGGTGTTGCTGATGTTTATGAATCTAGGCTTTTTAGGCGCCCTGGTCAGCACTACCACCAACTTCTATGACGAGTTCAACGGCGATATCTTTCTGATCTCGCCCCAGTCCCTCGAGATCAGCACCACTAAGGCCTTTCCCCGCGAACGGCTATACCAGGCGGCGGGGATAGAGGGGGTGCAGCGGGTGATGCCCCTCTACGCCGAATACGCCCTCTGGAAAAACCCCGAAACCAGCCTCAGCCGGGCCATGTTTGTCTACGCCTTTAACCCTGCCGACCCGGTGTTTCTAATGCCCGAGCTCGATACCCTGGCGGAACGGCAGGTGTTGCAGCAGCCCAATACCGCCTTCATCGACCGGCGATCGCGGCCCGAGTTTGGCCCCCAGACCATTGGGCTCGAAACCGAAGCCGACCGCCGCCGCGTTACGGTGGTCGGCCAGTACGACCTGGGCGGCGGCTTTGCCGCCGACGGCACCCTGATCATGAGCGACCAAAACTTTCGCCGCTACTTCGACCCCCGCCCCCTCAATCAGATCAACCTGGGCCTGGTGCTGCTGGAGCCGGGTGCCGACGTCCAGCGGGTCAAAGCCTCTCTGCAAGCCCAGCTCCCCGCCGATGTCGAGGTCTACACCAAGTCCGAAATCATCCTTAAGGAGAGCCAGTATTGGATTCAAACCACCTCTATTGGCTTTATTTTTGGACTGGGGGTGCTGGTCTCCTTTGTGGTGGGCACCGTGATTGTCTATCAAATTCTCTACACCGACATTCGCGACCACCTGAGGGAATACGCGACGCTGAAGGCGATCGGCTACAGCGGCGGCTACCTGTTCAAAACAGTGATTCAGGAGGCGATTTTACTAGCTCTGATGGGCTATGTGCCCGGCCTGGCCCTGTCGCTGGGGCTCTACGAACTGGCCTTAAATGCCACCGCTGGCACCCTGCCCATGAAAATGACCCTATTTCGAGTGGTCTTTGTATTTATTCTCACCGTGCTCATGTGTGCCCTGTCGGGCTTAATTTCGGTGCGCAAAGCCGTGACCGCTGACCCCGCAGAGGTGTTTGCATGAAGCGCACCCCCCTCGCCCTCCTCAACCTGATTCACGATCGCAAAAAGTTCCTCACCTCCATGGCCGGGGTAGCCTTTGCGGTGCTGCTGATGTTTTTGTTCACCGGCTTTAAAAACGCCCTCTACGACAGCCAGACCCAGCTGCTCGAACAGCTCAACGGCGAAATCGTGATCATCAACCGGCTGAAGGAGAATATGTTTGTGCCCCGCTCCTTTGCCCGCCGCCGTCTCTACCAGGCCCAGGCCTTTGACGGGGTAGAGGGGGCCTACGCCATCTACATCAGCGACGCCCGCTGGAAAAACCCCGATACACGCAAAACCCGCCCCGTCAGGGTGATTGCCTACAACCCCTCCGACCCGGTGCTGTCGATACCCGAGGTGCTGGACCGCCAGCAGCAGCTCCGACTGCCCAACACCGCCCTGATCGACCGCCGATCTCGGGAGGAACTGGGGCCGCTGGAAACCGGGGTCATCACTGAGCTGGCCGATCGCGAGATCCGCATTGTCGGCACCTTCAGCCTGGGTACCGACTTTGCCTCGGGCAATGGCAACCTGATCATGAGCGACCAGAACTTTTTGCGCTTTTTTGCCAATCGCGGCCCCGAAGAGGAGGAGCGCAGCTTCGCCACCGCCGACATTGGCCTGCTGCGCCTCGCCCCCGGCACCGATGTAGATGCCCTAGTGCAGGTGTTGCGCGAGGGTCTGCCCCAGGATGTGCTGGTGCTGCCGATGCAGGGGCCCCAGGGCTTTATTGCCCGCGAGCGCACCTACTGGGAACAAAACACCAACATTGGCTTTGTGTTTTCGCTGCTGACCACCATGGGCTTTGTGGTGGGCATTATTTTGGTCTACCAAATCCTCTACACCGACGTGGCCGACCACTGGTCGGAGTACGCCACCCTGAAGGCGATTGGCTACGATAACGCCTACCTGTTTGGGGTGGTGATTCAGGAGGCGATTATTTTGTCGGTGCTGGGGTTTATTCCTGGCCTGCTGATCAGCGCCCTGTTCTACCACCTGGGGGCTACCGTCACTGGCCTGCTGTTTAAGATGACCCTAGAACGGGTGGCTAACATTTACATCATGACGTTTATTATGTGTCTGATCTCCGGTGCCATTGCGGTCCGCAAGGTTCAGCGCACTGACCCTGCGGAGGTATTTGGGCTATGAGTTCTACGCCACTTTCCACTCCAGCCAGTGGGCCCCCTCAGGCCGCCGATGCCTCTATTCAGGTACGCAACCTCAACTACTTTTTTGGCCGGGGCGATCTGCGCAAGCAGGTGCTGTTCGACATCAGTCTGGCTCTGTACCCCGGGCAGATTGTGATTATGACCGGCCCCTCGGGCTCGGGCAAAACCACCCTGCTGACGCTGATCGGGGCGTTGCGATCGGCCACCGAGGGCAGCCTGCGGGTGCTAGACCAAGAACTCGTGGGCCTGGGCAACCGCCAGCTGGTGGAGCTTCGGCGCAATATCGGCTTTATCTTTCAGGCCCACAATCTGTTTGAGTCGCTGACGGCGGCCCAAAATGTGGAAATGGCGGTGGAGCTGACCGGCAATTTTCGCGGCAAGCGCCGACAGGCCGTAGAGATTCTCAGCCAGGTGGGTTTGGCCGAGCGGGCCGACTACAAGCCCGCCGCCCTGTCGGGGGGGCAAAAGCAGCGGGTGGCGATCGCCCGCGCCCTGGTCAACCAGCCCCAGCTGATTCTGGCCGACGAGCCCACCGCTGCCCTCGACAAACAGTCGGGCCGCGACGTGGTCACCCTGATGCAGCACCTGGCCCGAGAAAAGGGCTGCACCATTCTCATGGTCACCCACGACAACCGCATCCTCGACGTCGCCGATCGCATCATCAACCTGGTGGACGGCCGCCTTGAGTCCGACGAAAGCCCCCAGCAGTTTGTCGACAGCCACACCCCCAAATCCCTCGATCAAAAAATGTTCATCATGTAGAACGCACCCCCTTCCCCGACCGGCAGGGGTACCCGCAGGACGGGGTGGGTCAACCCCTGCGGCCAGCTAACCCGTCCATCGCCGAGCTAACCCACCCCTGCCCCTCCCAGGAGGGGCAGGGGTTGCCAAAATCCAAAAATCGCCAATCTAAAATCGCCCATGGCTATTTCCTTTGCCAGCAACGTTCAAGCCCTCACCTACACCAAGGTTGCTGACTACCTGCAAACCGCCGCCCTGTTCAAAGACAGCCTGCGGGCCTATGCCGACATCTCCCGCTTCGACATCCTCTACGGCTCTACCCTGGTCGAAATCGAGGTGCTGCCCTGGGAAGTTCACCCCTGGGAACAGGCCGACCTGGCGACGGTGCGCGCCACCAGCTGCGTCACCATTGGCAGCACCATCGACCACGAGCTTATGCACTTTTTGCTGACCGAAAACCGCCGCATGCGCTTCGGTGCCTTTCACCTCGATGAGGCCAACCAGGTCCTCTTCGCCGAAAGCGTTCTGGGCGGCGAAAACATGGACCTAATGGAGCTGCAGACCTGCATTCTCTCGGTGGTCACTATCGCCGACACCTACGACGATATCATCGCCCAGCGGTTTGGGGGGCAGCGGGCGATCGACCGCCTGGCCAAGGCGTAGGAAAACCTGAGGGAAGCAGGAGCTGAGCAGACCTGGGTTAGCCGTCCCCACCGTGGGAAGGGCAAGGGGTGGGTAGATCCTGGCCCTCAGGGGTCCGCCGCTGGGCTATTCGGGGCAGCCATTCAAGGATGGCTATTAGGTAATTTCCGAGAAAGAAGATACCCCTATGTAGGGACGCAGGGCCTGCGCCCTTGAGAAGAATCAAGATTCTCGGGTATTTTCGTTCCCAGAATTGTCCTTATGATCAGCAAGCCCCCTACAGCAGCGGCGTCACATCCTCACCGCAGTCGTCGGCCAGGTATGACAGGGCGCGAAACCGCAGCCCCACCAGCTGGTCGTAGAGCGGGTTGAGCTTGCACATGGGGGGGATGTGCACCAGCTTTTTGTGAAACAGCACCACGTCCCGCTCAAAGGGGCACTGGGAGGGAATGAGTTTGCACACGAACCGGGCTAGCCGAGGGTCGTGGACCTCTAGCTGGTCCAGCCATTCGCGGGCGGGCTTGAGGGGGTCGATCTTTGCCCCCCCGTCGGTGGGGGGATGGAGGGGCGAGGCGACTCCGTCCTTGGGCTGGAGGCTGTAGAGGGTCGATCGCACCGAGGCCAGCACCGTGTCCTGCAGGTTCAGCACCTCGCACAGGGCCTGGAGCTGATTGTCTTCCTCCACGGAATAGACGCCGTCGGCCAGGGCCACCATCACCGCCATGCGCAGGAAGTTTTCGGCGACGGATTGGTCGGAGCCCAGCACCCGAGCGACTTCCTCAGGGGTGACGGGTTCGAAGTGGTCAAAATCGAGCTCTGGGGCCAGTTCCTCTTCGGTCATGGCGGTGATGAGGGCCTTTTCCTCCTCGTCAAAGTTGCCGTCGGCCCAGGCTAAGGTGAGCAAACCCCGGAGCCAGACCTTAATCTGCTCCTGGGTGTAGGGAGATTCGGTGACTGCGGGCATAGATCCTCCTCAATAGGCATCGCAATTAGGGTTGGCAGGAGCTTCCAGGGATAGGCCATTACGCCTTAATTTTAACGCCGTCCGTTTACGACTGTTGGGATCTAGCCCAGGTTAGGGCCGATTGCGGGGTGTGACGCTACCTTCTATTGCCCTTATGGGTTTCTTATCGTTTTTCTCTAGGTTCAGACATGCTGAGGGGTAACGCCTTCAGCTACAGCCTGTCCTCCACAAGGTTAGTTATGAGCAACTACACGACCGCCGACCTACAGACCTTGGTAAAAGCCCCCATGATGGCAGGGCTTTCGGTAGCCATGGTTGATATGGGCATAGTCTCTACGGCCATTGAGGCAGCAGCGATGTCGAAGCAGATTGCTGGGGCCGCCCAAAAGTACCCCACCAACTCCATTATTCAAGCCGCCTTCTCAGAGGAAACCCTCAAGAGCGGTCAGGTCAAACTAGACAAGCCCGACATTAAACCCGAGGATGTCCAGTCTGGGGCCATGATCGACAATGCGATCGCCGATATCACCGCCGCCCTGGCCCTGGTGGAGGGCAAAGCCTCCGCAGATGAAGTGGCCGAGTATAAGCAGTTCATCTACGACTGTGGTGCCGCAGTGGCGGAAGCCGCAGGAGAGGGGTTATTTGGCTCCGGCAGCAACAAAGTCAGCACCGCCGAAGCAGCGGCCCTGGCCAAATTTAAAGCAGCCCTCGGGCTCTAGACCGCTCCGCCTAGGGATCAGCGGGTTAATCTTGTACCAGCAGCCAGGTTTTCTCCCTTCGGGAGACACTTCGTGAACGACTGTGCTCGACCTTCAGTGATCGAGGACTGAGCGAAGTCGAAGTCCGATCAGCGGGTACCTTATTTTCCTACGAGTCCCCTAGTCCCTGGGCCGGGGCAAAGACTACCCCTAGGAGAGATGGTCTTTGCCCTAGCCCGTGGGGGATGGTTATAGCGGGGGTGTTGGCCTGGCCCCGGTCAATTCCTTCTCTTTTTGTAGAGTTTTTGTACAAGATAAACTTTACTTACCGAAGCTTTATGTTTCTGTGCCAGGGTCATAGACAACCCCCCTGTGGCCCTAAGTTCTTCTGGGGCAAGGTTCAATTTGCCTGTGTAAGGAGAGTGTTATGAGTTTTACCCGCTGGTTGCGGCGGCTGGCGCCCCTGATGGTGTGCCTGGTGCTGTTGGTTACCGCCTGTTCTTCCGCCCCATCTAAGTACGACCAGGTTCAAAAAGATACCACCGGTTTTAGAGCCCCGGCAGCCGTCGACAAAAAAGCCGAAAAGGGCGGCACCTTCAACCAGTTTTTTCCCGGTGACCAGGGTGACTACAACGTCATCCCCTACCAGGAGAAGAAGGGCTTTGCCGAGTATAAGCTCCAGCAGGGCGACAAAACCCTGGCCATGCTCAGCATTAGCGACACCACTAGCCTGCCGGCGGCGGCGGAAAAGTACACCACCGCCACCGAGTCAATTGGCGGGTTTCCATCGGTGGACCAGGGCACCACTGGCACTGGATTGCTGGTAAGCGATCGCTACCAGGTCAAGGTGCTCTCCCGCGACCCTTCCTTTACCAAAGCCGACCGGGTGGCCTGGCTGCAAAAATTTGACCTCCAGGGTCTAGCCCAGCTGAAAGGGGCGCTGAAGCCCGTTGCCAAGCCCACGGCGGCTACCCCAGCTTCCCCCACCGCTGCGGCCCCCCCGATCAGACCTAAGGACGGGCCCAAAGACGGCTTTAAACTACCCCGCGTACAGATTCCCACCTCGGTTCCCGGCCTGCAGCCTGCCTCCTAGGGAGTCGGCGCTTCGAGCAAGCAAAACGTCAACGGCAGCCCTAGGGCAGACACTAAGGAGTAAGTTGTGAGCAAGAAAATCTACGAAATTGTCGATAAGCTCCCCACTGGGGGGCTCACAGTGCGGGCGCTTAAAACCCTCGACACCTTTGTACCCGGTCAGTGGAACAACCTGGTTGGCTTTGACAACACGATCAAAACCGTGACCGGCGAAACCGACGAAGCTATGGTGCAGGCCATTGGTGAGCGGGCCATTACCCTCTTCAACGACAAAAAGCAGGGCTACCAGAGCGCCCTCTGGCTCTACGAAACCGTCGACTCAGCTTCGGGACTGCTGGGGGCCGCCGCCCTGGCCAACCGCATCGGCCAAGACACCTTTTTGGGCTTTCTCAAGAACCTTTCCCCCAAGCCCGAAAAAGCCCAGACCATCGACCTGGTCGTGAAGCTGGTGACCGAAGTGGTCGCCTTCTGCAAAATTAGCGGCATCCCCGGCGATAGCCTGGGCGATTTTCTTGCCGCCCTGGGCGACTACAGCAGCGAGTCGCTGATTCGCATGGCTGCCCTGGTTAGCTTCGACGGCATCATTCCCCTGGGGGCCGATTTCTCCCTCAAGGCCCTCAACGCCATCAAGGACATGGGGCCCGGCGATCTCGACAGCAACCAAACCTTTAAGGGCGTTAAGGCCGAAATCCCCGGCGACAGCGATAAGGCCAAGCTTTCTTTTATGACCGAGAGCTTTGAGTCTACCAAGGGCTGGATGGATAAGTTTGTGGGCGACCACAACATCACCCAGAGCGGCCTGGTCGATAACCTAGGCGGCTTCATCGAAGGCTCTAAGGGCAAGCTCGACTACCTGGGTGCGTTCCTAGATATGTCGGTGAAGTACTACGAGCACACTGGCATTCAAACCCTGGCCCGTCGCCTGGTTGAACGTGCTGTAGCCGAAATCTAGCCCCGGCTGCTGTTCTCGCTTCCACGCCACGCCCCAATCAAATGCGCAAGCGGATAGGCTCAACCCTAGGCCGAATGGTTGTGCTGGCTTATTTTTTACCGTACTGCCCCCTCTGGAGACTATTTATGAACGCTCAAGCTACTTTCCTCGGTCGCCTGGTAAGCGCCTGTATGGCGGCCCTGCTAGTCTTTACCCTAGTCTTTGTGGGCGGCGATGCCCAGGCTCTGGCGCTAGACGAGGCACTGACCTCCGCGGGCAAGGACTACCTATCGTCAGTGCTGAAAGACTATGCCAAAGAGTCGCAAGACACCTACGGCGACTCCCTCAAGCAGGCCCAGAAATTGGTCAACGGTCTGGCCGAGCAGTTGGAAAAGGCTACCGACCCCGATGTTAAAGCGGGCGATCGCGCCTCTATTTTGGCCAAAGTCAATGCCTCTCAGGCGGCCCTCACCGATCTGGCCACCTCCTTTAGCGGGCTGGCCACCGAAACCGAGGCCTTTGATAGCCAGCTTCAGACTGCGGTCGAAGATCTGCTCAAGCTGGTGAAGGGAGACCTGCGCACCCAGCTCATCCAAAACAAAGATAGCTTTAAAAAAATCGCCTCTACCCTCAAAGCCCTAGCCAGCAATGCCGCCAAGGTTGATGAGAACAACCTCACAAACCTGCTGGGTAGTGTCGGTGACAACATTACCTCATTGAACGAGACCCTTGACCTAGGCACCAAGGCCATCAAGGCTGCGGCGCTGCTAGCGAAGTAGATCTAAACGTGAGTTTGAGCCCGGCTGCGTTACAACCGCAGCCGGGCTTTTGATTGGCCTAGGCCGTACAGGACTGCCACGATACCATTCTCTACACAACCCCTAGAGAACTGAATCAGCGAACTGAATGAGCGAGAGGAATCAGTCTGTCTACACTAGCGCTGGCATCGTAAGTTACTATGCTCAGCTCAACCAACTCCAGCCTGCCGAGCGAGCCATTTTTGATCAACTGAAAGATCAGCTGTCGACCATGGCCGTGCTAGATATCGGCATCGGCGGGGGGCGCACTACCCAGCACCTGTTGCCCCTAGTGGGCCACTACACCGGCATAGACTATTCGCTGGATATGATTGCCGCCTGTCAGCGGCGCTTCTCGCACCCGGCCCGACCGATCGACCTGGCGGTGATGGATGCCAGAGATATGCGACAGTTTGCAGATAATTCCTTTGACTTTATTCTGTTTAGCTTCAACGGTATTGATTACGTCTCCCACGGCGATCGCCTCCGCATTCTGCAGGAAATTCACCGAGTCGGTAAGCCCGGCAGTCGAGTGCTGTTCTCCAGCCATAACCTGCAATCCATGGCCAGAGCCTTTGACGCGCGTCAGCACCTCAGCCTCAACCCCTTAAAGACCTATGAGAACCTGGCGATGTGGGGGCTGACCCGGTGCTTTAACCGGTCTGTTTCCCTGCGGGACATTCAGGCGGCGGGGCATCTGGTGCTGAAGGATGAATCCCACAACTTTCGCCTCCAGACCTACTATATTCGCCCCGCCGAACAGGTCGCCCAGCTGGCCTTTGGCTTTCACAGCATTGAGGTTTACCCCTGGCAGCGGGGCACAAAAATGACTGGACCCGCCGATGCGGTGGCGGCGCAGGCTGCCTGGTTATACTACTTCTGTATCGTCAACGATCAGCCCAAAACATCCATTGCCCCCGGCCCATCTCCAGCCTTTGCAAAGCTCCGATGAGGAGACAGAATGGCCGCCAAGCCCAGTATTGAGGTTATTTTCCTAGGCAGGGGAAAATTTTCGCTAAATTTTGCCGCTAATTGCGTTGCGCTAACCTTAAAGCCTCCGCAAATTCCCGTAGCGGTTGCCCCGTCTGCCAGTATTGTGAATACGCTGGGGATAGGTGTGTCTTGCTGCGGTGGGAGCAGGGCGTTAGCTTGCTTCTCCGCCGGGTTTTCAACGTTTTGATTGCGGCCTGAATCGTCACCGCTGAGGTATGTTGAACCCTTTATTATCTAACCCACTATGCCTAAAACCTTTCTATACGCCGGTGCCGCTTCGGAAGATGAGGCGGTGCCCTCCCCTGGGGGAGACCGCGACAAAGTTCGCATTTTGGTGATTGGCCGCCCCACGGCGGTAAACCGGGTGATTTTGGAAATGAGCCACGTCGGGTTCTCCGACTCGATCGAGTGGAGCAAATCCATCCCCACCGATCGCAGCCAGGAGTCTATGCGGGTGCTCACCCGCTACGTATTTGGCAATTCCTAGCCTTCTGCCCAATCAACAGTTTACCCCTGAGGCTTCTAGCGCTAGGAGCCCCAGGGGTAAATGCTAAACTGCTAACAATTCAAGCTTTTTTCCGGCGATCGCCTATGTCCCCAGCTCGGCCCGCTCCCGCCCTTTCCCTCTACGAAGCCGACTACTTGGGTTGGCTGGAAGCGACTGCCGACGCCCTCAAGCGTAAAAACTATGGGGCAATCGACTGGGAAAACATGATCGAAGAAATCGAAGCTATGGGGCGACGAGAACGGCAGAGCTTAAAGAGTAACCTGGTGATTTTGCTCCTACACCTGCTGAAATGGCAGTTTCAGCCCGATAGACAGAGCAATAGCTGGAAGGGCAGCATCGTTGAACATCGCCAGCGGCTCCAAGATAGTTTGGAGGCACCTCCTAGCCTGAAGCCGTACCTAGAGACCATACTGATCAAAGCCTACAGAGATGCTGTGGAGAGAGCTGCGGCAGAAACTGGCCTACCTGAAGCTGCGTTTCCGAAAGATTGCCCCTATGCGATCAGCCAGATTATGGCTAAAGGTTTTTTGCCCTGAGCATTGAGGCGATTCTCAGCTCAGACAATCCCCTACTGACAAGCCGTTCTACCGTAGAAGCAAACAGTTGTTTGCCCCATGCAGGGGCATTCTTTTCGAGATTCACCCACGCACCCATTCACCGCTTACCACTGCCGCCGATAGTGATGCTCCACATAGCGCTTAATCTGCCGGGCCATCCGGCGAATGCCTTCCTTCTCGTCGCGGCGAATGAAGGGCAGAAACATCTGGGAAAGCAGACCGGAGATGCGCTCCTGGTGGATGTATTTGGTGCGGTTGGGGCCGACATCCTCTAGCTCGAAGACGTGCTCGCTCTTGAAGCCGGGGCCCTTGGCCACCCACCGCAGGCAGTGGTTGGGCTGTACCACCACAATGCGGGGCTGAAACTCGGTTTCGTCTTCCCCTTCGAGGCGGCGCAGGGCGAGGAAAATTTCGCCGCCGGGGCGAATCGGCAGGTTGGGATCGCAGTCGTAGAGAAAGGTGTTCCAACGGTGCCACTCTTCCTTGCGGACGAGGGCATCCCAGACGGCAAAACGGGGGGCGTTGATGGTGATCTCGCTGTAGAGGCTGGGCATGGCGATGAGGGGGGAGCCAGGAACCGTACGTGGGTAACAGACGCTACTGCTATCTTCACACACACTGTGAATGTACGCAGAATGCTTTTTTTTTGATGGAATGCCTTGGGGTATTTGGCTGAAACCCTCTTAAACTGGTTGGTTAGGCTTACCTATTCCCTCAAGACGGCACTTCTGTTTCCCTGGCGCGATCGCCCAAAGGTTTTGGCATGGCAAATCTCACCCCCAACCCCAGCTACAGTCTTAGTCTACGGCTCAAAATTCCCAATAAAACCGGCATGCTGGCCCGGGTCACCCAGGCGATCGCCGAGGCGGGAGGCAACCTGGGGGATTTTGAGCTAGTCACTCGCAATCGCTACGACATGGTGCGGGTGCTGCACGTCGATGCCTCCAGCGAGGCCCACGTGGAAGACATTATCGCGGCGGTCAAGACCGTGGAAGCGGTTGAAATTCTCGATATCTGCGATCGCACCTTTCAGATCCACGAGGGCGGCAAAATCAGCGTTGAGAGCAAGCTAGAGCTGCACAACCAGGATGACCTGGCCATGGCCTACACCCCTGGCGTAGGGCGAATCTGCGTCGAGATCGCCGAGCACCCCGACCGGGTGTACGACCTCACCATTAAGGGCAACACCGTGGCCATCGTCACCGACGGCAGCGCCGTACTGGGCCTGGGCAATCTAGGCCCCGAAGCCGCCCTGCCGGTGATGGAGGGCAAGGCGCTGCTGTTTAAGAAGTTTGCCGGGCTAGACGCCTTTCCCATCTGCCTCGATACCCAGGACACCGACGAGATTGTCAAGGCCGTTAAGCAACTGGCCCCCGTCTTTGGCGGCGTTAACCTAGAGGACATCAGCGCCCCCCGCTGTTTTGAAATCGAGGCCCGGCTGCGCCAGGAGCTAGATATTCCCGTCTTCCACGACGACCAGCACGGCACGGCCATTGTCACCCTGGCGGCGCTGGTCAACGCGCTGAAGCTGGTGAACAAATCCCTCAGCCAGGTCAAGGTGGTGATCAACGGGGCCGGGGCGGCGGGGGTGGCGATCGCCAAGCTGCTGCAAAAGGCTGGGGCCACCACCATCCTGCTGTGCGACTCGAAGGGCATTCTCTCCCACAGCCGCAGCGATCTGAACCCCCAAAAGCAGGAGTTCGCCGTAGAGGAATCGGGCACCCTGGCCGATGCCATGGTGGGGGCCGATATCTTTCTGGGGGTTAGTGCGCCGGGGGTGGTGACGGTCGAAATGGTGGCTGCTATGGCCCCAGACCCAATTGTGTTTGCCATGGCCAACCCGATTCCCGAAATTCAGCCCGAGCTGGTGACGGGCAAGGTGGCGGTGATGGCCACGGGCCGCAGCGACTACCCCAACCAGATCAACAACGTGCTGGCCTTTCCGGGGGTGCTGCGCGGGGCGCTCGACTGTCGGGCCCAGGAGATCACGCCGTCAATGTATCTGGAGGCGGCCTATGCGATCGCCGCCCTGGTCAGCCCCCACGAGCTCAGCCGTGACCACATCATTCCCTCAGTGTTTGATGAGCGCGTGTCCACAGCGGTGGCCTCAGCCGTCAAGCACGCCGCTCGGGTCGACGGGGTGGCAAGAAAATAATCGACCTAGGGGCACAGCATGCTGTGCCCCTACGGAGTCTCTGCCAAAACCCGTTCCACCAGGTAGCGGGTGAACTGCACGCCGTTTCGCTCGACGACTTCGGTGTCGTACTGGCTGAAGCCAAATTTCTGAAACAGCCCGAGGCTAAACTCACTGGCTTCGGCATAGAGCCGCTGGAGCTGTTTCTCCTGGGCATGGGTCAGCACCGCCTGCATCAGTAGGGAGCCAATCCCCTGGTGCAGGCGATCGTGCCGGACGTAGGCAGAGGCTACATAGCCGTTTTCGCCGATGCCCGCGAAACCCACAACACCGCTATCGTCTTCGGCAATGTAGGTGGTGACGCCGAGGATGAGCTGACGAAAGCGATCGCCATCCACAGCAGCCCAGGCGGCGGTTTGAGCCGGGCTGTAGTGCTGCGGCGCATTGGCCAGCACCGTTGCCCGAAACAAGGTGGCCAGAGTCGGCAGATCAGCTTCAGTGGCCGTACGCAGGTTCATGGTTCAGTGCTCTGTAGTGGGCAGACAGTAAAGCGCTGTCGTTAAGCGGTTCTCAACGCCACGATGGGGTCGAGCTTGGCGGCCTGACGGGCGGGAAATACGCCAAAGAACAGGCCAATGCCGCCGGAGATGCTCACCGTTAGAATAATCGCCCCGGCGGAAATTCCGGCTTCAAAGGGGGTCAACACCCCAATCAGCAGAATGCCGCTGACCCCTACGGCGGTGCCGATCATGCCCCCCGCCACCGAGAGAATGATCGCCTCAATCAAAAACTGCCCCAGAATATCGCCCTGGGATGCGCCGATCGCCTTTCTCAATCCAATCTCCTGGGTACGCTCGCGCACCGACACCAGCATAATGTTCATAATGCCAATGCCGCCCACGAAGAGGGAAATGCCGGCGATCGCCGCCAGCATTAGCGTCAGCGCCCCGGTGATGGTGTTGGCAATGGTGAGCAGCGAATCTTGGCTGCTGATGTAGAAGTCGTCTTCGGCGCGGATTTTGTGGCGCAGGCGCAGCAGGTTGGTGATTTGAAACTCGGCGGTGGCCATGCTGGCGCGATCGCGGGCCGACACCGTAATAAACGAGACCTCGATGCCGAAGGGCGATCGCTCGCCGCCGCTCAACCGATTGGCATTGGTGGTGATCGGCACCATGACGGCATCGTCGTAGTCGAGGCCCAGGTTAGAGCCCTTTTTCACCAGCACCCCGATCACGTCAAAGGTCACGCCCCCCACCCGAATCTGCTGGCCCAGGGCGGGCTCGTTGTCGAACAGGCGCTGCCGCAGGGTGTCGCCGATGACGGCCACCTGGGCACTGCGGGTCACGTCCAAATCGCTGATAAAGCGCCCGTTGGCAATCTCAAAGCTGCGCACCGACAGAAAGCCGGGGGTAATGCCCACCACATTGATATTGGCGTTGCGGTTGCGAAAGGTGACGAGCTGCCGATTGCTGGATTCCGCCGCCACAGCACTGACCGAGGGCACCTGCTGGGCGATCGCCTCCGCATCCGCCAGCACCAGGGTGCGAGGCACATCCAGAGAGCCCAGCTGGCGGGTCTCGCGGCTGCCCGGCACCACAAACAGCACGTTAGGCCCCAGGGTTTCGAGCTGAGCGTTGACATACCGCTGGGCCCCTTCCCCCAGGCCCACCATCGTAATCACCGAGGCGTTGCCGATAATGATGCCCAGCATGGTCAGGGCGCTGCGCAGACGGTTGGCGGCCAGGGTTTTGGTCGCCATCGACAGACTTTCTTGCAGGTTCATAGCAGAGGGCTTTAAGAAATCGGCCTTCCCCACCCTAGCGCAATCGAGTCTCGCCATTGGGGCAGTGAGGCAGGTCTGGGCTCGCGCCCAGCCGAAGCCCCACAGTCGGCCAGTATTGAGATGGTGTCGTCGAGGATCAGGCTTTCTGGTCTGTCCGTCGAGGTGGGAGAGACAGAGAGCAGGGCGTGCCCTTGATGCTGGGATGACGCCAAAAAAGCAGTCGCCAAAAAAGCCGCAGACTGAGCTTCGCAATCGGCAATCATCGGTCAAAATAGAAATCCAGGTTAGCCCAGATCAACTTAATTGGAAGATTTACTGAGGCTGGTTCCTGGGAGGATGCATTGCGGCGCTAATGCACCCTAGGATTGATCTATTACCCACCGCCCCATTCACCTACCCACCCTTCCTCCGTCCCATGGCACAGTCCCCCATCTCCACCGCCACCACGATGACCGGCGCGCAAATTCGCCAGACGTTTCTGGAGTTTTACGCGGCGCGGGGCCACGCCATTAAACCCAGTGCGTCCCTGGTGCCGGAGGACCCCACGGTGTTGCTCACCATTGCGGGCATGCTGCAGTTTAAGCCGATTTTTCTGGGTCAGCGCCAGTCGGATGTGGACCGCGCCACCACCTCCCAGAAATGCATTCGCACCAACGACATCGAGAACGTGGGCTGCACGGCGCGCCACCACACCTTCTTTGAGATGCTGGGCAACTTCAGCTTTGGCGACTACTTCAAAGAACAGGCGATCGCCTGGGCCTGGGAACTGTCTACCGAGGTGTTTAAGCTGCCGCCTGATCGCCTGGTGGTGAGCGTCTTTCGCGAAGACGACGATGCCTTTGCGATCTGGCGTGACCAGATTGGTATTCCCGCCCACCGCATTCAGCGCATGGATGAGGCCGACAACTTCTGGGCCTCTGGCCCCACCGGCCCCTGCGGCCCCTGCTCCGAAATCTACTACGACTTTCACCCCGAGCTGGGGGACGAGCACATTGACCTGGAAGATGACTCGCGCTTCATCGAGTTCTACAACCTGGTGTTTATGCAGTACAACCGGGATGCGGCGGGCACCCTGACGCCGCTGCAAAACCAAAACATCGATACCGGCCTGGGCCTGGAGCGCATGGCCCAGATTTTGCAGCAGGTGCCCAACAACTACGAAACCGACCTGATCTTCCCGATCATTCAGGCGGCGGCGGGGCTGGCGGGGCTGGACTACGGAGCCTGCGACGAGAAAACCAAGGTATCGCTGAAGGTGATCGGCGACCACGTGCGGGCGGTCGTCCACATGATTGCCGACGGCATCACCGCCTCCAACGTGGGCCGGGGCTACATTCTGCGGCGGCTAATTCGCCGGGTGGTGCGCCACGGTCGATTGATTGGCATTGAGGGGGCGTTTATTAGCAAGGTGGCGGCGGCGGCGATCGCCCTGGCGGAAACCCCTTTCCCCAATACCCGAGCGCGCGCCTCGACAATCAAAGCCGAGCTCGATCGCGAAGAGGCCCGCTTTCTGGAAACCCTGGAGCGGGGCGAAAAGCTGCTGGACGACATTCTCAAGCGGGAGAGTCAGTCGAAGACCCTACAGATTGCTGGCACCGACGCCTTCGTGCTCTACGACACCTACGGCTTTCCCCTGGAGCTAACCCAGGAAATTGCTGAGGAGCAAGGCCTATCGGTGGATGTGGCCGGGTTTGAGACCGCCATGGAGGAGCAGCGCCAGCGCTCCAAGGACGCCCACGAAACCATTGACCTGACGGTGCAGGGCAGCCTGGATACCCTGGCCGAGCATATTCACTCCACCACCTTTTTGGGGTATGCCGATGTCAGCAGCACCAGTCAGGTCGAGGCGATTCTGCTCCTGGGGGATTCGGTGAAGCAGGCTGAGGCCGGGCAAGAGGTCCAGATTGTGCTGGATCAGACGCCCTTCTACGCCGAGTCTGGGGGGCAGATCGGCGATCGCGGCTACCTCTCCGGCGAGTCCGTCGTCGTCCGGATTGTGGATGTGAAAAAGGACAGCGACTTCTTTGTCCACGTGGGCCGCATTGAGCGGGGCACCCTGGCCGTGGGCGATGCCGTCACCGCCCAGATCGATCGGGCCTGCCGCCGTCGTGCCCAGGCCAACCACACCGCTACCCACCTGCTGCAGGCGGCGCTGAAAAAGCTGGTGGACCCCGACATTTCCCAGGCGGGTTCCCTGGTCGCCTTCGATCGCCTGCGGTTTGACTTCAACTGCCCCCGCCCCCTCACCACCGACGAGGTGCAGCAGGTGGAGGAGCAGGTGAACAGCTGGATTGCCGAGGGCCACGCCGCCGATGTCACGGTGATGGCGCTGGAAGAGGCCAAGGCTAAGGGGGCGATCGCCATGTTTGGCGAAAAGTACAGCGCCGAGGTGCGGGTGATCGACTTCCCCGGCGTGTCGATGGAGCTGTGCGGCGGCACCCACGTCAGCAACACCGCCGAGATCGGCCTGTTCAAAATCATCGCCGAGGCCGGGGTGGCCTCGGGGGTGCGCCGCATTGAGGCGGTGGCCGGCCCCGCCGTGCTGGAGTATCTGAATGTGCGCGATGCCGTGGTGCGTGATCTGAGCGATCGCTTCAAGGCCAAGCCCGAGGAGTTAACTGAGCGCGTCACCACCCTGCAAACCGACCTCAAGACCGCTCAGAAGGAGCTAGATGCCCTCAAGGCTGAGCTGGCGGTGCTCAAGGCTGACCAGCTGCTCGACGGAGCCGAAGCCGCTGGCCCCCTTAAGCTCATTGTGGCCGAGCTGGAAGGCGTCAGCGCCGAAGCCCTCAAAACCGCCGCTGAACGCCTGCTGCAAAAGCTGGGGGCCGGGGCCGTGGTGCTGGGTTCGGTGCCGGAACCCGACAAGGTCAGCCTGGTGGCTGCCTTTAGCCCCGAGGTAATTGAGCAAAAACTCCAGGCGGGCAAGTTCATTGGCGGCATCGCCAAGCTGACCGGCGGCGGCGGCGGCGGGCGGCCCAACCTGGCCCAGGCGGGCGGTCGCGATGCCAGCAAGCTGCCGGAAGCACTGGAGACAGCCAAACAGCAGCTGCTAGAAGCCCTGGGTTAAATGGATCATAAGCCAGGCTTCTGGGTGAGCCCAGATCACCCAGAAGCCTGAGCACTTAAAGCTTACAGACCTCGTCGTTAGGCAGCCTGCTCGTCTCGGACTGTAACCGAATGCTTCAGCCCTAAACTGTTCAAGAGTTTGGCTATCAACTCACTTCCCAGCCACTTCGCCCTGGAACATGAGTTGATAGCAGGCTTCCCAGTGGGTGTCAGAGCTACCTGAAGCTATAACTAAGGTAATTTCCGAGAAAGAAGATACCCCCATGTAGGGGCGCAGGGCCTGCGCCCTTGAGAGAAATCAAAATTCTCGGGTATTTTCGTTTCCAGAATTGTCCTAACGCTCTGCGAGCTTCAGCTACATTCTTTAAAGCCAATAGTATGTGATCAACAGTCAGTAATTACCCTGATGAAGAATGTTGGGCACAGTAGAAGGAAAGAAATAGGCTAAATATTAGTTACCCCATTGGAACTAACCTTTGAGCGTTGTTTGCTGCAATCTGAACTACGGATTTGGAAAGACCCTAAGACATGGACAAAAAGCAGCTCTCCGAACGCGACATCTGCACTAAGTACATTACCCCCGCCCTAGAGCGGGCCGGGTGGGATATTACCACCCAAATTCGAGAAGAGTTTCCCCTTACCAAGGGGCGCATTATCGTGCGGGGCAAGCTGCACACCCGTGCTCAGCACAAGCGGGCTGACTACGTGTTGTTTTACAAGCCCAACCTGCCCATTGCCATCATTGAAGCCAAAGACAACAAGCATTCCCTGGGCGATGGCATGCAGCAGGGCCTGGGCTATGCCGACATGCTGCAAGTGCCCTTTGTGTTTAGCTCCAATGGCGACGGCTTTTTGTTCCACAACAAGATCACCAGCGATGGCCCCATCGAGCGGGAGTTGGGGCTAGATGAATTTCCCTCGCCACAGACCCTGTGGCAGTGGTGGGTTAGCCACCGGGGGCTAAACGATGCCCAGCAAGATCTAGTCACCCAGGACTACTACAGCGACGGCAGCAACAAAACCCCCCGCTACTACCAGCTGCTGGCTATCAACAAGACCATTGAGGCGATCGCCCGGGGGCAAAACCGCATTCTGCTGGTAATGGCGACGGGCACTGGCAAAACCTTCACCGCCTTCCAAATCATTTGGCGGCTCTGGCGGTCTAAGGCTAAGCAACGCATTTTGTTTTTGGCCGATCGCAACATTTTGGTCGATCAGACCATGACCAACGACTTCAAGCCCTTTGGCTCGGCCATGACCAAGATCCAAAAGCGGCAGGCATAAGTCCTACGAAATTTACCTGTCGCTTTACCAGGCGGTGACGGGTACCGAAGAAGAGAGAAATATCTACAAGCAGTTTAGCCCCGGCTTTTTTGACCTGATCGTGATTGACGAATGCCACCGAGGCAGCGCGGCGGCAGATTCTGCCTGGCGGGAGATTTTAGACTACTTCTCAGCGGCCACCCAGATTGGCCTCACCGCCACCCCCAAGGAGACCAAGGACGTCTCTAACATCGACTACTTTGGCGAGCCGATCTACACCTACTCCCTCAGACAGGGCATTGAGGATGGCTTTTTGGCCCCCTACAAGGTGGTACGCATTGACCTCGATAAGGATGTGTCGGGCTGGCGACCCAGCAAGGGCATGGTCGATAAGCACGGCAACGAGATCGAAGACCGCATCTACAACCAGCGAGATTTTGACAAAAATCTGGTGCTCGAAAAGCGCACCCAGCTGGTGGCCAAAAAGATCACCGAGTTTCTAAAGCAGACCAACCGCTTCGATAAGGCGATCGTCTTCTGCGAAAATATTGACCATGCCGAACGCATGCGTCAGGCGCTCAACAACGAAAACAGCGACCTGGTGGCCCAAAACTCCAAGTACGTGATGCGCATTACTGGCGACAATGCCGAAGGCAAAGCCGAACTCGACAATTTCATCTTTCCGGAGAGTGTTTACCCGGTGATTGCCGTTACCTCCAAACTGATGACCACCGGGGTCGATGCTCAAACCTGCAAGCTGATCGTGCTCGACCAGCGCATTCAGTCGATGACGGAGTTTAAGCAGATTATCGGGCGCGGCACCCGCATCAACGAAGACTACGGCAAGTTTTACTTCACCATCATCGACTTTAAGAAGGCCACCGAGCTATTTGCCGACCCCGACTTTGACGGCGATCCGGTGCAGATCTATGAACCTAAAGACCTGGAAGACTCGCCGGTACCGCCCGATGACCCGGTAGACGACCCGACTGATGACCCCACCGACGAGGGCTTTACTTACCCCACAGATGACGGCATCGGCGGGCCAACTGTTGGGGAAACTGGGGGTGAGGACGGCACCAGGGTACGCCGCTATGTGGTGGCCAATGTCGAGGTCAAGGTGGCGGCGGAGCGGGTGCAATATTTTGACGCCGACGGTAAACTGATCACCGAATCTCTGAAGGACTACACCCGCAAGACCCTGGCCAAGGAGTTTGCCACACTCAGCGACTTTTTGCGCCGCTGGAGCGATGCCGACAAAAAGCAGGCTATTATCGAGGAGCTGGCCAACCAGGGTGTTTTCTTTGAGGCCCTGGCGGAGGAAATTGGCCGCGATTGCGACCCCTTTGACCTGATCTGCCATGTGGCTTGGGACAGGCCACCGCTGACCCGGCGCGAGCGGGCCGAGGTGGTGAAACAGCGCAACTACTTTGCCCGCTACGGCGACCAGGCTCGCCGGGTGCTCAATGCCCTGCTAGAGAAATACGCCGATGAGGGGGTAGAACCGATTGAAGAACCCCAGATTCTCACGATCGCGCCCTTTACCCAGTTCGGCACGCCGATGGAGCTGATTCGCGCCTTTGGCGGTCTGAGCCAGTACCAGCAAGCCCTGCGCGAGCTAGAGCAGGCCCTCTACAGTGCATAATGCATCACAACCACTCCCGTAGGATGGGCAAAGCTTGCGTGCCCATCAAAACAAATCGTTAGCGATGGGCACGGGCAAAGCCCTTTGCCCATCCTACCCATGACCATCTCCTAAGCCTGAAAAAGACAACCCCATGGCCATCGGAACCCTGATCAAAAGCATTCAAGACATCATGCGTAAGGATGTCGGTGTCGATGGCGACGCCCAGCGCATTAGCCAGTTGGTGTGGCTGATCTTTCTCAAAATCTTTGACGACAAAGAGCAGGAGTGGGAGCTGACCATTGCCAACTACACCTCGCCGCTGCCGAGCCGCTTGCGGTGGTCGAGCTGGGCCAAAGACCCCGAGGGCATGACCGGGGAAGCGCTGATTGAGTTTGTCAATAACGACCTGTTTCCCACCCTGAAGGGTTTGGCCACCAAGGCGGGCGTGACCCCACGGGGCATGGTGATGGGCTCGGTGTTTGAAGATGCCTACAACTACATGAAGTCGGGCACCCTGCTGCGCCAGGTGATCAACACCATTGAGGCCGATGTCGATTTTAACTCGTCGTCTGATCGCCACCTGTTTAACGATATTTACGAAAAGATTTTGGCCGACCTCCAGGCGGCGGGCAATGCGGGCGAGTACTACACCCCCCGCGCCGTGACCCAGTTCATGGTGGATATGGTTGACCCGCACTTGGGGGAAGCCCTGCTTGACCCGGCCTGTGGCACGGGCGGCTTTTTGACCTGTGCGATCGACCACCTCAAGCCCCAGGTCAAAACCCCCGACGACAACAACCTGCTGCACGTCACCCTGCACGGGGTAGAAAAGAAACCCCTGCCCCATATGCTGGCCATGACCAACATGATGCTGCACGGCATCGATGTGCCCAGCAACATTCGCCACGACAACACCCTCAGCCGCCCGCTAAAAGACTACAGCCTACCCCTGTTAAGGTGAACGTTTGTTCTCCTTTTGCTTGAGGAGCCGAGCGGTAGCAACATGAGGATGCTTCGGATTAAACGGCTCTTTTTTAGCAGGTTTTTTGGGACCTCTGGGAGAGGACGAAAAGCGTTTGAGG
>JBGSNT010000112.1:0-30739 GCA_041739575.1 Nodosilinea sp. | reverse complement strand
ACACCGCTATCTCGCCAAAGAAATCGGTCAACTCAGGGCATGGAGGGTTGCTCACTGGCGGGCGGCGATGGGCGTTCCGGCAGGGGCCTAACCAAAAGGCACTATCCAGCCCTTGCTGACTTTTTCAGCAAACCCTAATTACACGGTTCTGGGCGTATTTTTATGGGTATTCTTAAGATGGATCCTTATACATAGGTCGTATCTACACATCATCTGAGTTTGGCAGCAGGGGACATCGCAAGTCCTGAGCCGCCGTCTAAGCTTGGGAGAACGTCATAACTCCATGGTCAATACCGCTAGCCCATCCGATGCCCTATCTCCGCCCGGTGCTGGAGACGATCCCCAACCTGAGTCAAACTGCTTAGATCAGTCCTTTGCGATCACGTTTTGGGGGGTACGGGGGAACATACCCTCACCGGGGGCAGATACCGTGCGCTATGGCGGGAATACGGCCTGTGTAGAGGTGCTCGTGGGCGGTCAGCGGCTAATTTTTGACGGTGGCACTGGCCTGCGGGTCTTGGGCCAGCGCCTGATGGAGCAAGGTCACCCGGTTAGTGCCCACATCTTCTTTACCCATACTCACTGGGATCGCATTCAGGGTTTCCCCTTTTTTGCCCCTGCTTTTGCAGCTACAACCAGCCTAGATATCTACGGAGCACCGGCTCCCAACGGCGCTTCCATCAAGCAGCGCCTGATGGATCAAATGCTGCGGCCCAATTTTTTTCAACCCCTGCAAACCATGGCGGCGGCGATGACCTTTCACAATATCGTCGCCGGACAGACTATCACCCTGGGCGACGTGGTGGTAGAACCCTGGATCCTCAACCGCCACACGAGCGCCCTGGGCTATCGGATCAGCTGGCACAATCGGGTGGTGGTCTACGCCACCGATACTGACCCTACCCAGGTCACCGCCGATCCCAATCTGCTCATGCTAGCCGCCAATGCAGATGTGCTGATCTTCGACGGGACCTACGCCGATGCGGCCTACTCAGACTCCGCCAGCCCCCCTGTAGAGCCCTGGCACCTGGGCATTGAGATAGCCCAGGCTAGCCCGGTGAAGCATTTGGTGCTATTTCACCACAACCCAGCCCACTGCGACGATCAGCTGGATCAGCTTGAGCAACAGGTTCGAGGGAGCTTTGCTGGAGCTAGCCTGGCCAGAGAAGGTATGACCGTAGACCTGACGGTTGAATAGCCCATCCATGATCTAGCCTCTGGGCGGATTTTCATGGCAATGGATCGTCTGCCTAAAGATTATCTGCCTATACGGGCTGAAGCAGATCCCCTCGCACCCAGCCCGTGGTGCCCTGGTAGACTACCTGATACCAGATGAAGTTATCCGTGGGGTTGCCCACCCGATCGATCACTTCAACTACAGCCCGGCGAGGGGCCTGCGCCAAAATCTCGCTGCCCAGGCGCGGTGCCGATCGCAGCCGGGCCGCTTCACTGGAGAGCACTACGGCGGGGGTGCCGGGGGCAAAGTTATTGCCCCGAAAGTCAGCGGAACCAGAGGGAACCCCGACCACCGTATTAAAGCCAGATTCTTTCAGAACTACCGTGCCGTCCGCAGCCACAATTTCTAGCTCGGTTTCGCCCATCACGTTGATGCTGGCAAACCGTTCGGCCTCACCCCGGCTGTTTTTATAAACCGTTCTATCGCGGGTGCTGGGCATGAGCTGGGCCGGGGCGTCGCGAAGCTCTACGGTATCAGTCGTTTTGTTGTAGAGATTCATCAACAGGTCAGCACCGCTGCGGGAGATCCGCACTGCCATGGACTCTGTCTCAAAGAACAGAACGGTTTCGACAATGCCCGCCTGGGCCAGGAGAGTCGTCTGTCCTAGGGACTGGACTGCTGTCGGGCTCAGCGGCACAGCGGCTAGAACCGGGGCGCTAAGCAGCCCGAGGGCCGCTAGGGATAGACAAATTGGTTGAAAAACCCGATGCATAGGAGTTGACCTGAACGTAGGGAAAGGACAAGCATGGGATGACGAAGCGCCCATGGCCAAGCATACAGCGCCTGGGTTAACAGCAGCGCCCCCCATATCTAGAGGTAACCTTACAGCAAAATTTTCCCGCCTTTACCCTTGGGTGCGTGGGGTCAACGCCGGTCTATACCAGCCAGACTGTGCAGAGGGCGACAACCCCAGCGATGACAGACACACCGCCCCTGGCTAACTCGACGGCAGCAGCAGCGCCTGGGCCGAGCTAGACAATGCTGAGGTCGCCTCTGCCCCTTGGGCCGGATAGAGGTGCAGCAGCTGGGGTGGCAGCCTGATGCGCACCCGGCTGCCCACGGAAATCGAGTCGCCAATGGGTAGTCGAGCGTAGAGCAGGGCACCCCCGGCAGTTTGGAGACAGTACTGATACTCCCGACCCAGAAACAGGCGATCGCGCACTAGGACAGCTCCCGTAGGATCCAGCGTCAGGGCGACATCCTCTTGGCGGATCATCAGATCAGCCTGGTCGACCCCCTCCAGGGTATCCGCCACGGCATAGCACCCCACCTCCGTTTCCCAACCCTGGGGCCCACGGCAGGCGGGCAAGAAGTTGGCTTGGGTGACAAACTCGGCCACAAACCGCGAGGCGGGCTGGCGATATAACTCCTCTGGGGTATCGACCTGCTCCAGTTGGCCCTGGTGCATGACAGCCACGCGATCGGCCAACCCCAGCGCTTCCTCCTGGTCGTGGGTGACAAATACCCCCGAGGCCCCCACCTGACGCAAAATATTGCGTACCTCCTGGCGCAGGTAGAGGCGCACCTGCACATCCAGGTTGCTAAAGGGCTCGTCCAGCAGAATAATCGCCGGGCGGGGGGCCAGGGCCCGAGCCAGAGCCACCCGCTGCTGTTGCCCTCCCGACAGCTCGTGGGGATAGCGGTGTTTGAGCCCCTCTAGACCCACCAGGGCGATCGCCTCCTCTGTCCGCTGCTGCATAGCTGCCGCCGCCAGCCCCCCCGCCTGGGAGCCCCTGTGCAGCCCAAAGGCGACGTTCTCCGCCACAGTCAAGTGGGGAAACAGCGCATAGTCTTGAAAAACAATGCCCACATCCCGGCGCTCCGGAGGCAGCCAGGGATTCCCGCTCACCGGTTGACTGCCCAAAAAGAGGGTGCCACTATCGGGCTGCTCAAAGCCAGCAATCAGCCTCAGCAGCGTGGTTTTTCCACAGCCCGAGGGCCCCAATAGGCCTAGAATTTCTCCCTGGTCAAGCGTTAGGCTCACCTGGTCAACCGCTGGAGTCAGCTGGGCAGTGTAGCGCTTAGTAACGGCATCAAGGCGCAGAACAGGCGGTGGGGTCATAACCGATCACTGGGGGAACTGAGACCGCTGACGAGGCGACCTTATTGCAACTGTGACTCATTAACTATACCCCCGTGGCTATCCCCCTGCCGTCTAGGGCTAAGCCATTGACAGGGCCGCAGCAATTGTCCAGGCATCCACCAGCAGCAAGAGCAGGGTAAAGACCAGCAAAATTAGGTACATCCAAGGCTGAGCCAGCGGCCTCACATCTTGGGTGTCAATGTCCGTATAGGCCTCCACCAGCTGCACCAGGCGGGCAAACCCCGCCACTCGCATGGGCAGCAGGTAGGCCCGCTGCGGGTCAGCTCCCACAAAATAGTAGACTAGCCCCCCCTGACCAGTGGATCGAGGCCGCAGCGCCTTGGCCTCACTCCAGGGCAGTTGCCAACCGTCGCGAAATAGCCACCGAATCCAGCGAGGGTAAATCACCGCAATGCCTTCGCTATCGACCTCAACCCGCTGTCCTAGGGCACCGTACAGTCCTAAAAAACCCAGGACTATGCCTGCGATCAAGAGCGCCGGGGAAACTGCGGCTTGGGTAGCCTGGGCTAAAAAGGGCAGGGGGCCCAGCAGGGCCAGGTACAGCAGCAGCAGGGTAAGGCGAATCAGGGGCGAAATATGAAATCGGCCGTCGGCCAAGCCCGGATCGCCCCCAGCAGGGGGCAGAGGGTTTGACGACATCACCGGTGAAGATGGCTCAACCATGGGGCTCTAGCAATGGGCTTTCTTTTCAAGGTAGATACTTTTGCACCACCTGCCAACCCGACAGGCCAACGGCCATTAGCCCCAGACCCATCACCCCGTTGAGGGTGAGGTGCAGCGATCGCGCCCAGGGGCGCTCAGGGGCAATGCGGCTGGCGCTCCAGGCCGAGGCCAGCACCAGACCCACCACCACAATGCCAAACAATAGATGAATCGAATGCCCCAGGGTGCCGTACTCCCCCAGGGTGCCCACCAGCCCAATGATCAGCAGCAGCAATACCAGCCCCACGACCGTCGAGCCCAAAAGAATGTGCAGGGGTCGGAGCCAGGCCGAGCGCTCCTGCTGGTGAGTGCGCGTATAGAACAGCACGCCGCCCGTCAACGTCAGCAGCCCATAGCCCGTCAGGGTTAGCCCCATGGACCAAGCTGCAATCCGCCACAACCACAAAAATGAAGGTAGATTCATCGCCCCTCCTGGATATCACCGTTGGCACTCCTCCAGCGGCCCAGCGAGAGTAGACAAACTACCTCTCCACAACTAAGTAGACTAACGGCATAGCCAGGATGAAGCGCGCTAACCCCAGTGTAGACGGCTACCCGGCAGGAGTAGCGACCACCGCCGCCGAGGGCTCGTTGGACGGTTCGTCTAGGGGGGGTGCCCCAAGGATAGAGCTTGGGGCAGGCTCAAAAACCGCTAACTCGGGATCATCCACCCGGAGCCGCTCGCAAGGTATACTGTCTGATAAAATCGCGCTAGCCATCATGCCAGTATGAATTTCTAGCAGGGCCATGGGATGCGTTTCAAAAAGCAGTCGCTGTCCTGGAAAAACCACTCGCTCAAAGTACCAGTCGGGCACATTTGTAATACGAGCAATCTGCATCTTACTGGTAGCGTTGACGTAGCAGCAGAGAATTGGGCTCTGCCCGTCGGAGGGAATGGGATCAAGGATTTGTGCCATTGATGCTTTACGGCAATACTGCAAGAATCACTACGCAGAGCGTAACACCTTGCGATCCCCGGCTGTTGTAAAGGCGACTACCAACCCCGGCAGCACCGTAACCATTCAAAATATTTGGCAATAATCGTTCAAACTTTGCAATAAATCGGAGCCAACCTTGACTATGCCCTGAAAAGCACTAACCAGTCCCAGTCAGGCTTGGGTTGGGAGGAAAGTTTTCCGTCGTTTCAGCCCCTATGGCACTCCAAAAAGCTTAATGAGGGCGTTATACCATGAGTCTGCGCTCTAGGCCCTAGGGGCTGGGGCGGCTCAGGGTCCCCTTAAGGCCATCCCAAAGTATGTCGATTCGTATACTTCGAGTTGAACAGATAATTCAGGTAGACCTGTGTTCTCAGACGGTCAGAGTCCCTTGGGATTTCCCTCGGTATTTAAGGGACTCTCCACCCTGGGTGAGGGACGATGCTATCGTGAAGATATATTTCAAGCCTGAGAAAAATGCCCTTCACTACCAATAGCCAGGCCCGTGTGCTCTACGTGCGGCTACCCTGTAATCCCATCTTCCCGATTGGGGTGGTTTATTTGGCAGACCATGTGCATAAGCTTTTCCCAGACCTAGAGCAGCGCATTTTTGATTTAGGGGCCGTGCCTCCCCTCGACTACGGTGCCGCCCTCGATCGCTGCATCGACGACTTCCAGCCCACCCTGCTGGTGTTCTCCTGGCGAGATATTCAGATCTTTGCCCCGGTGGGCGGGCGCGGTGGTAACCCGCTGCAGAACGCCTTTGAGTTTTTCTACGCCCGCAATCTTTTCCTCAAGGCGCGGGGAGCCCTGGGGGGGCTGCGCATGGCCACCACCTACCTGGCGGAGCTGTGGCGCAACCAGGGCTTGATCAAACGCGGCTTCAAGCGTGCCCAGCGTTACGCGCAGAATGTCACCACTGTGGTGGGTGGCGGAGCGGTGAGTGTGTTCTACGAACAGCTCCACAATCGCTTGCCCAAGGGCACGATCATCTCCGTGGGCGAAGGGGAAATGCTGCTGGAGCGAATCCTCCGGGGGCAAGATTTCTCAGATCAGCGCTGCTACATTGCGGGGGAGACCACGCCGCGCGATCGCCTCATCCACGAAGAGCCCGCCCCGCTGGAAAAAACCGCCTGCAACTACGACTACATCGAGGCAATCTGGCCCGAGTTTGACTACTACCTGCAGGATCAAGACTTCTACATCGGCGTGCAGACCAAGCGGGGCTGCCCCCACAATTGCTGCTACTGCATCTACACCGTGGTCGAAGGCAAGCAGGTGCGGATCAACCCTGCCGAAGAAGTCGTAGCGGAGATGCAGCAGCTCTACCGACGGGGGGTGCGCAACTTCTGGTTTACCGACGCCCAGTTTATTCCTGCCCGTCGGTTCATGCAGGATGCGGAGGAACTGCTGCAAAAGATTCTCGAGGCAGGCATGACCGATATTCACTGGGCCGCCTACATCCGTGCCGATAACCTGACGCCCAAGCTTTGTCAGCTTATGGCCGACACCGGCATGAACTACTTCGAGATCGGCATTACCAGTGGATCCCAGGAGCTGGTGCGCAAAATGCGCATGGGCTACAACCTGCGCACGGTGCTGCAAAACTGCAAAGATCTCAAGGCCGCCGGATTCAACGACCTCGTGTCGGTCAACTACTCTTTTAATGTGATCGACGAGCGCCCCGAGACCATTCGCCAGACCCTGGCCTACCACCGCGCCCTGGAGGAGGTCTTTGGTCGCGACAAGGTAGAGCCGGCGATCTTCTTCATCGGCCTCCAGCCCCACACCCACCTGGAGGAGTACGCCTTTGAGAAAAAGATGCTCCGTCGCGACTACAACCCCCTTGATATTCACCTGCCCTGGGTGTCGAAGAAGCTGCTGTGGAACCCGGAACCCCTGGGGTCGTTTTTTGGCGAAGTGTGCCTAGAGGCCTGGCAGCGCAACCCCGATGACTTTGGCCGCGAGGTGATGGATATTTTGGAAGAACGCCTGGGTGTGGCCCCCCTGGAGGAGGCGCTGAGTGCGCCGATTGAGGAGCGCGATCGCCGCCCAGTCGCCGCACTATCCTCCGGCGGGCATTGATGTCAACCGGCTGATGCAGCAGCCCGCGCTCGTCATGCCAGGCCTCGCCACTGCAGGGCTCGTTGCTCCATCGTTTTTACAAACTCGTCTTTGCCATCCATGTACCCGTCGATGTCCTTGGGGTATTGTGCTGACAGGGTGCGCTTGAGCTCGCTGTACTGCTGGGCGCAGCCGGGGTGGGCGATCATAAAGTCGCGAAAGGCCAAGTGGCGAGTTATTTCGGGAGAATCGACCTGAAAGGTATGGACGTGGTGGGTTCTAACGCCCTCGGCATTATCTTTGCGAAAGTATCGTCGCCCCGGAATGCCATATTCTCCCATGACTGTATAGCCCAGAGCTGCCATCGCACCATTGCCAGTATCGACCTGATCGATGTCGTTGACTTCTACCAGTAGGTCAATCACAGGTTTGGCGTAGATGTTGGGAATTGAGGTGCTGCCGATGTGGTGGATGTGCGCCACATTGTTGCCCAGGGCCAGGGCGATCTGGGCAGCCTCTGCGTCAAAGTCCCTAGCCCACTGGGAATTGGGAGGATAAACCTGGACATGTCTCATGGCGATCGCAGCCGATTACAGATCGAGGGTGAGCAGGACACGGTCTCGACACCAAATCCCGTTTTCAAAAATGGGCTCTGGATAGGTGCGCACAAAGTAGTCGCGATCGATCGACTCTAGCCGAAAGCCCATTTTTTGATAAAACGCTAGCTGAGGAATGCCAGCGTTGCCGGTGCCGACGATCATCCGTTGCGCCCCCTGCTGGCGCGATCGCTCAATTGCCGCCGCCAGCAGCAATTTGCCTAGCTTTTTACCCTGGTAGCTGGGGGCGACGGCAATGTTCATCACTTCAATCACCTGGGGGCTCTGTCTAAGCAGCACCACGACGGCAATCACCGCATCATTCTCGATCAACCCCATCACCGTAGATCGATGAATGTAGGTTTCAATGATCTCTCGGGACGGATCGGCATCCAGTAGCAGGGGCCAGGGCCATTCTGCCGGGGTTAGTTCGTTTACCTCCATAGCGTCAGGGGGAATGTCAGAGGGGTGAAGCTAAGGGACACGTTGCAGATTAGGAGACCTTGTTATTATCTTAAAGACATGGGCAATGGCAGGCATAGAGGATCGCAATGCTGGAGGGGTCAATTCTAAAGCAGCTGGTGGATGGCCGAGCTGAGCCAGACACCACACCACTCAATTACGGCGTGTATTACAAAAACACCCTGGTCGCCCTCTGCCACGCCCTGGAAGACTGCATTTTGACCTCTGGCTCGCCCCCACTGGTGATTACCGCTTTTCAGCGAGGCAAGTGGTATTTAGAAGAAGCCGATCGCTACCGCGCGATCGCCGATCAGGCACAGCAGATTGTGATTATGGCTGCCCCCGAGGCGGGCTTTCATGACCACCCCACCAGCCAGCGCGACAACGTTGCCCTGGTCGACTTAGCCAGTGACGATCCGGTGGCTGAAGAATGGCACCTGATCATTCTGTCCCCTGACTACAGCGCCATGGTGCTGTGCCAGGAGCTATCGGTGGCCGACTACGGCAAGGCGGGGGTGCCCGAGCACGATCTAGAGCGCAAGTTCTACGGCTTCTGGACCTTTGACTCGGCGCTGGTCAGCCAGACGGTAGAACTGGCGATCGCCCACGTCGGCCGCTATGATTCCGCCCTTCAGGCTCAGCTAGCCGACCACCTGGCCGCCCTCAACCAGCCACCACCCGCTAGCGGTGAGGGGCCTGCCAACGTTAGCCACCCGGTGTCTCAGGTGGTGCACTACCTGCAAAATAGCCGTAATGACCTGAAGGGCAACCTCGCCTTTAGCCTGGTCGACGACCTCGACCAAAACC
The DNA here is from genome assembly GCA_041739575.1 of Nodosilinea sp. Classification (GTDB taxonomy): domain Bacteria; phylum Cyanobacteriota; class Cyanobacteriia; order Phormidesmidales; family Phormidesmidaceae; genus Nodosilinea. Next base: position 21,832 of record JBGSNT010000112.1, on the reverse strand, counting down.
TCTTCTCCAACGAGCTCCAGGCATTTTTACGCATGGCCCAGTTGGTGGACCTGAGCGATCCGGTCAACCCCCTGGCCGCCAGCGAAGTGGTATCGCTCTTGGAAATGATGGGTCAGCTGCTCGATCTGCCTGCCTGGCAACTCCAGAGGCTGCGCCTGGCCGGCATGCTACACCGCATTGCCCCAGTCCCAGAGCTGGCCACCCTCACCCACGACGGGCCGAGCTGCCAGCTGATTCCAGAGGTGCAGGCGCTGCGGCTGATGCCCCGCATGCGGGCGATCGCGGCCATTATCAGCCACCAGAGCGAATGCTGGGACGGCAGCGGCTACCCCGCCGGTCTGGCCGGCGACGCTGTCCCCCTAGAGTCGCGGATGCTGGCCCTGGTGGCTGAATTCCAGCGAGGGGTAGCCCAGGCCCGCCACGGCACCCCCACCGATAACAACTTAGCCGCCCTAGGGGAGGTTCTCACTGCTTGTCAGGCGGAAGCCGGTCAGCGATGGGATCCAAAACTGGTGGAGATTCTGGGATTGATGGTGATGGGCCTCCAGCAGGGCATGAGCTTACCCGCAATACCCACTAAAATTACCCTAGGGTCTGGGTTACTCAACCCAGATTTAGACAATTACCCGGCTGCCTCTCAGCCTCTATCTTCCCTACTGCCCCACTAATTGCACCTGTGCCTACAGAATCTGTTGATATTGCCGCCCTGCGATCGGGCAAGCTCCGCCATCTGGCCGGAGCTGATCTAGAAGATGAAAATCTCTCTGGCAGCGATCTGGCGGGGGTTTATCTGGCCGGGGCAAACCTGGTGGGGGCCGATCTCAGCCGGTCATCTCTGATCAAGGCCCACCTGGAGGGGGCAAACCTGATGGGAGCTACCCTGATGGGCAGCGACCTGCGGGCCAACCTGTGGGGCGCTAACCTGATGCAGTGCGACCTGACTGGCGCCGACCTGCGGGGCGCCAACCTGCGGGGTGCCAACCTGATGGGCGCACGCCTGAGCGGAGTGAGTCTGGCCGGGGCCTTCTTGAGCGGCTGCAATCTGATGGGGGTCAACCTGCAGGGGGTAGACCTGCGCGGGGCCGATCTGCGCGGCGCTAACCTCAGCGATGCCAACCTCAAAGGAGCTGCTCTTGCCCAGGCCGACCTGCACGGTGCCCGGCTCGACAATGCCAATCTAGAGGAGGCTGACCTACGGCAGGCCAACCTGTCTGGGGCTTCCCTTGGGGGGGCAAACCTGCTCTGTGCCGACCTCACTGGCACCCAGCTAGACGGGGTTAGCATGACCGGAGCCTGCTTGGTGGGGACTATACTGGCCGTTTAGACGAGCTATCGGGTCCAATTTGGTACTCGATGGGGGCGCTCCTCGGGGGGGGCAGTCTAGTTAGGGGCAGGGGAGCTAGGGGAGCTTGACGCTCGTCAGCCCATCGGTTGGCCAGGGAGCTGGCCTATTCTCTATGCACTTGAGCCCAATTGTCGCCCATGACCCAACTGTTTGGCTGCCGTTCAGCCCTCATTTTGACCATCGGCCCAGGGATTTTGACCCTGGCCTTGGCCTGTCAGCCCCTGCCCGCCACCGATGACAGCAGCGCCATGGATAAAATCGCCTTTGACCTGAGCGGGTTAGATGAGAACGGTCTGTATGGCCCGCCGGACGGCAAGCGATCGCTCGACTACGAGTTTTGTCTGCCCGTGGGCGCTACCTATGCCCAAGCGGTAAGCGCCATCGACCCCTCGGCCCAGTTCTTTCCCCAGAGCCGCGGGCGGATTGGCTGTAGCGAGGAACAGGTCTTAACCATCGGCAATACCCACCAGGCCAACTACCAAATGATTTTGATGGAGTTGGCCAACCTCAACTACATTGATCGGATCCAGCAAGTGGACTGGGAATAAGTCCGCTGCCTGGGGCCCTGAGGAAATTGGCCGCACCGCGAGATCCTGCCCCATTCACCGGCCTAGCCCCGGACAGGACATTATCCCCGGATGGCCTCGGGCAAAATCACCATGGCATCGCCAAAGGAGTAGAACCGATAGTCCTGGGCGATCGCCTCGCTGTAGAGGTCGAGTAGCCGCTCGCGGCTCAGCAGGGCGCTAACCAGCATCAGCAAACTAGATCCTGGCAGGTGAAAGTTGGTAATCAGCCCATCCACCACCCGATACTGATAGCCAGGATAGATAAACAGGTTGACCTTGCCCTGGTAGGGTTCTAGCTGGCCCGTCTGGGCCGCCCCCTCTAGGGCGCGCACCACCGTGGTTCCCACGGCGATCACCCGGCCGCCCCGGGCTCTGGTCGCATTAATCTGCGCCACGGTTTCGGCGGAGACATCGATCCACTCGCCGTGCATTTTGTGGTCGAGGATGTTGTCGGCTTCGACCGGGCGAAAGGTGCCAATGCCCACATGGAGAGTAATGTGCGATCGCTCCACCCCCTTTTCTGCCAATCGCTCAAACAGCTCCGGCGTAAAATGCAGCCCGGCGGTGGGGGCGGCCACCGCCCCCGGCACCTCAGCAAAGACCGTCTGGTAGCGATCGGCGGCAGACTCAGTATTGGTGATGTAGGGAGGCAGGGGCACTTCCCCCAATTGCTCAAACAGGTCAAACAGGCTAGCGCCCGGCGGCGGCTGAAACTGAAGCAGCCGACCGCTGGTGTCAGCATCGGTGGCTATCACCTCGGCCACCAGGGCGGGCCGGTCAGGGTCAGGGCCAAACAGCACCGTTGCTCCTGGCTTCAGGCGGCGACCGGGGCGCACTAGGGCTAGCCACTGATGATCGCCCCGCTCTTCGAGTAAAAATACTTCCACTTGCCCCCCCTCGGGTTTTCTCCCCCGCAGGCGGGCAGGGATCACCCGCGTATCGTTGACCACCAGCAGATCCCCCGGCTGTAGCAGGGTAGGTAGGTCGCGGAAGCGATGATGGCGGTGGGTCGTGGGACCGTCAACCACGAGCAGTCGAGAGGCATCCCTGGGCGTCACAGGGGCCTGAGCAATTTTTTCTGGGGGGAGAGAATAATGGTAGGCCGCCAGGGAATACTCAAACGGGAGGCTTTGGGTCTCCTGAGTTAGTTTCTTACTCTCGCACATGGCTGGTTCAGGTTGGGGGGATACACCCAGGTAATGACGGGGGACTTGCCCCTAACCATTCCGGGCTCAGCCCAAGACAATAAGAACTGTAGCACCTGTCTAAAGGTCCAGATGGAATACACCTATTATCTCGCCAATGCTAGTTTGACCCTCCGTGTGGTCGAACACCTGCTGGGCACCCCGAGATTGCCCCTAGAGTTTATGACGGTGATTCATCAGATTGATGGATGGGTCATTCGCATCAAAATGGACGAGAACATCAACCTCGGCGATTCGGAAGATTTTCGCGCCTACATGAATGAACTGGGCACCACCTACGACCCCGGCATTCGCGTTCGCATGGCCCTGTGGGGTCTAGAAACCGGCCAGTCCCCCATCGATGTCATGCGCCGCTACCAGGTGGCGATCGTCTCCCACGGCAAGCCCGATCGCGAGGAGATTGAAGCCTTTCGCCGTCAGTTTGTGATGGGTCTGGGCTACTGCCCCGAAACCTTGGCCTAGGCGGCAGCCCCAGGGTTTATGCCATCCAGCACAGTTGGCGAAGCACCTTTCTACGGGACGTATCTCCTACCTGGGCAGGGAAACCTGCCTTTTTTAATAGCCATTGCCAGATCGGTTAAGGCATTCTGCATCACCTTCTAGAGCGCTGGCTCTAGGCCAGTGGGCTGCCCCAGTTCATGCCAGTGGCCGTGATTCCTGACCTAAAGATATACCGATTCACCGCCAGGCTCAAGGCCCGCATCCACCGGTCCCACCCCCGATGCGGTCTCCTGACAGATCTAGCCCAGGGGAGTTTGCAGCCGCACGGTAGCCCTTTAGCTCTCGCTCGACCTGCCCCACAGCGCCAGCCCACCGCCACGACCGCGGGCGGCAACATAGCTCTGTTCAGCGGCAAAAAAGGCGAAAAATGGCAGTTTCCCCACCGGAATAGTGGCAAAGTTCTCGTCTTTAGCGGCTCTGCCCCACAGGGGTAGGTTGACCAGGCTAAGGCTGCCAACCAGGATCTGAAAGCGCACAAAGTCGAAGGCGAGGAGATTCTTTTTGGGCAAAAACTTGGCCGGTCCAGTAAATCGAAGCTTGAGCGGGCCAATCTGCAGCTGGTTTTGAAGGGTCAGCAGGTCATCGGCTTCAGAGGCTTGGCTAAAGCTGAGGGTTGCCACCGCCAACCCCGGCATGTAGAAACCCCTACCCTTAGGCTTGCCAGCCTTGTAGGCAGGCCTTTTAGGGGCTGTAAAGCGGAGTTGCCAGGTGCCCAACAGCACCGCTGGGGAGAACTGTCGCCGCTGCTGTTTAGTTTGACGCTCGACATCCAACAGCGCCTGGGTGACCTGCATCGCCCCAGGGCGTGCCCCCGATGATGCGATCGCCTCTAGCAGGGTGGTCAGGGGTAGAGGCGGGGCGTTGTGGATAGCAGTCATGACAACCTCCAGGGTGCTGGACAGAGGGCTAGCCGAGGAACGGATGATCCCAGGATCGCTCCCTCCATTATGCCCACCACCCCTCCGAAGATGAGGTGGTATTGGCCGCTGCGCGGCCCCACTTATTGCCCGTGGCATTGCCTCGCGCCCTCAGCCGATTACCCCAGCCTTACGCCCAGAGAGAGCCCTGATAGGCATCCTATATGCTTAGAAGCAACGCAGTGGCCATCGCTATAGGTCGGTCTGATTGAACCGGCTAGAACCATCGCTCTGGCATAATGGGGGCCTGTTCTTTACAGCGCCGCCATGGCCACCACTCCGCGATCGCCCCTGCTGCGCAACGCTACCGTTAAACCCGCCGCCAGTGTCTCGATGGTACTGATGGGCGTGGGCTTAGTCATTACCGTGGCCTTTATTCTGATTGCTCTCTTTGCGCCCCTAATGGAGTCCTGGGGGTGGATTGCAGACCCCACCACCGCCCTGCAAAACCCCACTCACCAGCCCCCCAACGGGGACTACTGGTTCGGCACCACGCGCCAGGGCTACGACGTGTTTTCTCGCACGCTGTTTGGCACCCGGGCAGCCTGGCAGGTGGTGCTGCTGGCCACTCTGCTCAGCGTGGCGATCGGGGTTCCCCTGGGTATGTTCAGCGGCTACCTGGGCGGCTGGCTCGATCGAGCCCTGCTGTTTTTTATGGATACGATCTACACCCTGCCGGGGCTGTTGCTTTCGGTCACCCTGGCCTTTGTGGTGGGTCGGGGGGTCTTAAATGCGGCGCTTGCCTTGAGCATCGCCTACATTCCCCAGTACTACCGGGTGGTGCGTAACCACACCGTTAGCGTCAAAACCGAGCTGTTCATCGAAGCCGCCCAGGCCATGGGGGCTTCGACTTGGACGGTTTTGACCCGCTATCTGTTTCTCAACGTGATTCAGAGCGTGCCGGTATTGTTCACCCTCAACGCGGCCGACGCCATTTTGGTACTGGGAGGGCTAGGGTTTTTAGGCCTGGGTCTGCCCGAGCAGGTGCCCGAGTGGGGGGCCGACATTCGCCAAGCCCTCGACGCCCTGCCCACGGGCATCTGGTGGACGGCGCTATTTCCTGGGTTGGCCCTCACCCTAATGGTCACAGGGCTCTCCCTAGTGGGCGAAGGGCTGAACGAGTTGATGAACCCCCTGCTGCGGCGGGAAAACTGGCGCTAGGTCCCTGCCCATGCCTCGGGAACGATAGACTGTTCGACAACCCTCTGGCCTACCACTTCTGGATAGCGCCTGCTTCAACCGTCAGGGGTACCCGCTGACTCTATCGAGAAGTCGACTATGACAGTTTTAGGGTTTATGGTGGCGGCTCTACTGGCCTTTGGCCTGGGTTTTTGGCTAACCAAGCGGCTCCAGGGCGAGCAGCGACAACGCATCGGCTCAGCAACGTCAACAGCGCTTACTGCGCCATCGGATCTCGACGACCAGGTCCAGCAGTTGCTGGCCCAGGACAAAATCATTGACGCGATCAAACTCGTGCGCGCGAGGACCGGCTGGCCCCTCACAACCAGCAAGGCCTATGTAGATCGACTTAGGCAATTGTGATGCTGGGGCAAGGGGCAGCTCCTCGTCTTCGCCCAGGCGGTTGATTGCACCTAGTTCAACCGGCTATTAGCTGAGGTCAGTCAGGCGTCGGTCTCGTTCGCAGGGCGGTGACAGAGTACAGCAGCAGGGCAGCCCAGATGCAGCCAAAGGTAACCAGGTGCGTGGCGGTAAACGGCTCCCCGTACACAAACACCCCCAGCAGCAGCGAGAGGGAGGGGGCAAGATATTGAAAAAAGCCCAAGCTGGCTAGCTTTAGCCGCTTGGCGGCGTTGTTAAACCACAGGAGGGGCATGGATGTAGTGACCCCAGCCCCGATGAACAGTAGGGTAGTCGGCCAGTCTTGGCCAAAATGCCCCTGCCCACTGGCCGCCAGCCAGCCGACAAACAGCAGGGTCAGCGGCGTAATCAGCAGGGTTTCGACCGCCAGACCCACCAGGGGGGCCACCGCCACCACCTTGCGCAGCAGGCCATAAAACGCAAAGGAAATTGCCAGGGCCAGGGCAATCCACGGGACGGTGCCCAATTGCCAGATAAAGTAGCCTACCCCCACCACCGCCAGGGCTACGGCCACCTGCTGGCCAGGGTGCAGGCGCTCCTTGAGAAAGATAAACCCCAGCAGCACGGTGACCAGGGGGTTGATGTAGTAGCCCAGGCTGGCCTCGACCACGCGATCGCTGTTGACCCCATAGATGTACAGCCCCCAGTTAAAGCTCAGCAGGCTGGCGGTGAGCAGCAATACGAGCACTTTTTTGCGGGGAGAGGCCCCGTGGGGGTCGGGGTTTGACCCTTGCAGCAGCGCCAATAGATCGGGCAAACGTCGCTGCACCAGCAAAATACCGACCAAAAACACCGCCGACCAAATCATCCGGTGGCTGAGCACCTCCAGGGCGGGGGTATCGCCAAACAGCTTCCAGTAAATGGGTAGCAGACCCCAGGTGCTGTAGGCTAGCAGGGCGTAAATGGGGCCGAGACTTGGCTCAGCTACGCCCTCGCCTGTGGCCGGTTTTGGTAATGTCAAAGGAATCGCCGCAACTCAAGGACTCACCATTCTAACGATCAGGGCTGCTCCTGGTGGATGGGCAACCGCAATACCACCGTCGTCCCCCCCTCCGGCTGGCTACGGGCCACCACGCTGCCACCGCAGTACAGCAGCAGCTGCTGCACAATGGAAAGACCTAGCCCAGCGCCTTCGGTGGCATCGGGGGGCAGGTTGCGGCCGCGAAAAAAGTGGTCAAAAATACGGGGCAAATCGGCAGCAGAAATACCAATGCCGGTATCGCGTACCTCGATTTCGACAGCCTCGGCAGCGCATTGGGCCGTCACCCAAACCTGCCCTCCGCTAGGTGTATATTTCAGGCTGTTGTTGAGCAGGTGAATCATCATTTGCCGCATCCAGCTGTCGGGGCAACTCACCGCCGGCATTTGTCTGGGAATGGTGTAGGCCAGCATAATACCCTTTTCTTCGGCCAGGGGCTGGTAGGTGCTCACCACCGGCGGCACCGTTTCTACCAGATTGAGCGGACTAGGCTGGATTTGATTGACGCTGGTTTCCACCTGCAACAGGTCGAGCACGCCGCTGATGAGAGCGCTCTGGCGATCGCACTCGTGGCTAATCATTTCCATGTAGCGCTGGCGTTGGGGGGGTTTGAGGTGGGGCGAGTCGAGCAGGGTAAGCGCTGTTTTAATCGTAGTCAGGGGGGTGCGGAGCTCTTGCCCCACAGTGTTGAGAAAGTCATCTTTGAGGCGCAGGGTAGTGAGCAGCGCCTCGTTCTGGGATGACAAACTGGCCAGGCCCATGGCCTGGCGGCGATAGGTAGAGGCCGACTGGCGCAGTTGCTCTTGCCGCCGCAATTGCCAGCTGAGCCAGCGATCGACGAGAGTTAGCTGCCCCGGGCTGGGCAAAGACCATTGACTAGACAAATCCACCAGAGCTGAATCTAGATCGCCCGCCGCAACGCCTTGATCAATGTGGCCGCGAATGGCGTTGACAACGGCAGCAATCAGGTCAGGGTTAACGGAACAGCACACCGATAGGTAGGACGACCGAGCTGCGGCCACCTCCTCTAGGGGAGCAGCCATATCATCGTCATCGTCGGGCTGCCTCTCTTGGGGCAATCGTTGACCCTTGCCCTGGGGCGATGCCGACAGGGGCTGCATTCGATGGGCCACCACCATGGCCACAAAGGCCTCAGACTGAATCACCATAAAGTATTCGCCCCGCCAGGTGGAAGTATCCCGCAGGGGCACAATCACTTCGTTGGAGCCGGCCGCAGGTAGATCGGGGTCAGGGCGGAGAAACCGAAACAGACGGCAGGGGGGCATCAATCCCTGGCCATAGCGCCAAACATCCTCGTTCCAGGCGTTACCCACGGGTAGCTTGACCAGCAAATCCGCGTGAATATTATGGGCTTCTAGAAATTCTACGGTCGATTGCAGAATTGTCTTAAACCCCTTGGGCTTAACCTGTACGTAGTCTGGTGTAGCAGCACTGAGCTGCAGAAGTCGGTGCAGCGACAACTCTTGCTCTTGATAAGACTGCATGGTGCTCCAATGGGCCAGGGCCAACCCAACGACTATCAGAGACTCAAATAGGCACTGGTTCCCATAAGCGTATCTTCAACCGTTGAAAATGACGGTGTTAATGTTGCGTGTTTTCACATAAACCCGTCATTCCAGGGGTGAAGTGTTAGCTTAAATACCGTTTTCCCAGGAAATGGCGGGCCTGTTCGCGATCGTCAAAGTGAATTTTCTCGGTGCCGAGAATTTGGTAATCTTCGTGCCCCTTGCCCGCGATCAAAATGCCATCTCCCGGCTGGGCCATGGCAATGGCGGACTGAATGGCGGTAGCGCGATCGCCCACCACCTGCCCTGCCTCCAACTCCGCCGGAATCCCTGTCACCACATCCTGCAGGATCTGTTCGGGATCTTCGGTGCGGGGGTTGTCGGAGGTGACCACCACCAAGTCCGCTAATTCATAGGCAATGCGGCCCATCTGGGGGCGCTTGGTGCGATCGCGATCGCCGCCGCAGCCAAACACACAGATCAGCCGCCCCGGCACAAAGGGCCGCGCCGCCTGAAGCGAATTTTTTAGACTATCAGGGGTGTGGGCGTAGTCGACAATCACGCTGATGTCCTGGGCATCGGACACTTTCACCTGCTCCATCCGGCCTGGCACGCCGCCGAAGCCGGGGAGAGCCGCTGCGATCGTGTCAAGAGAAACGCCCAGGTGCAGGGCCGCCCCCACCGCCGCCAGCAGATTTTCCAGGTTAAACTGCCCCACCAGCGGCGAGCTAAAGGGCACTGTCCCCATCGGAGTCTTGAGCGTTCCCGTTACGCCATTGGCCTGGTAGGCGAGATCTCCGGTATAGAGATCGGCCTCAGGATTTTGGGTGCTGTAGGTCCATACCTGGTCGGGGGGCAGCTGGGCGACGAGGCGATCGCCGTAGGGCGTGTCGATATTCACCACCGCCAGCCCGGTCAGATAGGCCTCGCTAAACAGCAGCGCCTTGGCCTGGAAGTAGTCTTCCATATCGCGGTGGTAGTCGAGGTGGTCCTGGGTCAGGTTGGTGAACACCGCTACCTCAAAGGGACAGCCCCACACCCGCTTTTGGGCCAGGGCGTGAGAGCTTACTTCCAGTACGGCATGGCGACAGCCCGCATCTCGTGCATTGGCTAGCTCAGCCTGGAGGTCTACCGCAAAGGGCGTGGTGTAGAGGGCCGTCTGTTGATGCCCCGGCCAGCGGGTATAGAGGGTGCCTAGCAGGGCTGTAGGCCTCTCGGCGGCCCCCAGCAGATGTTCAATTAGATGAGTCGTCGTTGTTTTACCGTTGGTACCGGTCACCCCTACCAAGCCCATCTGCCGGGCGGGATGGTTATAGAACCGCGCCGCTACCTCGGCGCAGGCCACCGACATATCCGTCAGGGGCACCACGCAGGCGTTTCCCTCGGCAGGACGAGTTTGTAAAGCCTGGGTTGAAACCAGTGCCGCCACCGCTCCCGATTCCATGGCGCTGGGCCAAAATTCGCCACCATCGACGCGGGTGCCCGGCATGCCAATGAATACATCCCCTGGCTGACAGGCGTGGGAATTGGTGCACAGGCCCTTAATGTCGCGATTCCCTGCCTCATCCGGCAGCGTAAACCCGGCCTCGATCAGCCCTGGGGGCAAATCCTCAAGCAGTTGGCGCAGCTTCATGTCAGCAACTCCTCACAACATGGAAGTTGCCCTATTCTGCCTTACTCTGACCCAAATAAGTCTGTATCAATTGCTCCACCTTGGCCTGGGGTGCCCGGGGGGACAGGCGCGGCAGGGGCATTTCTTGGCGGCCCGATGCCCCCTGGATCACCTGGCACAGCACCGGAATCTCGTACTGGTAGCGCTGAAACCAGTCGTCGCGGGTGGTGATGTCGCGTACCTCCAGCTCAAAGGGCAGGTGGGCGGCGGCCACTAGTTTTTCCTCGAGCCCCTCGCACAAATGGCAGCCAGGCTTGCTGTAGAGCACAAATTTCATCGCTATTGCTTCATGGCTATTGTACAGATGCTCGGTAGGCGCTGGGGGTGGTGCCGGTGGCCTGGCGAAACTGCTTGCTCAGGTGGCTATGGCTGCTAAACCCACACAGCAGAGCGACCTCTACAATAGAGCGGCTGGTTTGTTTCAACAACTGCTTGGCCCCCCATCGACTGCTTAAACTGATGGCTAACGTGAAAGGGGCTGAGGCCTGCGATCGCCGGCAAGTCGGCCAGTTTAAGGTCATCCTCTAGGACAGCTTGGATGTAGTCGTTCATGGGTATGAGCTGCCGCAGGTGCACGACCAGCAGGTTGGTTAGCGAATCGACCTAGAGTTTACCGCCGGGGTCGCTCTGGTGCTGCTCATCGAGAAACATGGGGGCGATCGCACCCCACCCCCCTTCATCCGGCCAAAAAACTTCTGGTGTAGAGTTCAGCCATGACTGAGTCCAGCACAATCTCGCTCCGGTCCGCCACCCTTGCCGACGCTGCACTGCTCCGTCACTGGGACGCACAACCCCACGTGATTGCCGCCGACCCCAATGACGACTGGAACTGGGAAACCGAGCTAAGGCACAACCCGACCTGGCGAGAGCAACTGATTGCTGAACTTGCCGGCCGCCCCATCGGCTTCATTCAAATCATTAACCCGGCCCAGGAAGATAGCCACTACTGGGGCGATGTGCCCAATAACCTGCGCGCGATCGACATTTGGATTGGGGAGGCGGCTGATCTGAGCCAGGGTTACGGCACCGCCATGATGCGGTTGGCCCTGGCCTGCTGCTTTATCGACCCATCGGTGACGGTGGTGCTGGTCGATCCCCTGACTAACAACACCCGTGCCCACCGTTTCTACGAGCGCCTCGGGTTCAAATTTTTGGAGCACCGACGACTTGGCGACGATGACTGCTCGGTTTATCAGCTGAGTCGAACTGACTGGGCTGCCCCATAGCTACCCCCGTAGCCCGGTAAATCAACCCCAATAGATCCCATAGCAACTGGTGAACAGGAGGTAAACCACGGCTTTTAGCACCAAGCCTAGGGCGACCCTCATCCTGACTCTGCGGTACAACAAATTCGGCAGGGCCATCTCCAGGCTCACCGTTTAGTGCTCTAGCTCTGGCCTTCCCCTAATTACCCTCACAGGGTTTTGGCTTCCAGCGGTAAAAAGACCGTGAGCACTTCTCCGGCCCTAGGTCGCTGGCGCACAATCAGCTTGCCCCCCAGGGCCTGAAATAGGTTCTTGGTGGCGTTTAGATTGAGGCTTAGGTTGCCGGTTTCGGGCTGGAACATGAGCAACTGTCCCAGGGCCTTGAAGGGGGACGCCAGGGGATCTTCCTCGGGCTTGGCCTCGCTGCCCTCGGAGGGCTGGGACTGGAACTGTAGCTTGAGCTGGTGCCCGGCCAGCGTTACCGCTAGCTCGATGTGGCTGTAGGGCGGCAGGCTGTGGGTAAATCGATCGATCAGCCCGGTAAAGACCTGGGTGAGCATCGCCGGGTCGGTGTTGACCATGGGCAGGCAGGGGGGCACGCTCACCGTCAAGCTCAGGTTGCGACGGCTGGCCTGCTGCTGCCAGCGGGGAATGGCCTCTTCAAACAGCTGATTGAGGGAAGTGGCCGACAGGGGCGATCGCGGTCGGGGCGCGCGATCGGTCTCTAGCTCCACCGCGCGAAAGATCAGGCTAAAGCGATCGATTTGCTGGGTGCACTCGCGATCGATCATCCGCAGGCGTTTGGCGACATCATCGCTGATGTCCTTGCGCTTGAGCAGCGATCGCGTCAGGGTGCGAATGGTGGTCAGAGGGGTGCGAATTTCGTGGGCCATCGCCTTCAGCAGCTCGGTATCGGGGCTGTCCTGGGGCGGCGGCGACGGCGATGCAGCGGTAGCGGCATCCTCCCCTCGCGGCTCAAAGCTCGGGCTGGGGTCGGTCTGAAAGGCGGCCAGGGTGGGGCGGGTAGGCAGCGCCAGCGCTGGCATGGCCTCGCTGGGCTGAGGGCCATCCCCCTTGCCCAGCTGGGAGGACTGGCGCAACTGGGCCATGAGTAGATGGCTGTAGCGGGTGACCAGGCGAAAGTCGGGCGGAACCGGCACAAACTGGTCCACCAGTCGATCTAGGGCCGGCAGCAGTGGCGAACGGCTGGCAGCGACGCGATCGCGCAGCTGTTGCCAGCCCTGCTCCACCACCGCTGGATCAAAGGAAAATTGAAACTGAGGGAGCCCGTTACCGCCCTGCCCCAACACCAGCAGCAGACTAAACCCACGGGTCAATAGCAGACAAAATCGCTCTCCCACCAAGGGGTCGTTGCTGGCCAAGGGCACCATCTGCAAATCGCAGACCGGCCCTGTGACCGCCGAGGTGCCCTGCCCCGGCAGTAGCGGACGAGTGACGGCAAAAATCTGCTCCAATTGTTCAGGCACCAGCAACCAGTGGGAAAGCCGCTGCCCCATCATGCGATCGGGCAGCACTGGAAACGGCCCCGACACAACCACCCCCATCAACGGCAGCGTGACCTCGACCTGCGACACCTCTAGGTCATGCTCCCCAGGCAGTTCGAGCAGCAGCCTAATCAGCGCGGCAAGACCCCCCAACCATTCTTGCTCCGCCTGTATCTGAGCCTGAGAAAAGGCCACAGCACCGTCGCTAGGGAAGCCTGATCCAAGGCCCCAAAGGCCCTCCGTCGACCTCGCGTCGGCGAACGACTGTTGCTCACTGAGCAATGCACTAAGCGGTAAAAACGGCTGCGCCAAGGAAGTTACCTGTCTCTGCAATAGGCTGTGGCCCCGGCCACAGTTAGCAGGTTGCCCATACAGGGTCAACCAACTGATATTACGAGACTAAGCCCTCAGCCCCAATTGAGCTATGGGTAGAACCGAACGGAAACCCGGCCATCCTCCCACCCTTAACCAAACCAGCTAGACGGAATCGGCTCTGCCTCAACCCGCTCAGTACCGGGGTGGTGCCGCCAAACCTCTGGTCTTCCCAGCAGAGCATCAATGCCCTGGTGAATGAGCTGATTAATCTGGTCGTGCTGGTCAGAGGAATAGCAGTTACCCGCTGGCTCCAGGCCCCGTGCGGCACCGCTGTCCATCGTGACATAGACTACTGGCAAACGGGCTAGCACGTAGGCGGTCAGCTTTTGCCGCAGTTCAGGTACGGCAAAAACCTGCCGATACTCATACAGGGGATAGGCGGCTAAAATGTCGTCAATCCTGTCTGTTACGATTGGCAAAGTTAGGTTGACAATAGCTTGAGTCATCTTGCTTAAACTCCAAGGGTTTTCAACAGTGAAGTCGGGGGTATTACTCGTCTAGATCGACAGGGATCAATCAAAAAACAGAAAAATGACTGTATTTCGCATGAAGCGTTGATAGACTCGGCTTTTATAGAATTCCCAATGCAGTCGAGAAAATGGTTGAACAAACCAACGATGGCCAGGGTATTCATAAACCCTAAAGTGTAGATGCCATCTGCCTCCCAATGGCCTCAGGTACTCCCCAGGCTAAGCCTGAAAATGGCAATAGCCCTACCTAAGTTTTAGAAAAATAATATTTTTCTCTTGCGAATGATTATGAAAACTACGTAAAGCGATGCGTTTCTCAATCCTTATTGTCTTTGGAGTAAGTGTTAGTCTCCTCCCTATTGCGTTGCGTAATCTGCCGAGCCAGGTCTAGACTTTGGACCTGCTCTATAGTTGGGGTTAAAGCTGGCGTTGCAATCGGTCGTTTTATTGGTGGTGGGGGGCATGCACCCGCCCAGCTACACCGAGGAGGTCTTAGCCACCATCGCCAGGGATGAGGTGCTGAGCCGGTGCACGAGGGTTGTCAATTCGCCCCACCCTCCCTGGGCCGTCCTCTCAGCCTTTGCCCTGCGCCAAGCGGTGGAGGAGGCCTGCCCGCCCTCAGCTACGGTGCCTCTGGGCCTGATCATTTGGGCCTTTAGCGCGGGCTGCGTAGGGGCTGCGGCACTGGCGACCTATTGGCAGCAACATCGGGGTCCGGTGCTGGCTCTATTTATGGTGGATGGTTGGGGCGTACCCAGCCCCCTAACGGTGCCTGTCTACCGCCTTAGCCACGATCGCATGACCCACGAAACCTCTCGTCTGCTGGGGGCAGGGACTGTTAACTTTTACGCCGACCCAGCGATCCCCCACCTAGACCTATGGCGGCACCCCCAGTCGGCTGCCGGCTGGGCGGTAGAGGGCATCAAGCCCGCCGCCCAGAGCACCGCCGCCGACTTTCTCTGTCGGCGATCGCGGGACTGCCTTACCCGCCACGGACTGAATATCAACGGCCCATAACGGGCTTTCAAAAGTGGGCCCTAGAGCCATAAAGACCTGGGCCACTGCTGCTAATATGAAGGGAAATGTTCCTCATTTAACAGCATTTAGTAACGCCATTCATGTACAGCGGCGGCATTGGGTCGGTTCACCGCCCCTGTGAGCTGAAGTAGGCGATCTACAGATACGGAGGTAACCTTCGGATCTTCTGTAGATAGCCCGCCAGTGCAACTCCAAATTTTAGACTCGGATTTGATTTAATTTAGTATTCCGCTTACACCATGCACCCTAGCTCAACTCAAGCACCCGCCGCTATGACGACTCCCGTTGCTGCTCCTAACAGTGTTCTTGTGCGCCGCGCCTCCGGGGCCTTTGCCCTGATCGACAGCCTGAAACGTCACGGGGTGGAGCATATTTTTGGCTACCCCGGTGGAGCCATCCTGCCCATTTACGACGAGCTGTACCGGGCCGAGGCGGCCGGGGGGATTAGCCATATTCTAGTGCGCCACGAGCAGGCCGGGGCCCATGCCGCCGACGGCTACGCCCGCGCTACGGGCAAAGTGGGGGTATGCTTTGGTACCTCAGGGCCAGGGGCTACCAACCTGGTCACTGGCATCGCCACCGCCCAGATGGACTCGGTGCCCATGGTGGTCATCACGGGTCAGGTGCCGAGCCACGCCATTGGCAGCGACGCCTTTCAGGAGACCGATATTTTTGGCATTACCCTGCCTCTGGTGAAGCATTCCTACGTGGCCCGACGGCCCGAGCAAATTCCCCAAATGGTGGCAGAGGCCTTTTACATAGCCCAAACCGGGCGACCGGGTCCCGTGCTGATTGATATTCCTAAGGACATCGGCCTGGCGGAGTTCGACTACGTACCGGTGGAACCCGGTCAAGTAAACCTACCCGGTTACAAGCCCACCATTAAGGGCAACCCCCGGCAGATCAACCACGCCCTGCGCCTTTTGCGCCAGAGTGAGCGGCCTCTGCTCTACGTCGGCGGCGGGGCCATTACCTCCGGGGCCCACGCCGAGGTACTCCGCCTGGCGGAATACTTTCAGATTCCGGTAACCACCACGCTGATGGGCAAGGGCTCCTTTGACGAGCACCACGCCCTGGGCCTGGGGATGCTGGGCATGCACGGCACCGCCTACGCTAACTTTGCGGTTAGCGAGTGTGATCTGCTCATCGCCGTGGGGGCTCGCTTTGACGACCGCGTCACCGGCAAGCTTGACGAGTTTGCCTCCCGCGCCCAGGTCATTCACATCGACATTGACCCTGCCGAGGTGGGCAAAAATCGCGCTCCCCAGGTGCCCATTGTGGGGGATGTGAAGCAGGTGTTGACCACTCTGCTCAATCGCCTAGAGGAAGATAACCAGCTGCCTCCCCCCAACCAAACTAAGGCCTGGCGCGATCGCACCGATCGATGGAAACGCGACTACCCGCTGGTGGTGCCTACCTATCCTGACGTGCTGTCGCCCCAGGAAGTGATCCACGAACTGGCAATCCAGGCGCCCCATGCCTACTTCACCACCGATGTGGGCCAGCACCAGATGTGGTCGGCCCAGTTCTTGAAAAATGGCCCCCGCCGCTGGGTGTCGAGCGCTGGCCTGGGCACCATGGGCTTTGGCATGCCCGCCGCCATGGGGGTACAGGTGGCGCTGCCCAACGAAACGGTGATTTGCATCAGCGGCGACGCCAGCTTCCAGATGAACCTGCAGGAGCTAGGGACCCTCGCCCAGTACGGTATCGCCGTGAAGACGGTGATTATCAACAACGGCTGGCAGGGCATGGTGCGTCAGTGGCAGCAGGCCTTCCACGGGGAGCGCTACTCTAGTTCCAACATGGAGATCGGCATGCCCAACTTTGAGCTGTTGGCTCAGGCCTACGGCATTAAGGGCATAGTGGTGCGCGATCGCGACCAGCTCCAGACAGCGGTGGCCACGATGCTGGCCCACCCTGGCCCGGTGTTGCTCGATGTCCAGGTGCGCCGCGACGAAAACTGCTATCCCATGGTGGCACCCGGTAAGGGCAACCACCAAATGCTGGGGCTACCCGAGGTACACGGCACTGGAGTTGGTCACGATTCAGCCACCTGTGTAAGCTGCGGTCACCAAAACAGCTCCACCAGCAACTTCTGTTCCGAGTGTGGCACAAAGCTATAGATTCCATGGCTTTCCTCAGTTTTGCCGGGCTAATAGCTCAAGTTTTTCAGAATGCAGTATCCTGACTTCAGTTTCGTTACTGGTGTGGGTTCCTTATGTCTGCTGCGCTGAAATCCTACGTGCCTCGTCCCTTGCCAGTCCGGCCTAGGGTAGTGACAGCGTCCCCCCAGAATCTGCTCCCCAACACTACCGCCCTACCTGAAGAAAGTCGGCCTCGGGTTTCTCCTCCAGTAGTGCTGCCCACAGCACCGCTGCGGGAGTCTTCCGATGTCGCCCTGCGGGTTTTGTCTCGGCTGCATCTGGTGTCCTCTGTCCTGGCGGTGTCTGTGGTGGGCCTAGCCCTGGTGAGCTATGGCACCTCCGTCTACATCGGCCGCCAGCTCAATCAGGCCACCCAGAAACTCAGCCACCTGCAGCGCAGCGAGCAACAGCTCACCACGGCTAACGAAGTACTTAAAAACTATCTGGCTCAGCAGGTACAGGTGGGCCAGACAGGGCTTCAGCCTCCCCAGCCCAGCAGCGTTATTTTTCTAAAGCCTTCCCCGCGAGCCGCCGCGATTGCCCTCCCTAAACCCCTGACCGATCGCCTGCCCTTGCCCAAGGTAGAGGTGCCCTTAGGATACTAAACGCTAGCCCTACCCTATATCCGCGCTCCGCCCATGGCTAGTTCTACCTACTCCACCCGTCGCCGTCGTCGTAGACGTAGCCGACCCCAGGCCTTCCCCACCCCCACCTACACCCCTGTGAGCAACCAGGCCAGGGTACTGTTGGTGTGGGCGCTGATGGTGCTGGCCCTGCTGGGGCTGGTGGGGCGATTGGCCTGGCTCCAGCTCGCCCAGGGAGATGTCCTCTATGGCTTAGCCGAGCAGCAGCGGCTAACGACTCCTGTGCAGCGGCAGGTGCGCCGACCCATTGTCGATCGCCAGGGCAACGTGATTGCCGTCGACCGAGTGGTGTATACCCTCTATGCCCATCCCAAGCTGTTTAACCTCTCGACTCAGGAGGTAGCTACTGCCCTCAGCCCGCTGTTAGATACCCCCAGCTCCACCCTGGTGGGACAGCTGAGCCAGCGGCCCAGCGGCATTCGCGTGGTCGATGGGCTGTCGGAGGCAACCGTCGATCGCATTCGTGCCCTGCGTCTAGATGGCCTAGAGCTATACCCGCAGCAGCAGCGCTTTTACCCCCAGCAGAATCTGTTTGCTCCGGTGGTGGGTTTCGTCAATTTTGACGGGGAGCCCCAGGCGGGTCTAGAGATTGCCTATCACGATCAGCTCACCCTAGAGCCATCAGCAGTCGAGTCCTCCGCCCAGGTCGCTGCCCCAGACTCGGCCCCACCAGAGATCTACGGTCCCCCCCTAGAGGCCTCGATCGCGCAGGATGTCTACGGCCCCGAGCCGAATTTTACTGCATCTGCAGATAACGCTGCCGTTCCCCCTCCAGCCTCCTGGCAAGGGGAAGACCTGACCCTACACCTGACCCTGGACAGCCGCCTACAGCGCAGCGCCCAGCAGGAACTCCAGGCCGTGGTCGAGCGCCATAAGGCGAAGGGCGGCACCGTGATGGTTATGGATGCCCATAGCGGTGAAATGTTGGCCCTGGCCAGCGTACCCACCTACGACGCCAATGAATACTTCAAGGCCAGCCCGAACGATCTAAAAACCTGGGCCATTAGCGATCTCTACGAACCTGGGTCGACCTTTAAACCCATCAATATTGCAATCGCCCTAGAAGCCGGGCTAATTACCCCCGACGAGATGGTCAACGACAGCGGACAAATGCAGTTTGGCGAATGGAAAATTAAAAACCACGACTACGCCAGCGTGGGCGGTCGAGGGCCGATCTCCGTCACCGATGTGCTGAGGTATTCCAGCAACGTAGGGATGGTGCGAATTATGCAAAAAATGCCTGCCGCCAACTACTTTGCCTGGCTCCAGCGGCTCGGACTCGAAAGCCCCACCGGCATTGACCTACCCGCAGAAGCCGCCGGACATATGAAAGAGCGGGATCATTTCATTAGAAGCCGAGTAGAAGCCGCCACCACAGCCTTTGGCCAGGGTTTCTCGATCACGCCAATTAAAATGCTGCAGCTCCAGGCCACCCTAGCCAACGGCGGTAAGCTCATTACCCCCCACGTCGTCAGCGCTCTGGTCTCCGACGATGGTCAGGCGGTATGGCAACCTCATCTACCTGAACCAAAGGAAATTTTCTCGCCCCAAACCACCCAAAAGGTGCTCGCCATGATGGAGGCGGTAGTAGACACCGGTACCGGCAGCCCGGCGAAACTCCCCGGTTACCGCATTGGGGGCAAGACTGGCACAGCCCAAAAAGCTGCCCCAGGAGGGGGCTACGGTCGAGGACGGGTGACGAGCTTTGTGGCCATTTTGCCGGTAGAGGCACCCCGCTATGTGGTGCTGGCCGTCATTGACGAACCCCAGGGAGACGACGCCTACGGCTCTACCGTGGCGGCCCCCTTGGTGAAAAAGGTGATCGAGTCTCTGGTGGTGCTAGAGGGTCTGCCGCCCAATGCCGCCCCTACACCTTAGGTTTTGAGCCCTGAGGCTAGGCGTCAGGGCTGGGATGACACAGCCAGCCCTGGAGGACTCTGACGCCCAGCAAAGACTATTCTACCGTCAGCAAAAAGCGCCCCTGCTCGCCACTCTGGAAGCTGTTAACAATCACTCGATACTCTCCGGTGGTAGGTAGGGTAATGGCAATTTCAGCGTCGGCAACGCCGGCAACTGCATCGTCATTTTCGCCGATCCGGTTGCCGGCCGGATCGAGCAGAATCAGATAGGGATCAAAGTCAGAGCTTTCTAGGCGAATAACCACCGACTGGCCTGCCCGGCCCGAAAAGGTTGCCTCCTGATAAAAGGAACCGTCCTGTAGGGTCGGGTCCCCTGGCCCCAGGGTGCCGCCGTAGGCCAAGATACTGCCCTGACCGCCATTGCCCTGGCCTCCATTGCCCTGGGCTCCATTGCTCTGGCCCCCATCGCCATCGACCTGGAGGTGCAACTGATAGCTGCCCAATTCGCCCTCGGCTAAACTATTCGCCAAAATCAGGTACGACCCGGTAAAGGGGAGCTGCGCCGATATCCGAGCGTTGAGCCCGCCACCGCTGTCGTCGTCTTGAATCGAAAAGTCTTCGCGATCGGGAGCCACCAAAATCAGGTAAGGATCAAGATCCTGGCTGCTCATGTCGATAGTGACGGTCTGGCCAGCCTGACCCTCGAACCGATAGGGGTTAAAAAAGCTGCCGTCGGGCAGAACATTGCTGTTGTCGTCCAGTTGCCCCTGTACCGTTGCCCCCAGGGCGATGGCGACCGGCTCGCGATTGTTGCGGCTGGAGGGAGCCGTAGCGGTGGCCGTTCCCGATCGCACCGAAGCCAGAAAGGTCTGCACCGCATCGGTGGGAATGGCAAAGCCAATGCCCACGTTGCCGCCACTGCTGCCGGTGGTAAATATCGAGGTATTGACGCCAATCACCTGCCCTCTGCTGTTCAGCAGGGGTCCGCCAGAGTTGCCGGGGTTAATGGCAGCGTCGGTTTGGATCACGTTGCGATCGCCATCAATGCGGCTGACAATGCCGACGGTAAGGGTGCCCTGGAGGCCAAAGGGGCTGCCAATGGCAAAGGCACTCTGACCTACTCGCACAGAGCCCGGTGCGGCAATGGTAACGGTGGGTAAGCCCGTTAGGTTACCCCGCAGCTGCACCGCCGCCAGATCGAGCCGGTCTTGACCATAGCCGACGACATCGCCCTGCACGGTGCGGCCATCGGACAGCTTCACCGTGACCACCGACTGGCCACCCACCACGTGGGCATTGGTAAGTATCAGACCGCTGGCATCGACGATACTGCCGCTGCCGCCCCCGTCTGAAGTCGTAATGGCCACCACCGCTGGGCTCACCTGCTCGTAAACCCGAATCGTAGTGGCCTCGTCGACCGTGGACTGAGCCAGGGCGGGGGGGAGCCCTAGATTAATGCCGCTGGTAGGGGCGATCGTCGCCAGCCCTGCTAGCAGTGCCCCTGCCATCACCGAACCCGATGTCAAACGCCTGAACGTTGTCTGTGCTATGACCATGTCAAAACTTACCGAAAAACAAGCAATCCATCGCGTAGCTAAGCCAGCTTAGGCGTCGACTTAGATAGAGATTTCACACCTACCTATTCCCTAAACTGCGCTCCTCTGTCAGGATATATCCTCGCCATAAAGAGAATCTGAGCTGACAGCCACTTTCACCAAGCGCACATGTTTTCAGACCATTCTTAAAACCTGTACTGGGTCTACGGAGGCACCGGGGGCGATCGCAGATGTCACAATAGAAACGCAGCACCCAATGGGTAACACCATGACCACAGCCCAGTGTTGGACCTTTGAACGATACCTGCGTTGGAGTAATGACAGCGACAAACGCTATGAACTTGTCGACGGGAACCTAATTGAATTGCCCCCCGAGTCTGAACCAAATACCTCGCTAGCCAACTACCTGTTTCTACAGCTGGTCAATGCAGGTGTTCCATTTCGCTTGGTGCAGCCCCACACCTGTGAGATTCAGGTGCCTGTGCTACAAGCTGGGGATGCCGCCAACCGCTACCCCGACCTGGTGGTGCTGCGGGAAGATCACCTGCCCCTCACTCGTCAGCGGTTGACCATCACATTTGATATGGTGCCTCCCCATCTGGTAGTGGAGGTGGTGTCGCCGGGCGATCGCAACCGCAGCCGCGACTACGATCGCAAGCGCCAGCAGTACGCCGCGCGGGGCATTCCCGAATACTGGCTGATCGACCCCCAAGAACAGGCGAT
>JBGSNT010000099.1:0-12604 GCA_041739575.1 Nodosilinea sp. | reverse complement strand
CTGTGCTGAGGACCGATGGGACAATGAGACCTGCTCGGCATATCGACCCCTCATCGACTAGTTTAGACCCTAGGCAAGCGACACGGAGGTTGCATGAGTAAAGACCAGCCTAATAGGCTCTAAGTGATCACCCTACCCCGCTGCCGTACCTAGGGCAAAGGTCAGCAAAATGGCTAACCAGTAATAGGCTTCGCGTTTTACCGTGTTGATGGAGTGCATGGCCAGGGTTCTTTCCTGGGCGTACCAGATGCCGAACACCGCCACTAGGCCAATGCTAAAGACCACCGTTGTGGTGACTAAACTGACGCCAAATTCATCGACTAAGCGATCGGTAATCAGGGTGCCGACAATGCTAATCAACACGACCACCAGCCAATAATTGGCGGGCACGTAGCGTCCCAGGCGAAATTGATTGAACAGGGCTACCAGTAACAGCGCGCCCATAATATAGGAGGTGATAGCAAGGCCAAAGTTTAAGGTAAAAGCGAGATAGTCGGCGGCGGTTTCGCCGACAGTGGTGGCAAGTACTTTGATGATCCAAAAGACGGCGGTGACTTCTGGCACTCGATTTAGGAGCAGTTTCGTAGAATTCATGCAGATTGTGCTGGTATAGATTGAGTTCTGGCCTTAGATTCCTGGCTGCTCCTAAGGTGCCAAAGACAGGTCACAGATCCATGTCAGATCGATGGCAATCCTCCCCTCGTGCGCGTCAGAGCTCGATTTGGCTTGGTTAGGCAGCTCACGCAACACAGAGATGGCATAGGGCTGACATGCCATCAACACATTGGGTCCTTACATTGCCTAACGCTGGGCTGGCGTTTCTGCTGTGATTGCTCCGGCAGTCCAGGCCATCAATTACAAAAAATTTCCCCCGGTTAGCGTTGCGTTTGGGAGGGCTGATGATTGGGTATAGGCGCAAGCCGTTTTTAAAAACCATTCTTTAGTAAAAAATAAGGACTCTACCCCATGCCTGCACCCCATGGAGACAGGGCCAAATCCCCTGATCTCCCCGCTCCTAACTCCCAAGCACCGGCTCTATCGCTGGGGGAACTGCTGACTAAGCTCAGCACCTGTGAAGACGGGCTGACCCAGTCAGAAGCCGCCCAGCGGCTGACCCAGTACGGCTACAACGAACTGCCCGAAAAATCCGTGAGTCCGGTGCTGCAGTTCCTCTCCCATTTCTGGGGACCGATTCCCTGGATGATTGAAATCGCGGTGATTCTCTCCGCAGCCGTCGGGGATTGGGTGGATTTTGGCATCATTTTGGTGCTGCTGGTGGTCAACGGCATCATCGGCTTTTGGGAAGAATTTGAAGCGGGTAACGCGGTGGCCGCCCTCAAGGCTCAGCTGGCGCTGAAGGCGCTGGTGCAGCGGGACGGTCAATGGCAAGCAGTGCCCGCCCGCGAGTTAGTGCCGGGGGACGTGATTCGGGTCAAGATTGGGGATATTTTGCCAGCGGATGCTCGACTGCTGCCCGGCGCTCCCGTCGATGTGGATCAGTCGGCCCTGACCGGAGAATCGCTGCCGGTGCAGCGGCAAACGGGGGATGAGGTCTATGCCGGGTCAGTGCTGAAGCGGGGGCTGATCCAGGCGGTGGTATATGCCACGGGGGCCAACACCTTTTTGGGCAAGGCGGCCAAGCTGGTGGAATCGGCGGAAACCGTCAGCCATTTTCAGAAGGCGGTGCTGAAGATTGGCGACTATCTGATCGCCATCGCCCTGGGGCTGGTGTGCCTGATTTTAATCGTCCGGCTGTGGACCGGCGATGATTTTCTCACCCTGCTCAAGTTTTGCCTGGTGCTGACGGTGGCGGCGATTCCGGTGGCGATGCCGACGGTGCTGTCGGTGACCATGGCCACCGGGGCCCAAACCCTGGCTAAAAAGCAGGCGATCGTGACGCGCCTGGCGGCGATTGAGGAGCTGGCGGGCATCGACATTCTCTGCTCTGACAAAACCGGCACCCTGACCCTCAACCAGCTGACCCTGGGAGAGCCCTTTGCGGCCAAGGGTATTAGCCCCGATGCCGTGATCCTGGCGGCGGCCTTGGCCTCAGAACCGGATAACCCTGACGCCATCGATCGCACCATCCTAGCCAGCCTGAGCGATCCCACCCAGGTAGAAAGCTACCAGCGCCTCCATGTCCTGCCCTTTGACCCGGTCAGCAAGCGCATGGAGGTCACGGTTAAAGCCCCAGATGGGCCAGAATTCAAGGTGAGTAAAGGAGCACCTCAGGCCATTCTGGCCCTGGTGCCCGATCAGGCAGACATCGCCGCCCCGGTCACCGAAGCCATTGCTGATTTTGCCCACCGGGGCTATCGAGCCCTGGGGGTGGCCCAGACTAATCCCCAGGGGCAGTGGCAATTTTTGGGCATTTTGCCACTGTTTGATCCGCCCCGGCCCGATTCGCAACTCACCCTGCAGCAGGCGGCTAAGCTGGGCGTCACGGTGAAGATGCTGACCGGCGACCAGGTGGCGATCGCCCAAGAAACCTGTCGCCAGCTGGGGTTGGGGCAGGCGATTGTAAATGCCGATATCTTTCGCCAGACCCCCGCCAGCCAGATGGGCCAGCTGGGGGATCAAATTGAGCAGGCCGATGGGTTTGGCCAAGTGTTTCCCGAAGACAAATACCACATCGTTGAGGTGCTGCAGCAGCGGGGCCACATTGTGGGCATGACCGGGGATGGGGTGAATGATGCCCCGGCCCTGAAAAAGGCCGATGCCGGGATTGCCGTTTCCGGTGCCACCGATGCGGCGCGGGCGGCGGCGGATATTGTGCTGCTCACCCCAGGGCTATCGGTGATTATTGAAGCGATCGAGCTGAGTCGACAAATCTTTGAGCGGATGAACAGCTACGCCATCTATCGCATTGTCGAAACGATTCGAGTGCTGTTGCTGACCACCCTTTCGATCCTGATTTTCAACTTCTACCCCGTCACCGCCATCATGATCGTGCTGCTGGCCCTGCTCAATGACGGGGCAATTCTCAGCATTGCCTACGACAACACCCGCATTATCAAGCATCCCCAAGCCTGGAACATGCCGATGGTGCTAGGGATGGCGACCACCCTGGGGCTGATCGGCGTGATCGAAACCTTTGGCCTGTTCTATCTGGCAGAAGTGGTGTTCCAGCTGGATCGGTCCTTGATTCAAACCCTGATTTACTTAAAGCTCTCGGTTGCCGGACATTTAACCCTGTTTATTACCCGCACCCGCGGCCCCTTCTGGTCGATCAAGCCTGCCCCGATTTTGTTTTGGGCGATCGTCGGTACCCAGGCGGTGGCTACGCTGATCGCTGTCTATGGCCTATTTATGGCTCCCCTGGGGTGGGGCTGGGCGCTGCTGGTGTGGGCCTATGCCCTGGTGTGGTTTGTGATTGAAGACCGCTTGAAGCTGATCGCCTACCGCATTTTTGACCATCGGCAATCCCTGCTTTCTGCCCGAGGGCTGAAAAAGATGGCTTAGTTACTGGAGGTAAAGTCGCACTAAGCAAACGACAATGTTGGTGATGAGGGCGTGGTGGAAGACGTCGAAGACACCGTGGATTGCTAGGCCGGCAACGACCAGCCAAGGAGTTCGTCGGAACCCAATGCTAGCCACCGCTATAAACAGAAGCATTGGCACAGCTTCGGCGAGAAGGGCATCCGTTGACTGAGCCATTGCCGCAAAAAGCAGGTAGTAGGTCGCAATGACGATCGGCACGACACTACGATGAACAGTCGGCCAAGTCGTACTGCACCTGTACCGGTAGCCAGTGGGCGTGGGGATTGGCCGGAGAGGGGCTAGCTGACGGTTCAAAAATTCTCTGGGCAGCCATGTCCAAGGCTTTATCATCCAGCACGGAATAGCCAGTACTGTCGAGCAGTACCGGGGCTTTGACCAGTTGACCGGCGCTATTTACAATCACCCCCACCAGTCCTTCGGCGGGGGGCGGTACCAGGCAGGTTGTGAGGGGGTAGGCGACCCGCAGTGGGGCAAGCTTAGTACCCATAATCGGCGCTTCATCCTCGCTCAACCCCCGCCCCTCGGCTTCTAACCAATCCGGCAGAGCGCCAGTAAAAAGGCTGACCTGATCGGCGATCAATGACTTGACCTGATCGTTAAACTGATACTCGGCTGGGTCGCCTAGGCGAGCGTCCAGGGTGGGAGGCTCAGGGGTTTGGGGTTCTGGGGTTTGGGGCTCGGGCAGCGCGGCGGCGATCGCTGCATCCGGGGGGGCGGCAGGGGCGGTGGCCACGACCTCAGGGGGACGATCTGGGGCAGGTCCCTGGTCCAGCAAGGGCGCTGGTGTGGCTGGTGTCGCCTCGACCCTAGGCGGCGTGCCCGTGGGCAACCTCACCACATCAATTACGGCATCTACGGCATCCGGGTCAGGTTGCTCAGGCAAAGGGGCTAAAGCAGGCGATTCGGATTGGGGCAGGGGCAGGCCCAGCAATAGGCCGTGCAGCCCTAGGGAGAGGAGCAATAACAAGCCGCCCCCCGACCACCGGAGAGCCCCCCTGGCCGTTTTGAGCCTGTGCAGAAACGCCATAGCCATGGCCGGTACTCCAAACCTGGATTGCCCAGGGTCTAACCCATCTACGGTGCCACAGGTTGGGGGCAATAGTAGAGACGAACAGACAGTTTTTGCACCGTCGTCGTTTACCGTTACCCTAGGCATTGGGAGCTCTACCGAAAAAGGCTCAACGGAATGCGGCGAGAAGACGTGACCCTATTGACGGCGGGCCTACTGCTGGTGCTGACGGCCCTTCTTTTAATTATCCTAGAGCCCCGTCTGTCTCCGCCTGTTCCCTCTTCCCCCCAGGTTGCTGCTGTGCCCACCCAGCTTTTGACCGATCCGTTTTTGCAATACCCCACCCCCACCTCGGTACGGGTGGTCTGGTTGACCGAATTTGAGGGCCAAAATCACCAGGTGCGCTGGGGCAGCTCTGGCCAGGCTGCCGATGGGCCCTTGAGTAACCAGGCCAGGGCCATCACTACCCCCCTCAGCCGCACCCGCGAAGACGAAAAATCGCGCCTCAGCCACACCGACTTCATCGATCTCAAGCAGACGGTGGAACGGCCCATTTGGCGACATGAGGCGGTGGTGACGGGGCTGCGGGCCGGGCAGCGGCTGCCCTATCGGGTGGCCAGCGCAGCAGCAGACGGCACCGTGGTCGAAAGCCGGGTCTTTACCCTGGCGGCGACTCCGCTGTCGGGGCAGGCCCTCAAGATTTTGCTGACCTCTGACCACCAGAACATGCCCATGACCGCCGCCAACCTGCAAAAGGTGCAGGAAACGGTGGGCCAGGTCGACGCCGTGTTTTTGGCCGGAGATTTGGTCAATGTGCCCGATCGCGCCTCGGAGTGGTTCGATGACAGCCGGGGTAGCGGTTTCTTTCCCTGTCTGCAGGGCACCAGCGCCTACCCCCTAGAGCGCAATGGCAGCACCGTGGAGTATCGGGGCGGCGAGATTATCCAGCACGCGCCGCTGTTTCCGGCGGTGGGCAACCACGAGATCATGGGACGCTATGCCGCTACCACCCCCCTAAATGACCAGTTCAATCAGCCCATACCGCGCCAGACAGCGGTGGATCTCTACGAGGCCAACGCCAGCCTGTTTAACCCCAGCGGAGATCCGGCGGTGCGACGCCAGTGGATTATCGACAGCTCCTTCAACAGCACTACCTACGACGAACTCTTTAGCCTGCCCCAAACCCAGGTCCCCAACCCCGATCGCCCCGAAACCACCAGCCGCTACTACGCCCTGACCTTTGGCGACATTCGCCTGGTGTCGCTGTACGTGACCCAAATCTGGCGGCCCTACAGTCTCGATGCCTCGGTTCGGGGGCGCTACCAGGAGAGTGAGGCCGACCTAGACATTCCCCAGAACTGGGGCCACGGCCAGCATATTTTTGAGTCCATCGAGCGGGGCAGTTTGCAGTACCAGTGGCTCGAGCAGGAGTTGGCCAGCGACGCCTTTCGCCGGGCCCGGTACAAAGTGGTCATGTTCCACCACCCGCCCCACACCCTGGGCGACAATATTGTGCCAGCCTTTACCCCGCCAGTGCCCCGCTACGATCGCACCGCCGAGGGTCGCCTCGCCGCCGTGCACTACGAGTATCCCCGCGCCCAAGACCAGATCGCTCGCGATCTGATTCCCCTCCTGGAGCAAGCCGGGGTTGACCTGGTGTTCTACGGCCACTCCCACCTGTGGAACCGGTTTGTGTCGCCCCAGGGCACCCACTACCTGGAAACCTCCAACGTGGGCAATTCCTACGGAGCCTTTTGGAAAGATCGGTCTCGCCCGGTGCCCCCCGAGACCCTGGCGGGCTCCGCCGTTACCTACTCCCCCAGCGACTACGTGGCCCAGGGCGATCCCAACGGGCTCGAACCCGTGGTGCCAACCCTGGCCCCGCTGCTCGACGACAGCGGCCAGCCCCTGCCCTACCTGGCCAGCAACGACATCACTGCCTTTAGCATTTTGGAGACCGCCACGGGTACCGTCAGCAGCTACTACTTCGACACGCGAGAGCCGGAGTCGGCAGTGGTTCGGTTTGATGAGTTTGGCTTAGGGAACTCGGGCAGGGGGAGATAGCAGGCAAGGTGCAGGCCTAAAGACAATTCTGGAAACGAAAATACCCAAGAATTTTGATTCCTCTCAATGGCGCAGGCCCTGCGCCCCTACGTGGGGGTATCTTCTTTCTCTTAGCTCCCCATTACCAGAGCTGCCCAGTCACCTTTTGGGATGTGTATGGGGACCAGGGCCACCCGCTGCGGACCACGGTGTCAGAACTGGGGCCGCGGCTACTGGCGCGGCTGCTGGGGTTAAATGACACCCAGACTGGGGTGCTCAATATTGCCTTTCAGGTGGCCGACGATGAGGGGCTGCTGCCGGATTTAAAGGATCTGCGATCGCTGCTTCAGTACGTCGCCGACCAGGCCAAGACCCTCAGAACCGAGTACGGCAACATCTCCGCCGCTAGCATGGAGGCAATCCAGCGCAGCCTGCTGGCCCTAGAGCAGCAGGGGGGCGATCGCCACACTGTCGGTGGGGGAAGCGCTGGTGTCCTGCTTGGATGCCGCTGGGGCCCCGGCCCCGGTGCAGCGATCGCGGGTGGTGCCCTCCGGCAGCCAGGTGGGAGCCATGACCCCTGAGCCGCAGCAGCAGGCCATGAAATTGTCCCCCCTGGCGGGCCGTTACGACCAGGCCATCGATCGCGAGTCGGCCTACGAACTGCTCAAGCAGCGCGAAAAGCTGCTACTAGACTTAGCCAGTGAGGCGGGCCGAGCTCTGGGGGGTACCCAGGGTAAAAAGATTGCGCGGGGCGTCATGGGCGGTATTTTAGGCTACGGCAGGAGTCGCTAATGTCTGCGATCTGGTTGCCTAGACCCACAGGTGCAATGTCGAGGTTAGGCCACGACCGACCTAGAGCGCCACACTCGCCCTCTCGAGGCAGGATGGTTTTGAGCGGGGATACTTCCAGTAGAGCACGGCGTAAATTGGATCGCTATGCTAATGGCTAGGGGGCTGGATAGTGGCTTCACTTCCGCCCAGCAGTACCAGGGGCTTGAGGAGCAGGGCGGGCCGCAGCGGGGTGACTATCTGTGCCTGAGGTCGGCTTGTTATAGTCAAGGCCATCAGGTAAGAGGGGTCAGCCATGGATATTGCGTTGCGAGCCGGTCGGCTGCCCAGCGGGGAGTCGGTGGATATTGGCCTTGAGGGGGGCGTGATTCGGGCCATTGAGCCCAATTTGGCCGCCTCCGCTGCCCAGGAATTTGCCCTGGGGGGCAAGCTGGTCAGCCCGCCCTTTGTGGAGTCGCACATTCACCTCGATTCGGCCCTCACCGTGGGTCAGCCCCGCTGGAACGAGAGCGGTACCCTGTTTGAGGGTATCGAGATCTGGCGCGATCGCAAGCAGTCCCTGAGCCTAGAGGATGTCAAGGAGCGGGCGATCGCCACCCTCAGGCTCCAGGCCCAGCAGGGGGTGCTGTATGTGCGCAGCCATGCCGACGTCAGCGAAGCCAATCTGGTGGCCCTCAAGGCCCTGCTGGAGGTCCGCGCCGCCGTCAAGGATTGGATTACCCTGCAGGTGGTGGCCTTCCCTCAGGACGGGCTCTACGGCAGCCCCGGCAATCTTGAGCTGATGGAAACCGCCCTCGAGCTGGGGGCCGACGCGGTGGGTGGCATTCCCCACTACGAGATGACCCGCGAAGACGGGGTGCAGTCGGTGCACCGCATTTTTGAGCTGGCCCAGCGCTACGATCGCCTGATCGATATTCACTGCGACGAAATCGATGATGACCAGTCGCGCTTTTTAGAGGTGATGGCCGCCTGCGCGGTGCGATCGGGCCTGGGGGCGCGGGTGACCGCCAGCCACACCACCGCCTTTGGCAGCTACAACAACGCCTACGCCTTCAAACTCATGGGGCTGCTGGCGCGATCGCAGATTAACTTCATCGCCAACCCCCTGATCAACATCACCCTCCAGGGGCGCACCGACACCTATCCCAAGCGGCGCGGTATCACCCGCGTCAAGGAACTCTGGCAGCAAGGCCTCAACGTCAGCCTTGGCCACGACTGTGTACAGGATCCCTGGTATAGCCTGGGGACGGGCAACATGCTGAGTGTCGCCACCATGGCTGTCCATGCCTGCCAAATGACTGGCCAAAGCGAAATTGCCGCCTGCTACGACATGATCACAACCAATGGGGCCAAGACCCTAGCCCTGGCGGACAGCTACGGGTTGGCGGTGGGCAAACCCGCTAACCTGATTGTGCTTGACGCCACTGGCCCCTACGACGCCATTCGCCGCACCGCCACTGTGACCCACGTCTTCTCGCGGGGCAAGCTGCTGGTCCAGACCAGACCGGCGGAGGTGTTTTGGCAGGGGTAATTGCTCACCCTGGCGATCGCTCCCCATGCCCTGAATCACTGGAACCTGAATCACTGGAATGGGACTCAATGAAAATAGGAGGCCCCATTGACATCGAAGGTGGCGCCGGTGGCATGGGGAGCGAGACCGGCAATTAAAAATGCCACCAGGTTGGCAATATCTTGAGGCTCCGCCGGGGCACCCATGGGAATGTCGCGGGTGACGTAGTCGGCCCCCTTTTCCGCCATCACCTGCTCAATGCGATCGGTGCGCACAAAACCTGGGGCGATCGCATAGGCCAGCACCCCATCCTGGGCAAACCCTTTGGCGATCGTGCGGGTTAAACCAATCACCCCGCCCTTGGAGGCGGCATAGGCCATAAACTCTGGCCCATCGCCCCGAAAGGCCGCCCGGCTGGACAGGTTGACAATAGTGCCGCCGCCGCGGCCCTGGAAATGACCGATCGCCGCGCGGCAGAGATCCGCCACCGCCACAAGGTTGACCTGGAGCGTATCGTGCCAGGCGGTGGACCACTGCTCCTGGTCTGCACTGATGGGGGCGGCGGGCATCACCGCCGCATTGTTCACCACGGCCGAAATATGCCCCCGCCAGCCCATGGCCCGGTGCCAGAGCTCGTCGCCCGCTCCAGACAGGCCCAGGTTTGCCTGCACCAGATGCACCCGGTGCTGCCCCAGGTCTGCGGCAATCTGTCTAGCCTCAGCCTCGCCCTGACTGTAATGGAGAACGATGGACCCTCCGGCACCGTGAAGGGTGCGGGCGATCGCCTCCCCAATGCCCCGGGAAGCCCCGGTTACCAAAACTGTATGGTCCTGCAAATCGATTAGGGTCATCGCTGTCCTGGTTGTAGTGTCCGGCCTGGCTGGGGATGCAAACTGGTGCCACGATCGCCACAGCAGACCACACACCGGAGCCAGCGCTCGATTTTGCCCCTGCCCTAGCCCACTGTACAGCGCCGATCGCGGCACCAAAATGTTACAAAATTTGCAATGTTTGTTTACATTACGTTACAGTTTAGAGGCCAACTCCACAGGAGAGCCCCATGACCAGTAGCGGATACACCACCGAGGACGGCGGTCGCCTAAACAACTACGCCGTTGAGCCCAAGGTCTATGTTGACGACAGTCAGCAATTTGGTTTTAACGAGTACGCCGAGAGATTGAATGGCCGCCTCGCCATGGTTGGGTTTGTATCTGCGGTGCTGTTTGAGGCTCTGACGGGTAGCGGCATCGTCACCTGGCTAACCAACCTGTAGCTGAGTGGGCCGGTAGTTTTGATGACTCTTTATCCCGGCGCAACTCAATCATCTAGCTAGAGTAAAGTCATCAATCTCACACCCACGGCTCAAGAAAGATGTGTTACGTTAAGTAACAGGATATTGATTTTAGCCCTCTCATCATTTAGGAGATATCCATCATGGAAACCAACGAAACCAAGTTCGGCTTTGTTAACTTTGCAGAAACCTGGAACGGTCGTCTAGCTATGCTGGGCTTCGTCATTGGTGTTGCTACCGAGTTCATCACCGGCCAGGGCATTCTGTCTCAGATTGGCTTGATGTAAGCTTCTGAGCCCTCAAGGTAAGCACAACTGAATACCTTTGACTATCTTAGAAAGGGGGCGAGCGCACTGCGTTTGCCCCTTCTCTATTGGTCGGGGCGCTGGTTCTATGGCCCCTAGCTGCCGTCATAGGCAACAAAGTCCTTAAAATAGGATTTAGACCATCCACATTCAACCGGAGATCTATGGAAACCCTCGCCTTAACTTCCACCAACGTTGAGCAAGTGCTCGACGAACTGCGCCCCTATCTGCTTGCCGACGGCGGCAACGTGGAGCTTGTCGAAATCGACGGCCCTGTAGTTAAGCTACGCCTCCAGGGGGCCTGCGGCTCCTGCCCCAGCTCCGCCATGACTCTGCGCATGGGCATTGAGCGCCGCCTGCGGGAGTTTATTCCTGAAATCGCCGAGATTGAGCAAGTGTTCTAGCGGGGGTAGGGGGGCGCGCAACGGGGCGCGGGCGATCAATCGGCTCACCCGGAGCTACCTCCTAAGTCCCAAGGGGACACCACAAGGAGGTA
This sequence comes from Nodosilinea sp., assembly GCA_041739575.1. Lineage (GTDB taxonomy): Bacteria > Cyanobacteriota > Cyanobacteriia > Phormidesmidales > Phormidesmidaceae > Nodosilinea. The sequence goes on along the minus strand of JBGSNT010000099.1, from coordinate 1,660 downwards.
GCCAGGAGATAGAGCTTCCCTCCGCCCTGACGCATCTCCCCCCAGCCTCGCCATCCCCCCAAGACTTTTGTCGTTTGCTGATATTCTGTTTTATTGGCATGGGTTTACCCCGTTGCCCTAGGGCTAAGTTGTAGAGGGCCGCTGTGCTAGATCTAAAGCAGATACGAGAAAACCCAGAGCGGGTGCAGGCTGCCTTGGGCAAACGGGGCAAGTACGATCTGACGCCTTTGTTAGATCTCGATCAGCAGCAGCGCAAGCTCGAGACGGTGCGATCGCAGCTCCAGGCCCGTGGCAACGAAATTGGCAAGCAGGTGGGCCAAACCATTAAGGGCGGGGCCGCCCCCACCGGGCCAGAGGTGACCGCCCTCAAGGAAGAGGGCAACCAGGTCAAGACTGAGCTGCAAACCCTAGAGCCCCAGGAGCGCGAAATCAAGGCCCAGATCGAGGCTATTCTCCTGGGTTTGCCCAACCTGCCCAGCGACACCACCCCCATGGGCAAAGACGAAACCGAAAATGTTGAAGTGCGCCGCTGGGGCGATGAGTATCTGCCCCAGCAGCCCGCCAAACCTCACTGGGAAATTGGCGAAACCCTGGGCATTCTCGACTTTAAGCGCGCTGCCGAAAAAATTGCCCAGAGCCGCTTTGTGGTGCTCAAGGGGGCAGGCGCAGCCCTGGAGCGAGCGCTAATCTCCTTCATGATCGATCGCCACACCAAAGCCGGCTACTTTGAGGTCAGCCCCCCCTACCTGGTCAACTCAGCGGCGCTGACCGCCTCGGGCCAGCTGCCCAAGTTTGCGGAAGAAAGCTTTCAGTGCCGCAACGACGACCTGTGGCTCACCCCCACCGCCGAGGTGCCCCTCACCAACCTGCACCGCGACGACATTCTCACAGCCGACCAGCTGCCCATTCACTACTGCGCCTACACCCCCTGCTTTCGCCGCGAGGCCGGCAGCTATGGCAAAGATACCCGTGGGCTAATTCGCCTCCACCAGTTCAACAAGGTGGAGATGTACAAGTTTGTCCATCCTGACCATTCCTTCGATGAGCTAGAGACCCTGGTGGGGGATGCCGAAGATATTCTGCAACAGCTGAAGCTGCCCTACCGGGTGCTGGCGCTCTGTACCGGTGACCTGGGTTTCTCTAGCTGCAAAACCTATGACCTAGAGGTGTGGATGCCGTCTTCCGACAGCTACCGGGAGATCTCTAGCTGCTCAAATTGCCTGGATTTTCAAGCCCGCCGCGCCAATGTGCGCTTTAAAGAAGCCGGGCAAAAAGGCACCCAGTATGTGCACACCCTTAACGGGTCGGGGTTGGCCATTGGCCGCACCATGGCCGCTATTCTGGAAAACTACCAGGAAGCTAATGGCGCTGTACGGGTGCCCGAGGTGCTGCAACCCTACCTGGGCCGCGAATACCTGTAGCCGTTCTGCTAGAGGGGAAAGCGATACACGACGGCCCCGGTTTCTGACACGTCAAACGAGGCATCGAGGAGCTTGGCTTTTTCGTCGAGATAGGCTTTGGCTAGGGTGATCACTTAGAGCCTATTAGGCTGGTCTTTACTCATGCAACCTCCGTGTCGCTTGCCTAGGGTCTAAACTAGTCGATGAGGGGTCGATATGCCGAGCAGGTCTCATTGTCCCATCGGTCCTCAGCACAGTCA
>JBGSNT010000098.1:0-6440 GCA_041739575.1 Nodosilinea sp. | reverse complement strand
GCTTCAACAAATTGCTCGAATAGCGCGTTGATCATGGGACGCTAACTCCATCGATTCCAACAGGCCAGGGGTAACGTCTTTAGCGTATCCAATCGACCGCGCTAGTACTAATGCTCACCTTAACAGGGGTAGGGCTTAGTCTAAACTCCAGGTTTAAGGGGACCACTTCAGAACTCGCTCTGCCCACTGGGGCGGGTGAGGGGTTCTGGCCTGTAGATCGGCGGCTGATACCACTGGGGTCGCAGGGTCGCAGGGGCTGGGGCCTGGGCCAGCTGCTGCTTCGCCCGATTGAGATCCTGGTTGAGCTCGCGGATGCGGCGAGAGAGCAGACGAATGACATTGACGGCGATACCCGGCGTCTCGTCGATCGCATCATAGAGCTGCTGCTGGGTCAGCACCAGGCAGGCGCAGGGCTCTAGGGTTGTGACCGAGGCCGAGCGGGGCTCGGCATCAAACACCGACATTTCGCCAAAGCAGTCGTCGGTCTTAAGCTGAGCCACCTCCTGGCCACCAATGTGTACGCTCACCCGCCCCGACACCATAATGTACATGGCTCGGCCCTCCTGGCCCTGGGTAATGATGGTGTAGTTGCCGTCGTAGAACACCTCATCCATCACCGAGGCTAGCCGCACCAAAAAGTCATCTCTCAGTTCCCGAAAGATGGGCACATTGCGGACAAAGAGCAGGCGTTCGACACTGTTTAACATAGGGAATCGCTGAAAAACCGAGCTCGGGCAGCGGGCTATCGGCCTAACCAGGGCGGCATTTGCTAATGGGGCAGGCTCGGCTCCAAATTATAGGTGGTGATCAGCTGTTTTACCTGGGCTAGCACCAGGCGATCGTCATCCTGCTGCATCCTCGGCAACAGCTCCCGCAGGGCCCGGGGCGAGGCCACGGACAGATAGGTCAGCACCGCCTCCCGCACAAAGCCAGTGGGGTGCTGGAGCGAGGCCAGGGTATGCTCCGCTGTCAGGTTCCAGCGCTGCACCCGGGCCAGGTGAAAGCAGCAGGCAATCGCCCAGTCTGACAGGAAATTGCGCAGATCTAGCAGCTGGCGCAGTCGATCGTGGGGCGGCAAAGACTCATAGGGAACCAGTGGCGAGGTGGCGGCCAACAGTTTGAGCTTATCGGTGTCGGGGCGGCGGTCCAGAAGAATTAAAATCGAGCGCTTGCTGGCCACGTCGAGAACGTTGTCGAGAATCTCGATGCCCCGGGCCCAGCTGGCTATCGACCCATTCAAGCTGACCTGGGCGGCCTGGATGGCGTTGGCCGGAGAGATAAAGCGAAGCAGCATAAACAGCCGCTCGGTGGCATCGTTTTGCAGATCGTTGAGCGCCTCCCGCAGCAGATCGGCCTCGGTCCCCGCCACCTGAGCGGGGGATAGATCGACCTTGGCCGCTAAAATCTGTCCGGCAAAGGCCAACTCGGTGTTGAGCAGGCTCTCAATGCCGCTGCGGCCCAGCATGCGATCGAGGACACCGTCGATCAGCGACGATCGCTTGACCCCCGTTTCCTGGTACAGGCTGAGCAAAATGCGGAGGATGTGGCGACGGGTGCTACCCCAAGTGGTGATCAAGTTTTCAATTAAAAACTCTAGGGCCGGCAGGGTACCGATGTTGCCAATCACCTGCCAGGCTTGGTTGCGCAGAGCCTCCGGTCGGTAGCTGTCGAGGGCCAGGTCCTCTAGCATGGGCAGGGCCTCGTTGCCCAGGCGGGTAAGGGCTCCGACGGCGGCTTCGCGGGTTGACTTGTATTGCAGGGCCCTGAGCAGGGAGGGATAGTATTTTTTGTACTGGGTAGCGGCGATCGCCTCCAGCAGGGCCCGCCGCACCCGCAGGGAGGGATCCTGCAGCAGATCGTCGATATAGATGCTGAGGGACTCCATGTAGTCGGCTTCCCCTAGGGCGCGGCAGCCCATCACCCGCTCGCGTTCTTCGTCGTGCACCAGCATTTTGCGCAGGGTAGCGGTGGCCTGGGCCCGCTCCTGGCTGTTGCCCCGGCGCAGCATCAGCGAGGCCGCTGTACCTCGCACCACCGCATCCACCTCTGGCTGCAGGTAGGGGCGCAGATCGTCAATGTTGCACTGCTCCTGGGAGAGCCAAACGTAGCGCAGGGCTAGGGCCAAAATATCTGGCGCTTGGTTCCGCACCTGCAACAGCGCCTGGACCTGTGCAGTGTAGGCGCTGTTGGGGTGCTCTAGCATGACCTCCAGACTTTGGCGCTGGAGGCCGGGGGGCAGGTCGGCTAAACGGGGAGAGAGAATTTCGCCCAGGTTTTGGGGGTCAATGTGGCTCAGCAGTTCAATGCACGATCGTTTGTTGGCCTCTAGCCCCGGCTGTTCCAACTGCTCAATAAAGGCCCGCTTCAGCACCCGCAGGTTGGCATCGGAGAAGGTGAGCAGGCCCCGCTCGGCCCCTCGCACCAGGAGGTTTAGGTAGCGCGATCGCAACAGCACCATAATGCCAAACCACACCAGCGCCGCCACCACAGTGCCCAGCAGAAAAAGCCGAGCCTGGACCAGCCTATCGGTGACGCCAATGCGGTTACAAAATGCAATGGTGAGCAAAATCATCACCCCTGTTCCCCCCATGGAGAGCGGTTCGGCAATGCCCCCCACCCACGACTGCACCGTGCTGCGCACCTGGTCAGGGATGGGCTGAAACAAAATCGGCCGCACCGTTGCCACCAGGGTATAGCGCAGCCACTCATCAAAAAACTTCAGCACCACCAGGCCCAGAAACAGCGCCAATGCCCCCGTTCGGGCCGGATAGCTGCTGATCAGCGTAGTCAGACCAATAGCGACAATAATCGAGGGCAGAATCAGGGCCACCTTAAACACCCCCTCCCGCTCGATCAGGCGACTGGAGGTAAACCACTGGGTAAACAGCTCAATCAGTCCTAGCAGGCCACTAAAAACCCCCAGGAAAACCGCAATAGTTTCCACCTCTAGGCTCGTTTCCAGCTGGTTAAAAAACTGAAACTCAATGGAGAACAGCAGCATTTGGGCCAGCACAAAAAATGAAAACAGCAGCACCACATACCGCCGGATCGGCCCCTGCAATCGCTGACGCGATCGAAAGCTTTCCACCGACTCGGCATCTTCGGCCTGGCGCTTGGGCGAGTCGGGGAAGGCATGTTCATAGTTGCGGCTGAGGTGGTACAAAATGCCCGCCCCCAGGATCATCACCACAAAGGCCAGCAGCAGCACGTTGGGCAGCCCGATCCACTTGAGCAGTAGGTACACCGAAAAGCCGCTGACCACGTCAGCGACCAGGTTGCCGCTGCTGATAATCGGGAAAGCTCGCTTAATCTCGCGAATATTAAACAACTGGTTGGCGGTGACCGACAGATTGAGGTCGTTGAGCCCGTAGATGGCCTCAATCCACAGCCGCATAGAAAACACCATCGGTGCCGCCAGCCAGGGCACCGCCAGCCCCCAGCGAAACCCCAAGATGGGCACCGCCATCAGCAAGGCAATGATCACAATTACCCAGCGCAGCGGAAACAGCCGCTGCAGCCAGGAATACACCACGCTCAGCCCCAGCCCCACTCCGGCGCTAAAAATATAGATCCACGGCAGGCTGGCGGCCCCGTACTCACCTAAAAACAGCGCGGCTGAACTCACCTCTAGCCACAAAATCCCCATGGAGGTGGCGGTGTAGAAGGCAAACATGAGCAGAGTGCGCTCTTCCTCGCCGGGGCGCAGATTGATGATGTTGAGAAAGCGACCGCGAAAAGACTGAATTCCTTCGGGCGGGCCAGATAAGCTCATGCCGGATGTGTTGACGGGGGTAGTGCCTCAAGGATACCCAATCTAGAGCATGAGGCGGAAATTAAAGCATGCTGGTGGATTGGGGGGTGGCAATAGCTAAACTTACGCCTCAGCCTACTAGGCGGCCAGGGGCGTGTAGCTAGACCAGGCTTTATAGAAAAAGTATCCGGCCATCAGGGCGAGCAGGGCCCGGAACATGATCGTCACGGCGCGATCGGGCAGGCGGGGCAGATAGCGAGTACTCACCTGCACCCCGATCGCCCCGGCAGCGCCCAAAATCAACCCTGTGGTGAGCTGTACATTGCCCGCCAGGGCGTGCCACAGACAGGCCCACAGCCCGGTGATCACAACGGCCCCCAGGCTGGTCTGCACCGCCACCTTGATCGGCTCCTGGAGCAGCAAAATTTGCAGCGGCACCATGACCACGCCACCCCCCACCCCAAAGAGGCCGGCTAAAAAACCGGCCAGGCCGCCAATGCCCAAGCGAGCCACCGTCGGCGACAGCTGCTGCGGCCGAGCCGCAGACACCACCGAGACGGCCTCCGCCTGCTGAGCCTGGCGAACGACCTGTTTCTTCAGGCCGATCAGGTAGATATTCAGCAGCAGAAATAGGCCAAATATGCCCAGCAGCGCATACTCTGGCAGGGCGGAGGCCACCTCTTTGCCCAGGTAGGCGGTGACCAGGGCAGGCAGCCCCAGCATCAGCACGTTATTGAGCTTGAGAAAGCCCATGCGCCAGTTTTGCACGCTGCCCACTAGGGAAATAAGCGCGATCGCCAGAGTACTGGTACCCACCGCCTGCACCCCCGACAGGCCCAGGGCTACCATCACCGGCACCATCACCGTGCCGCCACCAATGCCCAAAAACCCCGCTAGCACCCCCGCCAGCACCCCTGCCAGCGCTAAAACTAATCCACTCCCCACCGCATCCCCTCCCACCACTGCATTCTGAACTGCGCCCAGGCATCCGCGCATCGCCCCATCGTAACCGTCTTTTCACTTCAATCAAGACTATTGAGAGACACCCAATGGGAGGTCTAAACGTAATGTAGTGGATTTTTGGGGGCCATCGTCCCGCCGCCGGCGAAGGCCTAGCGCAGCGGGGGTAAGCACTGAAAATCTCTATGCCTCTGGCCAGGCCAAGGGGATTCAGTTGTTGAAGACTTCAATTTTCACCTGGGCTACCCCGCTGTGGAGCATGCCCAGGGTGTCCGCCGCGCCGGTGGAGAGATCGATGATGCGGCCATGGATGAAGGGACCGCGATCGTTAATGCGCACCACGACCTGACGTCCATTGTGGAGGTTGGTGACCCGCACTCTTGTCCCAAAGGGGAGATGTCGGTGGGCTGCCGTCATGGCTCGCTGGTTAAAGATTTCGCCGCTGGCGCTGCGGCGACCGTGGAACCCTGGGCCATACCACGAGGCAACGCCGGTCAACGTCATAGCGATGGTGGGGGCGGCGGCGGGCCTAGGGGCGGGCCGGGGCAGGCCGGCAATGGTTTCTAGGGGCGGGGCATCGCCGAGGAGATAGCGGAGCCGATTGGTGATCTGTAGGGCATCCAGGGCAGGATCCTGGAGGGTGTTTGGCAGAATAGTTGTTTCATCGATGGTGACCAGGTCCTGTTCAGCCAAGGAGATGACAAAGTCTTCCTGATGGGCATCCCAGCGAACGGCAATTTGCGAGGCGCTGCTGTTTGACAACCGAAAGGCTTCTAACTGGGTGGCGGTAGCCTTGACCCGGTCGATCAGGGCGGTATCGGTAATGGTCAAGCTATTGCTGGGGGAGGGATTGGGCTGTACCGGTTCAGACTGTTCGGTGCCAATAAACGTCAGGATTGGGATGGACCTGATGTAGACCGTTATCGCCTGATGCCCGGCTCGAATATGGGAAAAGGTTGATATTTGCCCGGCTGAGGACAGGGCCCAGGGCTCTAGGCTGGCTGTTTGTTCTAATGGCCCTTCAGCGGGGTAAGGGGTGGGGATAGTTGAGCTGTCAGCGATGCTAAATTCGTTGACTTGGCAGAGAAGATCTAGGGACTGATTGAAGCTTTGGTTTTCTATTGCCTCGGCAAGGCAGAGCTGGGGAGACTGCATATAGGCACCCAGCAAGGTGGCGGTTAAGCCACTTAAAACGCGATATTCCATAGAAATTATCGAGAAATAATTAAATAAAATTCGGGCTTATTGGTGGAGTTTTATCCGGGAAAACTGGAAAACTACAGGGTCTAAGCTGAACTTGGAATAGAAGAGTCGATTAAAAATAGGTAATACAGCGATGACCACTGCAATTAGGACAGGAGTCACGGCCAATGGCAAAAACTGGGGCGGCGCAATGGCCTATAGCCAGTGCTCCAGAAGGCGGTGGAGAATGTCCTAATCGATCGGGTGACGGCTATATCTAGGAACACTTAGACAACGGTGACTTGGGTCGGTCCCCTCAATGCCTTCTGTCTGGCTATGTTCATTAATTTTTTACACGATTGTCAAAATTAAAAGGTTTTGGTGAAGGAACAATCCTCCCGCCGGGGGCTAGGGTGATCACTTAGAGCCTATTAGGCTGGTCTTTACTCATGCAACCTCCGTGTCGCTTGCCTAGGGTCTAAACTAGTCGATGAGGGGTCGATATGCCGAGCAGGTCTCATTGTCCCATCGGTCCTCAGCACAGTCA
>JBGSNT010000055.1:0-5316 GCA_041739575.1 Nodosilinea sp. | reverse complement strand
CTTCTCTTCTTTTTGCTCGGTGCCCCCCACATCTATGGAGCCCTTAAGACGGCGGAGCGACGACGCCAGCAAAGGCCGCCCCTGCTTCAGTACGCGTCCATAGCCATGCTGGCCATGGCGATTGCTAGCGCCGCCGAAATGTGGCTGCTATAAATTCTTTGAACCAATGCGCAGGGACGATGTCGTTGAAATTCTAAAGCACCGATCGCGCCGTCTCCTTCTAGGCATCCTGCCGAAGCTCATTGTAAGCAGCATAGACCCCCTGAACCGTGTACCAGTTCAAAAACACACGGGCAAGTTCTAGGGCCACCGAGGGCTTACCCCGAGCGATCAACCAGCGCAACGTGGGCGCCATGGTTTTTTCGTTGAGCCTCCCCCCTGCGGTTAGGACTCCCCACAGCAGCTGGTGTAGCCAGGTCATTTGAACCATCATGCGCACTTCGCGGGTGGGATGTTTTTGGTAAAAGATCGCTCCCATACGGCCCCGCTGAATTTCCTGGTCAATCATTTTGGGAATTTGATCGAGGGAGAACGGGGGGTGGTAGTGGTAGCCAATTGCCTCGGGCACCTTCACCATGGTGATGCCCAGGTTTTTCAGCCGCACCCCCAGCTCCAGATCTTCCCAACCGTACTGGCTAAAGTCGGTATCAAACAGGCCGGCAGTGATCAGCCAGTGGCGGGCGATCGCCACATTGGCCGTATCAAAGAAGGCGTTAGAAAAATCGGTTACCTTAGGGAGCTCGTCCGTGGGCTGGTCAAAATTGTCGGTGTTGACTAGGCGGCCTGCCGTAAACACGCGATCGTCCCCCAGTCGCTGGTAGGCCTCAGCTAAAGCCTGGGCATGGGCCTGAATGCTGCCGGGGGGCATAATCACATCGCTATCGACAAAGGCAATGGTGTCCCCCTGAGCTACCTGTACCCCGTAGTTGCGGGCGGCCCCAGCCCCACCATGGTTGCGTTCCACCAGCCGCACGTGGGGAAATTTGGCCGCATTCTGCCGCAGCCAGGCTTGGGTGCCATCGGTGGAACCATCATCGACCACCACCAGTTCATAGCCGCTCACCAGCGCCGAATCGTAGACCTGCTGCTCTAGGGCGCAGAGACACTTTTCCAAAATGGGCTTGCGGTTGTAGGTGGGGGTGACAACGCTAAAAAACAAGGTTAGGCCTCCAGACAGCTTTAATATCCTAGCGCCTGCATTAGCCCAGACCGTGATGGGATGTGTCAGACCGCTGTGCCGCCAGGGGAATCCGTGGCATAATTCAGTATGCATGAACTTTAGTTCAAATGTACCTCAAATGTACTTCAGTCGAGTTAGGCAAAGGCTTGCGGGGGCGAAAGCCGTGAACCAGGGCAATCGATGGCTGCGGAGCGGCATTGGGGTATGGGTACTCATGTTGTCAGCTACTCTTTGGAGCTGTTCTAGCCCCGAGGCTGCCCCTGGCCCCCGCAATGTCACCCTCTACCAAAAATGGGCTCTACAGCCCGGCGATCGCCTGGCGGGGTACCTGGTGCAGAGTGGCCTGGGCGACATTACCGTCGATCTCCAGGGCAATCGAGTGTTTATGCCCTTTGAGGGGCAGGTGCAGCCCGCCGAGGGCAACGAAGATCTTTGTGTAATTCTATCGAGCCCCGACGTGCCCGCCTATCTCTTTCGGATCTGCGGCTTGCGTCAGGTGCGGCTCGGCAACCTGGCCCAGGGTGAGTCCATGGGGAGCGGCAACGCCGTTGCCTTTGCCACCCTGCGCCGCCAGGCCGACGGCACCTGGGCCATGGTAGAGCCAGCCCAAGAACTGCTGGCTCAGTTTTTAAATCCGCCCTAGAGCGAGAGGTAGACCCTCGCCCCTGGCCCCGGTTGGCCTGGCTCCTCTGCCCGTTGCTATTGGCATTAGTGACCCAACCTACGCCGCCGTCTGCTGGGGGATTTGCGCTGAAGTAAGATACCAGCTACACAGGCTAATCCATCATGGATTCCCGCCTTAGGCCGTTGGCCTCGCTCTGGAATGCGGGGATGACGCCGGGAGGTTATTTGTTTGCAGATCCCTAGATCTAGAAAGTTCCCCCTAAACAAAACTTCGCCCCTGCACTGTATACAATGGACTGTATACAAAGACATAGCGGTCTATGATGGTATGTAACGTTTTCTAGAGCCAAACGTTTAATCTCTTCATCTAACTCCTCTACTAAACACCCATGACCCTTTTACAAACCCTTAGCGTCAACGGTAAGCGTCTCAACCAAAGCATCGACGACCTAGCTCAGATTGGGCAACTCGACAACGGCGGTATCTGCCGGCTAGCCTTTAGTCCAGAAGATGTTCAGGGACGAGAGCTAGTGCGGCGGTGGATGTTAGAAGCAGGCCTGAATACCTGTATCGATACCGCCGGCAACCTGATTGGCCGTCGGCCGGGTCGTCTCAATGCCCCGGCCATTGCCACTGGCTCCCACATCGACACGGTGCCCTGTGGCGGCAAGTTTGACGGCAACCTGGGGGTTCTAGCGGGGATTGAGGTGGCCCGCACCCTCAACGAAAACAACATCGTTCTCGACCATCCCTTCGAGGTGATTGTCTTTGCCGACGAAGAAGACACCATGGTGGGTGGCCGTGCCATGGCCGGTACCGCCTCCCTCAACGCCGCCAGCTACCACCGCAAAGATGGCCGCCCCATTGACGAGTGCGTCAACGGGGCAGGGGGAAACTGGGAACAGCTGAGCTTGTCCCGTCGCACCCGCGACGACATCTGCGCCTTTGTAGAACTCCATGTCGAGCAGGGCGGCATCCTTGAAACAGCCCAAAAGCAAATTGGCGTGGTGCAGGGCATTGTGGGCATGCAGCGTTACCAAATTCTCATTACCGGTCGACCTAACCACGCTGGCACCACTCCCATGAACCAACGCCAAGATGCCCTGGTAGCGGCAGCTCAGATCGTGCTGGCGGTGAATCGCCTGGGCAATCGTCCGCCCAAGCAGCAGGTGGCGACGGTGGGGGCACTGCAGGTGTGGCCTAACGCCGACAACATTGTGCCGGGTCAGGTGCAGTGTAGCCTAGACGTGCGAGACCTCAACCAAGACGTCATCAACGATCTAATTAACGATCTAAAAGACGAGCTGATCCTGATCGCCCGAGAAACGGACACCCAAATCGAGATTGTGCCCCAGCTCAACGTGGCCCCCAGCCCAGCGGCCCACCATATTCAAGACATCATTGCCGAGGTGAGCGGCAACCTGGGTCTCAGCCATATGCCCATGCCTAGCCGAGCCGGCCACGATGCCCTAGAAATGGGCCGATTTACCGATATGGGGATGATTTTTGTGCCGAGTGAGGGCGGGTTTAGCCACTCTGAGGTGGAATATACAACCCCTGAAGAATGTACTGATGGGGCCAATGTGCTGCTAGAGACGGTGATTCGCCTCGATCGCTACTACCGATAGCCCCTTGGGCGGTGGCTAATATCAGGCCGATCTCCCCAGAATTAATCTACCCACCGAGACAAGGCTCGAATCCGACAGGGTTTGAACCTTGTTTTTTCGTAAGTGTCCCCAGAAATATGCTGGCTGAGCGAAGTCGTTCGCATTGCGTCTCCCTCAGGGAGAAAGCCCAAACCCAACCGAGATATCCCCTTCGACTTCGCTCACGGGACAGTTACGTTTTTTCAGCCCCACCGCCGATGCTTCTCTCAGGAAAGACCAAGGTGTTGGCGCTATAGTTTAATTAGTTCTTCTACACAATTTGCAATAGTTTTATGGTTTTCTTTGGTCTAGGCAAAGGCAAAAAATCGGAAATGCCCAATCCTCAGGATGCGCTGCCCGGTCGCTCAGCAGCTATGTCTGTGCCCGACAAGCACTACGTCAATGGCAACCCCCTGGTCCCCCCCTTCCCCGATGGCATGGAGATGGGGATGTTTGGTATGGGCTGTTTTTGGGGGGCTGAGCGCAAGTTTTGGCAGCTCGAGGGCGTGTACTCCACCTCCGTGGGCTATGCCGCTGGCTATACCCCCAACCCCACCTACCAGGAAGTATGCTCTGGGCTAACGGGCCACAATGAGGTGGTACGGGTGGTTTTTGACCCAGCGGTGATTAGCTACGAGCAAATTCTCAAAACCTTTTGGGAAAGCCACAATCCGACCCAGGGCATGCGCCAGGGCAATGATGTGGGTACCCAGTACCGCTCCGGCATTTACGTCTACTCTGCGGGCCAACGCCAGTTGGCCGAGAAATCGCGCGAAACTTACCAGCAAGCCCTCAGCGCCGCGGGCCATGGCTCCATCACAACCGAGATTCTAGAGGCTCCAGACTTTTACTACGCCGAAGACTACCATCAGCAATACCTCGCTAAAAATCCTGGCGGCTACTGCGGATTAGGCGGCACCAACGTCTCCTGTCCCATTGGGTTAGAAGTAAAGCGGTAAGGTTATCCGAATAACTCACCTGGTGTTCTAGGCCCATCGAAGATGGGCCTAGAATTAGGCTATTTTGCTCTTCAATCCCAATAAGTTTCCCCCCAGCCGCTATTCTGACGCTGGCAGAGAACTTAGGATAAACACTGGGTTACCCCAAGAACAATCCCCGGTAAATAGCCCAAAATAACGACACTCCCCGCTGCCCCTGGGTGTAGCCTTTCCCTACGGAGAAATTCGCTATGGTCTCAGTACAGGTCTCCTCGAATGCATCGCGCTTTGGGCAAGACATTGCCATACGGCAGTTTCAGCTCACCGCCGATGAACCCACCTCGGTCGGTGGGGACAATCAGGGGCCAACGCCAACGGAACTGCTACTGGCCGGATTGGGCAGTTGTAAGGCTATCACCATCAAAATGTACGCCGAGCGCAAGGGCTGGGCCATTGATAACGTATGCGTTTCAGCGAAAATTCAGACCATCGAGAAGCAATCGGTGATTACGGCATACCTCACCCTGACAGGAGATCTAACGGAGGAACAGCGCCATCGCCTACGGGAGATCGGCGATCGCTGCCCCGTCCACCGTCTGCTCAGCATCGCTACAGAAGTTCACACCGTATTAACCTATCCCGCGGATCCCCTTCCGGAGTAGCCTATGGGCTAACCATGGCGAGTTAAACAGCCTGTGATTACAAAAACCACCAGGAACCGAGAACTACATTTCATGTAGAAACATGCTACCCATAACAAAAATGCCTTCAACCTGTGAGGGATGAAGGCATTTTAAGTAGGAACCTGGCATCGAGCTATTTTGACAAGGGGCAACCCCCTCACTATCTTCGCCGCAGCTGCGTTTCACGACTGAGTTCGGGATGGGTCAGAGTGGGACCACAGCGCCAAAGACACCAGGAAAGCAAT
>JBGSNT010000044.1:0-3569 GCA_041739575.1 Nodosilinea sp. | reverse complement strand
AGCAGAACTCCTGCTGTACTTCATCCGTTCAGGAACGGCTATAGTTCGGCAAAAGCCGCGCTGAAGACACGGCGATGGTCTTAGATATGGCCCAGGAAATTGCTCAACTGCGGGCCAAGCTAAAAGCCTTGCAGTAGCCGTGGGACTGTAAATTGGTTTGTGTCAGAGGTCAAAACAAGATCTAATGAACTAATTACCTAAGGCATGACCCATGACCTTTCGCCCCGAACTGATAGACGAGTTACTCAAAGACTACCGCAGCCCTGACGACCTGATGGGCGAAGGCGGCATTTTTAAGCAGCTGACCAAAGCCCTGGTCGAACGCTGCCTGAGTGCCGAATTAGATCACCACCTGAGCGAGGAGAAAGCTGAACCCGAGGTCAATCGCCCCAAGAATCGTCGCAACGGTGCGAGCAAGAAAACGATAAAGGGCGAGTTTGGTGAAGCGGAGATCGGCATCCCCCGCGACCGTAACGGTGCCTTCGAGCCTCAACTCATCGAGAAAGGTCAGACTCGCTTTACGGGCTTTGATGGCAAGATCGTCTCGCTGTACGCCCGAGGGATGACCACCCGCGATATCCAGGATCAGTTGCAGGACTTGTATGGCGTCAACGTCTCCCATAGCTTGGTCTCGACAGTGACCGAGGCGGTGGAGGCAGAGCGTAAGGCCTGGCAGAACCGGAGTCTCGATGCGGTGTACCCGATTGTCTATTTCGACGCGATTGTGGTCAAAGTCCGTCAGGATGGCCGAGTCATCAATAAAGCTATCCATCTGGCCTTGGGCGTCAATCTGGCCGGTCGCAAGGAGCTGCTGGGGCTGTGGATGACCCAGAATGAATCCGCTAAGTTCTGGCTGTCGGTGCTGACGGAACTTCAGAATCGAGGCGTGAAAGATATCTTCATCGCCTGCGTGGATGGGCTCACCGGCTTCCCTGAGGCGATTGAAACGGTCTTTCCCCAGACGTGGGTGCAATTGTGTATCGTTCACCTGGTACGCAATGCGCTCAGCTACGTCTCCTACAAAGACCGCAGAGCCGTGGCTGCTGACCTCAAAACCATCTATAGCGCCGCGACCGCGACCGATGCTGAAGCAGCCCTGATGGACTTTGCCGCCCAATGGGATGCCCGCTATCCCACCATTAGTAAATCCTGGCTGGCCCACTGGGAGAGGATTATCCCCTTCTTTGGCTTCCCCGCTGATATTCGCAAAGCGATTTATACCACCAATGCCATTGAGTCACTGAATATGACCTTACGCAAAGTGTTGCGAAACCACCGGTCCTTTCCCACTGATGAGTCAGCCATGAAGGTGATTTATCTAGCTATCCACAACCTCTCGAAAAAATGGACGATGCCAATTCGTGATTGGAAAAGTGCGTTAAATCGTTTCGCGATTGAGTTTGAAGGCAGGTTCCCTATGTAGCCATCCCATGGTTGACACAAACTACTTTACAAATCCCAAAATTCGTTAAAAACCCCTATGAAGACCTCGTTAGATTGTATTCCCTGCCTCCTGCGCCAATCTTTAGATGCAGCCAGGTTGGTCTCCACAAATCCATCGGTTCATGAGCACATTATCCGAGACGCGCTGAGTTGGGCGGTCGAGATGGACTTAAATCAATCGCCTCCGGCCATGGCGCAACGTATTCATCGACGGTTGCGCGAGATCTCGGGGGTGATTGACCCTTACCGTGAAACAAAAGACTGGCAAAATCGCTTAGCGATGGAGTTGATCCCAGCGCTCCGGGCTGAGGTCGAGTCTGCCAGCGATCCGTTGTTGATGGCCGCTCGTCTGGCGATCGCCGGGAATGTCATTGATATGGGCAGTAACGGTGATCTGACAGAGGCGGATGTGCGACAGGCTTTGAAGCAATCCCTGACAGAGCCATTTTTCGGAGAAGAGGACAGGTTTCGTGAGGCGATCGCCCAAGCAAAATCAATTTTGTATCTGGCTGATAATGCCGGTGAAATCGCCTTTGATCGACTCCTGGTTGAACAAATTTTGCCAGAGCGGGTTGCCTTCGTCGTGCGAGGCGCACCTGTCCTTAACGATGCCACGCTTGTCGATGCGCAAACGGTAGGGCTGGATGGAATTGTCGAGGTAATCGACAATGGCTCAGATGCTCCAGGCACCATCTTGACAGACTGTAATCAGGAACTTCGCGATCGATTTGCGACTGCCGACCTGATTATTGCTAAAGGGCAGGGGAATTTTGAGACTCTCAGTAACGAACCAGGCAATATCTTTTTCTTATTCAAAGTCAAATGTCCTGTGATTGCCGATCTGGTTAACCAACCGATCGGTACGCAAATGTTGGTACATTCCAGACTTGGTTTAGAGCAGAAGTGTTGAAAGTTAGATTAAGTGCCGAAAAATGAAGCCAGAATGTAGTACCATTTCCCCAAACAAACAAAAATGATGACAAATGCTAGCCTCGTCTCCTCAGATTGTCAAATCGCTCTGAAGCGGTTTACTAAGCTATCCGTGCCCTTCGCCTGAATGGATTCAACGCCTATAACCTAAGTGGTGGGTTCAAAACTTACTAGGCGATCGCCTAAATCATAGCTTTGGCCAACCGTCTTTTGACAATCCTGTTCGGAGAAGTGCGAGTCAGTTCCGTCTTCCCATAAAGCGTGTGCACCGGCTGGTTGACTGACAAAACATGGATCGCTAACCCCTGAAACCCTCAGCTGACAAGCATTGCAGGCGATACGAAGCCATAAAACGCTCTCGATCGCCTCAAACCCTTGCTATAAGGGGCTTTGAGTGGCATCCAGGCAAACTTTTGTCAGTCAATCAGGTGCACCGGACTGACTGCAATGCTTTCTGCTCCGTTTCAAGATTCTTGCAGCCGATGACGTTCGTTAGCATTTTTGGAAACTCCATGAAGATTCGAGAAGCTACAGCAGTCGATTCTGAACTGATCAGGAATCTACATCTTGACGCTTTTGGCAAAGAGGAAGGATCTGCTGTATCAGGGCTGGCGATTGATTTGCTAGCAGATGAGACCGCAAAGCCTTTGCTTGCCTTGATTGCCGAAACCGGAACAGATATTGTTGGTAGCATTATATTCAGCGCCGTAGAGGTGAGGGGCAGCGAGGGGATAGTCGCCTACATTCTCGCGCCGCTGGCGGTAGCAAGCGCCTTTCAGAGAAGGGGGGTCGGGCGTGCGCTGATCGAGCGCGGACTGCAAATGCTGAAAGATAGAGGCACCGACCTAGTGTTTGTTCTAGGAGATCCGGGATATTACAGCCGGTATGGCTTTACCCATAATCACCATGTCTCTCCGCCCTACGAACTGCCGTATCGCGAGGCATGGATGGCTATCGCGCTGAAGGGTAATGCGCTTGAGTCGGCAAGTGGTCAGATCCTATGCGCTCGCTCGCTTAATGCTCCAGAACACTGGTGAAAATTGCTAACGCTCCGGTTGCAGCGGATTGACGAGCGATTAGGGCTGCGGCCGATCTCGTTAACCAACCGATCGGTACGCAAATGTTGGTACATTCCAGACTTGGTGTAGCTCATGGGTTGTGATCATCAGGTTTTAGAGATTACCGATCGCATCATT
>JBGSNT010000021.1:0-2541 GCA_041739575.1 Nodosilinea sp. | reverse complement strand
GATGGGGATCAAAGCCTTCATTACTGATTTAGTAATCAAAAAAATTCTGGAGATTAACATGATTTTATTTCATCGGATTCGCAAAGCTTTGATGACTGTTGGATTGGTTGTACTCCTTTCGACAATCATCACGTTTAGTTTTGCCCCTGGAAAAAGTTGGGCTAACCCTTTATTTACTCCCAGCATTGACCAGCCCCATGCTTTAGTCGCGGCCATGAATCAGGCTAAAGCAGCGGCTAAGAATGTTGAAGGTAAGGCCCAGGAAAGCCTTGGTAATATGACCGGCAATCTCAAAACCCAAGCTGCCGGAAAAGCCAAGCAGTTTGACGCTAACACCCAAGAGGCAATCCTTGAAAGCATTGATAACCCTAACTATAAGCCTGAGGGTCAAGGCTTGAGAAAGCGCGATCGTGAGGCCGTGGAATGTCTAGAAGATGATGTTAGTGATTGCTTCGATCAAACACAAGGGCCTGACTAGACGACTAGACTTGCCTGCCCAATATAGATTGGGTTAGGGATTGAGGAAATAGGCGCTGGTCTCTAAACAACCGATCAGTAGGTTTGAGTTATCGAAAGACTTGAAATAGGATCTTTTTGAAACTTATCTCTCGTTAGCAGGCCAGTGCCATCAACGCCATCAACATTACATAGGATTATGTCAATGAATACCAAAAATGATTCCCAAGAGGCTGTGCCCCAATATGACGCACATCTCATTCCGGCTGAATCTGCTGCCCGTCAGCATCGGGAAGGCAAGGGTTTTGGCCACACTCCCCATGACGAGCCGAAGGGTAAATCGAGCCACACCACAGATGGCTACACCGTAGATAAAGAAGGGTTGATCAATAACTACGCGATTGAGCCAGAAATGTACGTCGAGGTGCCTGGAGATCTGCGTGAGCAAGCCGCCCAGGAGGCGGCAGAACGTGTCCATGAATTGCAGGAGCTATCTGAAGATGAGGACGGCAAACTGACCACAAAACATGATTGGCGTCACAAGGGCCCAGGCATGATTTAGTCGGTGTCAGATCAGTTCATCTCAGGAGAAAGACCCGATGCAGACGTTATCTCAGTTGGTTTTGAGCCTTGGTCTGATAATTAGTGTCAGCCTGGTGGCTATCGGCTGGCATCCAGCACCTGCCTCAGCCGCTCCCATCATCCCCAACCCCGATGAGCTGGTGCAGGTCGTTCAAGAGATTGAATCGCTAGATGCCATGCGCTCTGGACTCGCCTCTTCCCTGGAGGGGAGCACCGAAGTACCGACGATGCAAACCATGAAAGACGTCTGCCGCCCGGTGGGGATGCGGGCCATGCAGCTGAGCCAAGAGCATGGCTGGCAGGTTAAGCAGGTCGCGAAGAAATATCGCAATCCAGACCACGCCCCAGGTAACCCCCACGACCAGATGGCGCTGGCTAAATTTGACCAAGATCCAGAGCTGATTGGCTTTTGGGGCCGAGCCACCGTAGATGACCAGACCGGCACCCGCTACTATCGCCGCATTGACGTGGAAGCCAGCTGCCTGGCCTGCCATGGGTTGAAAGACCGCCGCCCGCAGTTTGTCAAAGATGGTTACCCTCAAGATTTGGCCTACAACTTTAACGTCGGCGACCTGCGCGGTATGTATGCCGTTTTCATTCCCGATGAGATCAAAAGCGCTATTCAAAATGCCGTCAATTAGCGACGATCTGACTTAAATCTAAGAGTACTGAACATGAAGACCTTTTTACGTTTCATTGGCTCAGCACTCCTACTCGGAATGCTGGTTTTGGCGGTGACTCTAAATGTAGCGATCGCCCCAGCCCAGGCCACCCTTCGCCAACTGGAAGAAGCCCCAGGGCAGATGGTCTACCAGTCTCGCCAAACCCTCAAAGATCAGCAGGGCAATAGCTGGCAAGCGATCGCCTTCAAACGCATTCGCCCCGACAAAGCAGCCACCATTTACCTGCGTCTAGTTGGGTTCCCTGGCACAGCAGAGCTCGACCATTCACAGCCGCTAACGCTGACCGACTCGCTGGGCAAAACATTGACCGCTAAAGATATATCCCAAGAAATGTTTACGGACAAAACCCAGGTAGACCTTAACGCGGCAGAGTATGATTTACAGCCAATTTTAATGCAGCTGGAGTTAGGGATTCCGCTGCAACTGTCACTCCCCACCCTCGACCAACCTGAGGTCGCGCTAAATGTCTCACCTGAGTTGGTTAAAGAATGGCGATCGCTCACGGATCAATGATAAGCCCTGTCCAGCGAATAGTTATGCCATGACAGACCAATTCAAGATTCATAAAAACTTCAGGAATTACCATCATGAGTTTGGAAAGCCTAGCAGCTCTTAAACCCTATCTCAGCTTTTTTCACCCCGTTATGATGTGGATTT
Organism: Nodosilinea sp.; assembly: GCA_041739575.1. Classification (GTDB taxonomy): domain Bacteria; phylum Cyanobacteriota; class Cyanobacteriia; order Phormidesmidales; family Phormidesmidaceae; genus Nodosilinea. The sequence continues at coordinate 163 of JBGSNT010000021.1, read as the reverse complement.
TGCTAGCCCTGGCGCTCTACACCCTATACCTGGGGGTACAGGTTCGGCGCACAAGACTGGCAGAGGGAGAGCCTAAAAAAGAGCTGATCAAGGGTCGGTTTGCGATTCGCCACCACCAAATTGGCTCCATTCTTTTGGCGCTGATGGTGATGGGGGCGATCGG
>JBGSNT010000016.1:0-24177 GCA_041739575.1 Nodosilinea sp. | reverse complement strand
TTTCTCTTTGTTTTGAAGCTGCGATCGCTCCTGAGTACAGCGCACCGCCAAACCCGTCGGCAGGTGAACAATTCGTACCGCCGTCTCAACTTTATTGACGTTTTGACCGCCCTTACCTCCGGCGCGAGTTGTGGTAATTTCTAAATCTTTATCAGGGATATTCAGCTCCACGCCGTGATCCAGCTCAGGCATCACCTCAACGCCAGCAAAGCTGGTTTGGCGCTTGCCGTTGGCATTAAAGGGCGAAATACGAACCAGTCGGTGCGTTCCTTTTTCAGACTTAAGGTAGCCATAGGCGTAAAGGCCCGAAATTTCGAGGGTAACGGACTTAAGCCCTGCCTCATCCCCTTCTGAAATTTCAGCTAGGTTGACTTTGTAGCCGTGACGTTCTGCCCAGCGCGTATACATTCGCAGCAGCATTTCTGCCCAGTCTTGGGCATCGGTTCCCCCTGCACCCGCATTGATGGTTAAGACTGCTCCACTTTTGTCATAAAGGCCAGACAAAAGCCGCTGAAGTTCCCACTGATCGAGCTGCTGTGCGAGCTGCTTTAGGTTAGCTTCCGCTTCGTCTAGTAAAGCTTGGTCGTCCTCAAGCTCCAGTAATTCTAAGACCGTCTTGGCGTCTTCTACAGTTGTGCGCCAACGCTGAAGTCCTTCCAGATGAGATTTTAGTTCGTTCAGCTCCTGGAGCGTGGTCTGAGCGGTATTTTGGCTGTCCCAAAAGCTGGGCTGGGCTGCAACCTGCTCCAGATCAGAAATTTTTGCATTCAGTGCAGGAACGTCAAAGATAGTCCTGGGTTTTACCCAGGCGATTGGTGAGCTCGTCCAGCTCGCGCTTGAGGTCCGTGGTGTCGATCATGGGGCGCTGTAGTTTCTTCCTGGGAACTCAATATAGCGAATGTTGGTGGGGGGTGGTTGGGGGGTATTCAAGGGGCAGAGTGCAAAACTCAAACGTCAGGGTTCAAAAAAGACAACCCGGAGAACCTGGGGAAAATAATGCGATCGCCGCCCCGAAACTGCTGTGGCTCCTAATCGCCATCCACCAGATGACAGACGGGGAAGGTCGGTTGCTTGGGCAAGCCGATATAGCGCCGCCCGCCGATAAGGAGGAGGAAGGAGGAGGGCCGAATTAAATTCAGCTTAGGTTGCCGTTTTTTCCCTCCAGGAGACGCAATGGGTTCGCGATAGCGCTGCGGAGCAAAACGACTCCTCTCAACCTTCAGATGTCGAGGGTTGAGCGGAGTCAAAACCCGATCAGGGAATATATTATCTTCCGGCCAGTCCCTAAGCGCTGTCTGCCGAGGTTTCTAAATCGCCAGGTGCTGGGTGACGGCCTGAACAATGTGCTGGGTCCAGCGATCCACCAGGCCCCCATCAATGGCCTCGACCATGACCCGAATCACCGGCTCAGTGCCGGAGGGACGCACCAGCACCCGGCCCTCGCTGCCCATGGCCTGCTCAGCCGCTTCGACGGCCTGGCACACGGGGGCGCAGTCCTGCCAGTGGAGGCGGCGATCGCGATCGACCACTTTTACATTCTGAAGCTTCTGCGGGTAGGTCTGGAAGCTGTCATCAACCAGGGCCGACAGAGATCCACCCAGGGTTTGCACCAGCGTCGCCAGGTGCAGCGCCGTGAGAATGCCGTCGCCCGTCAGGCTGTAGTGGTGGCAGAGAATGTGGCCCGACTGCTCGCCGCCCAGCTTGGCGCCGCGGCTGACCATTTCACTAAACACATGCTGGTCGCCCACCTGGGTACGGACCAAGGTGCCGCCCAGCTTTTCCCAGGCCCGCTCAAAGCCCAGGTTGGCCATCACCGTAGACACCAGGGTGCGGTTGGGCAGCCGTCCCTCCTCCTGCAGGCGCTTGCCCCACAGATAGAGAATATAGTCGCCATCGACCACGCGGCCCTGGGCATCCACCGCCATGACCCGATCGGCGTCGCCGTCAAAGGCAAAGCCCAGGTCGGCCTGGTGCAGCTTTATAGCGGCCTTCAGGGGGCCCAGATGGGTCGAGCCGCAGTCGACGTTAATGCGATCGCCGTCGGGAGCCCCGTGCAGCCCAATGACCTCGGCCCCAGCCTCGATAAATACCTGCTCTGCCAGGCGCGTGGCCGAGCCCCAGGCCATATCCAAAACGATCTTCATCCCGCCCAGGTCGAGGCCGGGCAGTAGGGGCTCGTGCAAAAAGCTGGCGTAGCGATTGACGAGTTCAGGGCGGTAATAGCACTGCCCCCAGGTGCCTACGGTGTTCGTCGGGGTGGGAATCTGCCCCCGCAGGGCGGCTTCTATGGTGGCCTGCACCGATCCATTGAGCTTGGTGCCGTCCCCGCCAAAAAACTTAATCCCGTTGTCGGCGGGGGGGTTGTGGCTGGCCGAAATCATAATACCGCCCAGGGCCTGGCAAGACTCGGCCAGGTAGGCCACCGCGGGGGTCGGACATAGCCCAATGTGCCACACGTCCAGGCCGGCGGAGGTGAGCCCGGCAGAAAGGGCAGAGGCCAACATATGCCCAGAGGTGCGAGAATCCTGGCCCAAAATCACCAGACCATCCCCCATCCCCTGGGCATGCATCACCTGTCCAGCCCAGTAGCCAATTTCCATGGCCAGGGGGGCGGTCAAGAGATCCCCCGCTTTGCCGCGAATGCCGTCAGTGCCAAAGAGGGGGCCAGGGGGAAGTTGCAGACTGCCTATGCCCCTGGCAGACCGGGCAAAAACCGCTTCGGTACCATTGCTCTGTTGGCCAACGGGTACTGTGCCCGTCGGCCTCACTGGAGAACTGACCATGTTAATTTTCCTCACACCTCACACTCACAGTGGAGGATAACACCTCTGCCTTAGGATGGATCTATCCCTTTAGGCCAGTTCTAGCTCCGCCATGGCCGTCGATCCCTCCCGCCAAATCTCTAGCGAACACGTTGATCCCCGCCTCGGAGAAGGCATCGCCCTGTTCAACCAAGGGAACTATTACGCCTGCCACGACGTGCTGGAAGCAATTTGGATGGAGGCTAGCACCCTTGACAAGCCGTTTTACCAGGGCATTTTGCAAATTGCGGTGGGGCTCTATCACCTGGGCAATCACAACTGGCAGGGGGCCAGCATTTTGCTGGGGGAGGGGGTCAACCGCCTGCGCGCCTTTGAACCGAGCTATGCCGATGTCGATGTGGAACGCCTGGTGGACTGCGGCTGGGCCTGGCTCAATGCCCTGAACCAGACCGGCCGGGATCGGGTCGTAGAAGTGGCTGCGGTGATTCCCCAGGCCCAGGCAACCGGTGATCCGGGGGATGGCCAGGTGTCGATCGCAGGCGATCCCGAGCCCCTGTCGCTCCCGGCCCTTCATATCTATTCCCTTAGCTAAGGAGTCTTCAGCACGGCATTTAGCGGCAACGGCGCCGCCTGGTACGATTAGATTTGTGCCGTTGGGGCGCGCGGTTCTCTCACGTTGACCAGCCATGCAAATTTATCTGGACTACAGCGCTACCACGCCGCCGCGCCCGGAGGCGATCGCTGCCATGCAGGCCGCCCTGACCGAGCAGTGGGGCAACCCCTCGAGCCTGCACCAGTGGGGTAACCGGGCGGCGACCGTGCTGGAGCGGGCGCGATCGCAGGTCGCCAGCCTGATCAACGCCCCCCTTGATGCCCTGGTGTTTACGGCGGGGGGCACCGAGGCCGACAACCTGGCGATTCTGGGCGTGGCCCAACGCTACCCAGTGCCCCAGCACCTGATTATTTCATCGGTTGAGCATTCGGCGGTCGAAAAGCCCGCTCAACAGCTTGAGCGCCTGGGCTGGCAGGTAACTCGGCTACCCGTCGATGTCCAGGGGCGCGTCAGCCCCGACGATCTGAGGCTGGCCCTGCGCGACAACACCGTGCTGGTGTCGATTATTTATGGTCAGAGCGAGGTGGGCACGCTCCAGCCCATCGAGGCCCTGGGGCAGATCGCCCGCGACCACGGTGCCCTGTTCCACACCGACGCCGTTCAGGTGGCGGGGCGACTGCCCCTGAATGTGCAGGCCCTGCCCGTCGACCTCCTGTCACTCTCCAGCCACAAAATCTACGGTCCCCAGGGGGCCGGGGCGCTGTACGTGCGCCCCGGGGTGGACCTGCTCCCCCTGGTGGGGGGCGGTGGGCAGGAGTTTGGCCTGCGATCGGGTACCCAGGCCCTGCCCGCCCTGGCGGGGTTTGGGGCCGCCGCCGCCCTGGCCGATCAGGAAATGCCCGCCGAGACCCTGCGGCTGATTGGCCTGCGCGATCGCCTCTTCGACCAGCTGAAGGATGTCGTTGAGCTGGCTCCCACCGGCGATCGCCGCCACCGCCTGCCCCACCACGCCAGCTTTTGTGTCATCGCTGCCGACGGCGATCGGGTTAGCGGGCGCACCCTGGTGCGGGAGATGAACCTGGCGGGCATCGGCATTAGCGCCGGGTCGGCCTGCCACAGCGGTAAACTCAGCCCCAGCCCGGTGCTGCAGGCCATGGGGCACAGCGATCGCGCCGCCGCCTGCGGCATTCGCCTTACCCTGGGGCGGCACACCACCGCCGCCGACATCGATTGGACCGCGATGGTCCTGCGCCAGGTGCTGCACCGCGCCCTGGCCCCCTTGACTCTATCTGCTGTGTAACGTTGCTATGGATGGTGCTATGGAATCTGTGACCGCCGTACCCGCCAGTCTCGAAGAGGCGATCGCCCAGGCCCGGGCCGCTACCCAGGCGGCCATCCAGGCGGGGGTGCCCCGCATGATGGTGGAACTGATCTACTCCGAATTGAAGGGCATGCCCGTGGCCGAGCAGTTTTACCCGGCCCTGCAGGAGTTGGGCCTCACGTTCAAAATCTACTTTCCCGATGCCGGGTCCGCCGCCCTGGCCCGTCGCGACTGGGGCAATCCCGATTTTGTGGTGCGGGGTATCGGCGAACTTCAGGCGGCCATGGCCCCCGACGATCAGGCCTATCTATTTGTAGAGCCGTCGTCGGTGGAGGTCAGTCAAGTCGAAGACATGTGTACTGAAGCCGGGGATCGGTTTGTGATCATGCTGAACCCCAAGCTGGAGGATGTAGCCACCATCGGCATTGGCTATGCGGGACGGCAGCTGCGCGATCGCTTCCTCAGCACCCTAGAACCGGTATATTACCTGCGGCCTCGCGACGGGGCTGTGGTCCTGCGCTGCTACCCCCATCCGTGGCAGGTTTGGCAGGAGACCGAAACCGGGTATCGACTGTTGGCCGAGGTGCCTCAAAAGCCCTCCGGCGAAACCCTAGACCGTATTTTGCTGGGCGAATCTGCCACCGACGCCACCGGTGCCGGTGGTGCCCCCACAACTCCGGCCAGGCGAGGTAGCTTTTTAAGCGAGCTACAGAGCTTTTTGCGGGCCCTCACCCAGTAGACCCATTCAAAGGCCAATTAAAGGTCTAATTAAAGGCCCGTCAAAGGATAGAGCTGACCCGATGTATCCCCCAGCCGCGACCCTCAGAAGAACCCCCACAAGATACTGTCTTGTGCTTTGGGGTAGGGTTATACTGCCAGCAGAACTCAGTTTCTCTCGGTCCTCCTAAACCCCGTGCAGGATATGCCCTGACAATTGTCTGCATTTCCTCACAAACCTGATTTATCCAGGTTCAAACGGTCTGGGATGCCCCCTTAAACTGAGTTTATTCAACTTAGGCGATTGATCCATCTCCACCTGGTACCGGGGTTAGTACCCTGTGGCTTACCAAAAGTCAAGGTTTTGGCGTCAATGCCAAAGCGATGTTCCTTCTATTAGCTTGGGTGTCAAGCTCTTACCCCAAGCCAATTCCACTAAATCCTAAGCTGACGTTGTTTTACGACTGGTGAGTCACCACAGCCCATGCGAATTCTTAAAACCCAGACTCTACGAGGGCCAAACTACTGGAGTATCCGGTATCCCAACCTAGTTCTGATGCGGCTAGACCTAGAGGACTTGGCCGATCGCCCCTCTGACCAAATTCCTGGGTTCTACGAAGCGCTGTCAGAGACCCTGCCCAGCTTGATCGAGCATTTCTGTTCCCCAGGGCACCGAGGCGGTTTTTTGAGCCGGGTGCGTCAGGGCACCTACATGGGCCACATTGTCGAACATGTCGCCCTCGAGCTGCAGACCATGGCGGGCATGCCCGTGGGCTTTGGCCGCACTCGCGGGGTGTCCGAGCCCGGCGTCTATCAAGTAGTATTTGAGTACCAAAATGAGCAGGCTGGTCGCTACGCGGCGCGGGCGGCTGTGCGGCTGTGCAACAGCCTGGTTGAGACTGGCAATTATTCCAAGGAGGAGCTAGAGCAGGATCTGGCCGACCTAGCCGAGTTCCGCCTCGACGCTGCCCTTGGTCCCAGTACGGAAGCGATCGTGCGCGGTGCCGAGGTCCAAGATATTCCCTGGATGCAGCTCTCGAGCCGGGCGATGATTCAGCTGGGCTATGGTCGCTACCAGCAGCGAGTGCAGGCCACCCTGAGCAGCAAAACCGGAATTTTGGCGGTGGAACTGGCCTGCGACAAAGAGGGCACCAAGCAAATTTTGCGCAATGCCGGGGTGCCAGTGCCGCGGGGTACGGTGATTAACTATCTCGATGAGCTAGAGAACGCCATTGAAGATGTGGGCGGCTACCCCATCGTAATCAAGCCCCTAGACGGCAACCATGGCCGCGGTATCACCATCGATATTGACAATTACAAAACCGCCGAAGACGCCTACGAGGCAGCCAAGGAGGTCTCCAAAGGGGTAATCGTCGAGCGTTTTTACCGGGGCCGTGACCACCGGGTGCTGGTGATTAACGGGCGGGTAATTGCCGTAGCTGAGCGGGTGCCTGCTCACGTGGTAGGCGACGGCGAGTCTACCATTGAGCAGCTGATCGAAATTACCAACCAGGATCCGCGCCGCGGCGTTGGTCACGACAATTTGCTCACCCGCATTGAGGTTGACCGCACCACCTGGCAGCTGCTCGATCGCAAGGGCTATACCCTCGATACGGTGCTACCAAAGAGTGAAATGTGCTACCTGCGGGCGACCGCCAACCTCAGCACCGGGGGCATTGCCATCGATCGCACCGACGACATCCACCCCGACAACGTCTGGGTGGCTCAGCGCATTGCCAAAACCATTGGTCTCGACATTGCCGGCATTGACGTAGTCACCACCGATATTTCAAAGCCCCTGCGGGAAGTCGATGGGGTGGTGGTGGAGGTCAACGCCGCCCCAGGGTTGCGCATGCACGTCTGTCCCAGCGTCGGCATCGCCCGCAACGTGGCCGAGCCGATTTTGGCCATGCTGTTCCCCCCCGGTGCGCCCGCCCGTATTCCGGTGGTGGCGATTACCGGCACCAACGGCAAAACCACCACGACCCGTCTGATTGCCCACATTTTTAAGCAAACGGGGCAGCTGGTGGGCTACACCACCACCGACGGCATCTACATCGGCGACAACATGGTGGAACCCGGCGATACCACCGGCCCCCAGAGTGCCCAGGTGATTCTTCAAGACCCCACCGTTGAGGTGGCGGTGCTGGAGACGGCCCGGGGCGGCATTCTGCGATCGGGCCTGGCCTTTAAAGACTGTGACATTGGCTTGGTGCTCAATGTGGCCGCTGACCACATGGGGCTGGGCGACATTGAAACCCTGGAGGATATGGCCCATCTGAAGAGTGTGGTGGTCGAAACTGTCCGCCCCAGCGGCTATGCGGTACTCAATGCCGACGATCCCCTGGTTGCCGCCATGGCCCAAAAGGTAAAGAGCCAGGTGGCCTACTTCTCCATGGATCCCCACAACGAGCTAGTCCGCAAGCACGCTCAACAGGGTGGGCTAGCCGCCATCTACGAGCAGGGCTATCTGTCGATTCTGAAGGGCGACTGGCTGCTGCGCATCGAGCAGGCAGAAAAGGTGCCCCTCACTATGGGCGGCCTGGCTCCCTTCCAGATCGCCAATGCTCTGGCGGCCAGTCTAGCGGCCTTTGCCCAGGGGGTTGACATCGGCTATATTCGCCAGGCCCTCAACACCTTTGTGGCCTCCACTGACCAGACCCCAGGCCGCATGAACCTGTTTAACCTGGGTCGGTTCCACGTCCTGGTGGACTATGCCCACAACCCCGCCAGCTACGAGGCCCTCGGGGGGTTTGTGAAGAACTGGCCAGGGCGGCGCATTGGCGTAGTCGGTGGCCCTGGCGATCGCCGCGACGAAGACTTCATCACCCTGGGCAAACTGGCGGCCCAGATGTTCGATGACATTGTCGTCAAGGAGGACGATGATACCCGCGGTCGGCCCCGTGGGGACGCCGCCAAGTGGATTATCCACGGCATCGAGGAGGTCACCGACTCGGCCACCTATCGCACCATCCTCGATGAAACTGAAGCCATTGGCGCTACCCTAGATACCGCCCCTGACGACAGTCTGGTGGTGATTTTGCCCGAGAGCGTTACCCGCGCCATTGCCTTAATTAAAGCTCGCAATCCCCTGCCTCTGATGGCCGCTGGACTAAACGGCGCGGCTGGAATTGGAGCTGAGCCTACGGATCAGTACGCCGAGGTTCATACCTAGGCGACCTCTGGGGGGAGACTAGGGGCGAGAATCTTCTAGGAGATGTCTGAGAAAGAAGATACCCCCAGGTAGGGGCGCAGGGCCTGCGCCCTTGAGAGGAACCAAAATTCTCGGGTATTTTCGTCGCCAGAATTACCCTTAGACGTAATTCGAGGAGTAAAACATCCCCTAGCAGCCCCGCTCCCCTTCTCCCTAGGCGAGAAGGGGAGCTAGAGGAATTCAGAACCCCTTGCCCTTGAGGTGAGGGCATGAGCAGGACGTTTATTTAGATGGAATGCTCTTAGGGGAGATGAGTTGGCAGGTTGACTCTTGTCTAGCGGCGCGGTGGGCCCATGGCTGGCTGCAGCAGGCCTTAGGCAACCACTATTGCAGCGCCAGGAGGCGGTTGACGAACTCTGCCTCCAGGGACTTTTGCTGCAGGTCGCGGGAGATGGCTAGGCCCTGGGTGAAGGCCTGGCGAGCCAGGGTGGAATCGCCGATTTGTAGGTAGTAGTCCCCCAGCCAGCGGTAGGTCAAGGCCGCCTCCAGATCCGCCGTCTCCAGGGTGAGGGCGCTGCGCTGATCTAGATAGTCTTTGACCAAGGCCAGGTCATTGCGCTCCAGATAAATCCCTAGGAGCCCGTCTAGCGCGCGGATCTGGAGACCGGGATCGCCCGCCTCGACCCCGGCTCGCAGGCCGACTCGGTAGGCACCAATGGCGTTAGCTTGGCGCCCTAGGGCCACGTACACGTCCCCAAGACTGTTGGACGAGTGGGCCTCACCCACGTAGTCGCTGGCCAAAATACGATAGTTAGCTGCGGCCTCTAGCAGGCGTACCGCTACATCGAGGTTGCCCTGCTGGCTGGCCAACTGACCTAGATTACTCAGGGAAAGACCTATGGCCCGATAGTCGCCCGTGGTGCGCGCGATCTGGAGAGCTTCCTCAAAACGGGCCTGCCCTTCGACCAATCGACCTTCATTGACATAGAGCGTGCCCAGGTTGTTGAGGCCATAGACCTGGCCCAGCGGGTCGTTGTTGTCCCGGGCGGTGCCAATCCGCAGGGTAAAGGCCCGCTCGGCTTCGGGGTAGCGGCCCAGGGTGGCAAAGGCTGCCCCCATGGACCCATAGGCCCGTCCGGCGGACTGGGTGTCGCCCAGCAGACGATAAATTTCAGCGGCTTCGGCCCAAGCGGCGATCGCCTGGGGTAAATCGCCCTCCGTCAGCTGCTGGTTGCCAAGCTCCATCCAGCCGTCCGCCACATCCCGCGACTGCCCTCGGGTGGCGTTGTTGGGCTGCAAATCTAGCTGCTCGTCTAGGTTGGCAGCTAGGGCGGGCATCGCCTGGCCGCCCAATAGCGCCACCGTCAGGACCCCCAACCCAAGGTAATGTCTAGGGTTCATGGCCATTGATCCTCCCCAGGCGTGGTTCATGCTTCGTTAGTTTGCCCATTCCCTGCCGACTTCCCCAAGGGGGCCGACCAGGTCCAGTCCTTCTAGGTTTGGTCCGCCCAGGTCCGGCACATTCAACAGCCCATCTAAATCGTCCGGCAGGGGCAGGGGGCGCAGGGTGCCACCGTCAAGATAAATCTGGCGAATGTCCTCCGGCAGAGATGCCTCCAGGTGTTGAAAAGCCTGCCCTAATTTTTGCCGTACATCCGCTGCGGTGAGAGACTCTCCCTCGGCTTGGAGGTAGGCGGCAATGCGATTTTCACTCCAGCGGAAGGTGAGGGCCATAACTGTAATCAGCCGTTCCAGCGGGGGCAGACAGTCGAGGGCCTGCTCCACGTAGCACCAGAAGGGGGGCGTGGCCTGGTCAAGGGAATAGTGAATCGCCTCGACCTCCGGCACGACGGCTTGATTAATACACAGGGCAGTAATGTTAATCAGCCAGTTTTGTAGGGTAAAAGCGTCTGCGCTTCCCTCTGCCGCCAGGTCGGGGTACTCAACTCCGCCTAGCTCGTGGAGAATGTGTCGCCAGGTGAGGGCAAAGAGGTACTCGGCCTGCACTGGCGATCGCGCCGAGTGGCGAATCAGGCTGTAGACCATGGGACTGTAGCGGCAAAAAATGGCCGTGAAGTATCGCCCTGCGTCACTGTGGCGCTGAAACTGCTGCACCAGCTCACGATCGCTCAAATGGTGTAGCGCCTGGACCAGCCGGTGGTCACACTCAGGAAAGTTAGGAATATGCGCTGTACTAGACATGGGTTAAGCCGTGGATAACATCGACCAAAGCTGCCCTTGACTGGGGCAAATCCGCCGCCCTTGGGGCAAAGGCCACTCTTGACCTAGTCTGCGGGTTAAATCAGCCTTTAATATACCTACCTTGGGAATTTTGGCGACTTAATTTTTTGGCATCTACCCATTTTTGCCAAGGTTTTATCGCCGCCTAGGTCTCTAGCCTGGGGAACCCAAGGCGGCGCTGAACCCTTGGCCAGGGGGAGGGACAAGGTAGCGATCGCCCCCCTGTCCATCAATGCTTTGCCATTGGGTGGGGGAGTTGATTACAGAATTGATACACTAGGGGATGAGATATCTTATCGTTTGCGCATACAAGTTCAGCCGTCCTTCGTCATTATTGAATTAATTTATCCCTCCGCTGCCTGGGCCTATGTTCTTTGACCTATTGCTGACTGATACCTCCCTGCTGGGTCTGTTGGGGCTACCCCTCGACAGTATTATGTCAACCCAGGGAATTATGGTCCTGCTGCTGGTGGCCTACGCCGTGGCCATGTGGATGTTTCTCAAGAGTGCTCCCAAGGTCTACACCGTAATGGCATCCGATCTGGAGGTGGCCCGCCGCTTCTACGAGGGCATGCTCAATCTGCCGGCGGCCGAAGTTCCCCTGCACTACTACTACAACTATGAGCAAACCCTGGGTACCGCCGGCCTCGACCCCATGTATCTGGGTGGCGCCACGGGTTTGGCCAACCGAGGCAGCATGAACCTGCCGGAGGGGCTGTGGTTCCAGTTGCGAAAAAATACGCAGCTCCACGTGGTGGCCGGGGCTAGCCTGGGCGATCGCAATCAGCAGCGCCATGTCTGCTTTGACCACAACTGCCTCGAATACATCCTTATGCGGGTGCAGCTCAGCGGCGTGCAGCACAAAATTCGCCGCGAAAGGCCCCTAAATTTTCTGGTTAAGGACTTTGACAATCAGGTCATTGAGCTGGCGGAAATTGAGGATTAGTAGATGGGTGAGTCAGGTACTAGAGTCAATTAGCTCAACCAGATCAGCAGGATTATTAGTAGCTCTAGCTTCCAAAATGTGCTTCAGCACCTCTCTCGGCGCTACTTCCTGAATAAGGTAGTTTTCTACCTCATAGGCTTCAACCAGCAAGACTAATAACTTGTAGAGTGCCGTTTGCTCAGGCGTTCTATTTTTCTAGCTTCTTCGGCCGTGCTTCGCTACAGCTCGCCAAGGGTATCTGGGGCCACCTCAATACCGGGCTTGGGCTGCCACTGGTTGGGCCGATCCTCCACCAAGTCAGCGAGGCCATCGATCGCTACATTCATGGCATCACAGGCCGCCCTGAGCGCCGTCTGAAACTGGTCAATGTCGTCGCCGTAGCCGCACCGTTCGGCTGCGATCGCAGCTCCCTCGCTGGCATTTGCCCGCGCACAATCTACCAAAATCGCACCAGTCAGCGGAGATGAACTAGCCATAGAAAATCTTTAGTTGAGCCTGTTAACGTTCCGAGCATATTGTCGTCAGATGCTGATCGTATCTAACCGTTGGTGGAGTTTAAAGCCTACAACACTCTAAAGGTAGAGTCTGCCTAGACACAAGTTCACACATCCGGCAGATGTGGCCTGCACCGTTATTACGCTCTAATAAAACTATATGAAAGAAGCAACAAAGGACAGAGACTCTATGAGTATTAACATTGGTCTATCCGATCAACAACGCCAGGGCGTAGTCGATCTCCTCAATCGGGTGTTAGCAGACTCTTACCTGCTGGTCATCAAAACGAAGAAATACCACTGGGATGTGGTTGGCCCACAATTTCGCACCCTCCATGAGCTGTGGGAAGAGCAGTACGAAGCCCTCACAGCCACCATTGACGCCGTCGCAGAGCGCATTCGCATGCTCAACGGATATCCCATCGGAACCGCTGCGGGCTTTCTCAAGGCCGCCTCTCTAAACGAGCATCCTGGGGATTTGCCCAACGCCCAAGAGATGGTGCAGCGTTTAGTCATCGACCACGAGCAGGTGATCCGCAATCTGCGCAAGTATGTTGATCAAACCGCCGATGAATTTCATGACGAAGGCACCTCCGACTTTCTTACCGGTTTAATGGAAAACCATGAGGAAATGGCTTGGATGCTGCGCTCCTTCGTCGAAGGCGAAACCCTAGAGCCCAGCGGCAAGCGCGATAAAGAGCTGGTGAATAGCTAATCGAGGCTAGCACCCGTTGACCTAACCGAATGTGCTGACCTTGTGTTGCCCCCTTGCGTCTCGTGATTTCTGGCTGGGCAGCATAGGCTAGAAGTCCAGACTGCAAGGCTAGTTGCCACGCTCTGAGCTCGTCAGCACTTTGACCGCCCCCTCGGAGGCCCCTGCAAGAGCCTCCGAGGGGGCTACTATGGTGAGTTTTCGCGATTGGTCAAACATGCTCTGGAGACTGGTCAATGCCTAGGTACTGGGTAATCATTACCTGATTGCCCTCTAAGTCCTGGAATTCGCCCAGCTTTATTGGTTCCCCCGGTCGCTCTACGGGCTGGGTCAAAATCTTGGCCCCGGCTGCAGCGATCGCAACGCAGGCCTGGTCAACATCCTCGACTTGAATACTAAGCCCTGTGGGGTTGACAGCCCCAACGCCGCCACCGTGCAAAGCAATGATGGCGTCTCCAAAAGCTAATTCTGACCAATCATCGCTGCTGAATCGTTCGGTTAGACCCACGACATCGCGGTAAAAGGCTACTGCGCGGTCCATGTCTTGGGCCATCAACATGTGCTTAATCGCCTGGATTTTCATGGCAGTTGGGTCTAAAGGGTTCGAGATAGCGGGTAAGGGATCTGCGAGTTAATGGTGTACCAGGTGGACAGGTACTGATATAACTCGATGCGCCCTTGGGGAATTGCCATAGCCTGGAAAACTGAAGTCTATGTGTGCCGGTCTAGCTATGCTGATCTAGCTGCGGAGTTGCCGCATTTTGGAAAATTGCCCTCAAAAACAAAACTTTTTCTGCTGTCGCGACCCAAGACCCGCGACAGCAATAGATAATTTCCCTTAACTATAGGCTCAACCCCAAAATCCAGCTAATCCAGCCCCTATTCCCTCCCCACATCCCCACTCCACCACTCCCATGCCCACCGTCACCTTCCCCCTCGCCTACCTGCAACGGCTCACCGCCACTGCTCCCGCCCAATTAGCCCAGCAGGCCTTCGACTACGGTTTGGATGCCACCCTGGGCAACCAAACCTTGGAGGTTGAAGTCACCGCCGAACGGCCCGATTTGCTGGCCGCAGAAGGCTTTACCCGCGCTATCAACATCTACAACGGCTTGGCCCGTGCCGTGCCCGATCAGCTTGCCCCCTCCGGTCGCCAGGTCACGGTGCTACCAGAGGTGCTGTCCCTGCGGCCCCACATTGCCGCCCTGGTGGTGCAAGGGGCCGACCTGCAAAACGGCGGGCTAGAGGTGCTGGTGCAGTTTCAAGAAAAAGTGACCCAGACCTTTGGTCGCCAGCGCAAAAAGATCGCGATCGGCGTTTACGACCTCGACAAAATCGATGGCGATTTGACCTACGGAGCTGAGGCCCTAGATGCGCTGACCTTTGTGCCCCTGCACAGTACCCAACCCATGACGGCTGGGCAGATTCTGCAGCAGCATCCTACCGGCAAGCTCTATGCCCATACTCTGCCAGCGGGCGATCGCGCTCCTATCCTGCGCGATGCCAGCGGCACTGTGCTCTCCATGCCACCCATTATCAATGCAGCAGTGGTGGGGGAAGTGGACAGCTCCACCCGCAACCTGCTGATCGATGTCACCGGCATTCTGGCCCAAACGGTGCAGGAGACCGCCAACATTTTGGCCCACAATTTTTTAGACACCGGGGCCGAGGTCCAAACCGTCGATATCGTGACTCCCCAGGGCAGAGCTACCACCCCCAGTCTGACCCGTAGCCCGGTGCAGTTTTCCGCCAAATATTTGAACGAAATCATGGGCACCGCCATTCCTAAAAGTGGCCTGGGCAAAGTGCTGTCTCGCATGGACTTAGACGTGAGCGGCACCGATGTGGTGCATGTGCCCACCTATCGCACCGACATCTTTAGCCAGGTAGATATTGCGGGCGACCTACTGGTCGCCCTGGGCATCGCTAACCTCCAGTCCGAACCGCTGACGGTTAAATTTCACCTGGGCCAGGCCGCCCCCCTGCGCCAGGCGATGTTTAAGGTGGGCGACCTGGCCCAGCGCATGGGGCTAATGGAAGTGAAGAGCTTTGTGCTCACCGACCCGGATGTGCTCGACCTGTTCGCGGCCCCCTACCTGCAAACCGGCAATGCCAAAAGCCGCACCTTTAGCGCCACCCGCACCACGCTGCAAGCCGGGCTGCTGGATATTTTGGCCCGGAACATCAACACGCCTAAGCCGATCAATATCTACGAAACTGGCGAAGTGCTGCGGTTTACCCCAGCGGGCGACATTCGCGAAAGCCAGGGCTGGGGCTTTGCCAGCCTCGACGCCCGCGCCTCATTTACCACCGCCAAATCCTACATGCAGACCATGCTCAAAGCCCTGGGCCTAAGTTATGAGCTAACCCTGTGCGAAGCCCCCTACTATATTCCCGGTCGGGCCGCTACAGTGCTACTTCACGGTCAGCCAGTGGGTGAATTTGGTGAAATTCACCCATTGGTACTGGATTATTTTTCCTTCCCGGAGCCAGTCTGTGCAGGGGAATTAGACTGTACGGCCAGCCTGCTCACCGATCTAGGGCATCATCCGATGTAGGGTGGCATCCCTCAGTTTATCCATGCCATTGGGGGGCCGGGAGAGCGCAATGCTGTGTGCCTACCTATAGAGGCAACTCAACGGCTCAAACCTTCTGATACCAAATATTACAGTTGCTCCTAAAACCGTGATGCAACCGCTCAAGCCCCCAGGGGTTGGCTAGTCTAAGCATCATCCCCCCTAGCAGGTAGCACTATGAGCGATTCATCCCTAGAAGGCCCGACGCGAGTCTATGCAAAACCCTCCGAGGGCCATATTTCTCTAGGGCGTGGAGTACGACAGGTGCTGTTTTTCCTGCCTATGGGGTTGTTGTTTGCCCTGCTGTTTTTGGGGTTGAACCCTCGCCAGCGACCGATAGGGCTGACCGCCGGGGCCATTATTGCTGCGGTCTGGGGGACTGTGGTCGGTGGCGTTAGGGTGGCAGCCGAGTGGGAGCGAGGGGTGATTTTGCAGCTGGGTAAGATTCAGGACGTACGGGGACCGGGGCTGCTGTACGTGGTGCCGGTGATCGAGTCAGTACAGTTTATCGACACGCGCACCCTGGTGATCAACATTCCCCGGCAGAAGGTGATTACCCGCGACAACGTGCCTGCCGAAATTGACAGCGCCCTGTTCTTTCAGGTCAGTGATGCCGAGAAGGCGGTGGTCTCGATTCAAGATTTCCGCTTTGCGGTGTCGCAGTATGCCCAGGCGGCCCTGCGAGATGTGGTGGGGGGCCTGTCCCTCGATGAGTTGCTATCGGAACGGGAACAGATTCAGACTCAGATTGGGGCGATTGTGGAAGCTCAGGTACAGGAGTGGGGCATGCACATCGACTCCATTCGCTTGCAAGATATTGAGCTGCCCGAAGACCTGAAGCGGATGATGTCGCGCCAGGCCTCGGCAGAGCGGGAGAAGCGGGCGACCATTACTAAGGCCGATGGCGATCGCCTCGCCGCCCAAAGCCTGGCCGCCGCCGCCCAGATCATGGAAGCCAACCCCATCGCCCTGGAGCTGCGCACCCTGCAGAGTATCGATGGGCTGGGGGCCAGTCCGTCAAACACGGTGATTTTGTTTCCGGTAGAAATGTCTAAGACGCTGGAAGTGCTGCGCAGTAGAAAGGGAGCATCGGGGGATTAGAGCAGGGGAGCAAGGGGGCAAGAGGGCTAGGGATCAGGAGGAGATGACTGGCAGTGGCTAAAGCGTATCGAACCGAGAGAATCTTTAAAATAAAGATAGCTAGGCTGCTTAGATCCCCCTGCCCCTTACGCTCCCCCGCCCCCCTAATTTCGCCGTTGACCGTTCCCCATCGATTAGAGGCATCGTCATAATGATAGAGATCATTAACGACGGAACTAACCATGCGACTACTCCACACCATGCTGCGGGTCGGCGACCTGGATAAATCTTTGGCCTTCTACTGCGACGTGCTGGGCATGCAGCTGCTGCGCAAAAAGGATTACCCCGGCGGCGAGTTTACCCTGGCCTTTGTCGGCTACGGCGAAGAGTCTGACCACACGGTGCTTGAGCTCACCCACAACTGGGGCGTTGAGTCCTACGATTTGGGCAATGCCTACGGCCACATTGCCCTCGGGGTAGACGACATCTACGGCACCTGTGAGCAGATTAAGGCCATGGGCGGACAGGTGGTGCGCGAACCCGGCCCCATGAAGCATGGCTCGACCGTCATTGCCTTTGTGCAAGACCCCGACGGCTACAAGGTAGAGCTGATTCAGCTGGGCAGTTCCGCCGGGCACCAGCGGTCAGAGGCACCTCAGATGGCGGTGAGCTAGGTCCTAGGGCATTTGCATAGCCCGAATTGTCCTAAACCAGAGGGTGGGGGATGAGTAAGGGCACGCCCAATCCTCACCCAGGCTCAACATCGTCAAGACACCTAAGGGACTAGCCAATAAATAAAGTCCCAGCGTCATTCCCGCGTAGGCGGGAATCTACCATAGAGTATCCACCCTCTCTGGTACCTTATTTCGATGCGAATCCCTAAAAGGAATAGTTGATGGTGGCGGTTAGCTCGGTATCGGTATTGCCGGGCTTAAACAGCACGTTGGCATTGAGGTCGAGCACCAGGTTGCGGGCTACGCTCCAGTCGAGACCGCCGGTGATCATCGGGTCAACGGTGGACTGGCCGTCGGCATTGTAGGCGATACCAGCACCAGCGTAGGGATACAGGCTGCGGGTAGCCGCAAAATCTACGGAAATCGGCAGCCGTAGCTCGGTGCTGCTGTCAAAGACGATCGCCGGACGCACCGAGAGGGTAGCCGCATTACCCAGGTCGGTAATTTTGGCTTTAGAGTCGATGACAAACGAGGTGTTGTCGTTGAAGCCAGCCCTGACGCCTGCGCCAACGTAGTAGTCTGGTCGCTGCTGAGCTAGGGTATCCGGCGCTGCGATCGCCCCCAGGGCCAAGGCAGTTAATCCAGCTAGGGCAAATTTCATCGTTCCTCCCCTCGGGTTAAAAACATACTGTCCCAGCCTCACTGTGGGACAGTATGTTGATTTACAAGCCCTTGGGCTAGAAATTCTCTGAAAACTTAGCTGGAAAAGCTGATTTCAGTAAAATTTCTGTGAGATTTGTCGGAATACCCGACCTGGCCAGGCGATCGCAGCGCTGTGTGTAGAGCCGTGAAGCAAACAGAGGTGGGTATTTCCGATCGCTCTACAATTGATCCATCCCTTACTGGCCTGAACCTATGTCTGTAGAAACCGTTGGCAGCCCGCCCCCCGAGGCCGATCAAGTGCGATCGGTGCTGCAAGAGCGGCTGCCCGAGATCATCGCCAGCTTTAACCAGGTGCTGCAGGAGCAGTACGGTATTTCCGGCGTCAGCGTGGGTGGGTTTACCGTGGTGCCCGAGAGCGCTCTGTCGGCCACGGTTTCCTGCGATCAAGACGGCTGCTCAATCAACTAGCCCCGTTCCCCGATTGGGCCATGTCCCCAGAGCCAGTCGGTGACAATCTGTTTCGGCTGCCCGATCCGTTGCCCGGGGTGGAAGTCTTTACCGCCCTGTTTGAAACACCCCATCTGCGGGTTGAGCGAATTCTTTCGACCGGGCAGACCACCCCTGCCGATGAATGGTACGACCCAAGCCAGGATGAGTGGGTGGTGCTAGTTGCTGGCGATCGCATCCACCCTGAACTCAGACCGCACGGTGAGGTCGAGATCGCTGGGGCGAATCACCACCACAGCGCTGTTGGAGGTGACCTGGTTGTCGCCGGTAATAATAGAGCCCACCAGGGTGCCCAGGCTCCGGTTGCCGACCAGGTCACCCAAAATGGATTCGGCAGCACCGGTAATCAGCGCCCCCTCCAGACTGCCATTGCTGACGCTGTTGGTGGCGGCGATCGCGGTTGACTCAGCATTGATAGGATAGTTGCGGCCGTTGACGTTCAGGTTGTCGGCTACGAACTTGGCGGCTGTCACCGAAGAACCGCGAATTTCCACCGGCACAATGCGGCCCTGCACAGTGCTGCCCACGGGCACCAGTACCTGACCCTGACCATTACGAATCGGTTGACTGATCTCCAGGCTAGTGGCAACGGTTTGGCCAGGGGCCACCACAATATCCACATCGGCGTTGGGGTAGCGCACCTCCAGGCGGGTGCCCGTGGGCACCAAACGCAGCGAGTCCGCAGTGTTGCCCGCGGCGGGGGTGCCGGGGGCATAGCCCACAATGTAGTTGCTGGCGCTTAGCCCGGCTTGCAGGGCGGGCAGGCGACCCTGGGCGACCAGCGATTGGTAGATAAAGGCGGCCACATCGGCTCGCGTGGCGGTGCGCTGAGGTTGTAGCACATCCACGTTGGGATAGTTGACCACCATGCGATTTTCGGTGGCGGCGGCCACGGGGCTTTCACCATAGCTAGGAATCTGGCCCGCATCGCGGTACACCGTCAGAACTTCGTTAATAGAGCCCTGGGGAGTATAGTCGAGGCCGTTGGCCAGGGCCACTAGAGCCTGTACCCGAGGAATCTGTGTTTCGGGCTGAAAGGCACCGTTGGGATAGCCGGACATAAAGCCCTGGCTGTAGGCATCGGCGATCGCGGCGTTGGCCCAGTAGCGGCTAGAGACATCGGTAAACCGGGGGGCATTGCGGCTGCGCGGTTGGTTAAAGGCATTGCGCACAATAGCCGCAAACTGAGCCCGCGTCACGGGCTGATCGGGGCGAAAAGTGCCGTCGGGGAACCCGGCGATGATCTGCTGGGCGGCCAGGCTTTCGATGAAGGGGCGAGCCCAGTAATTGGGGCCCACATCAGCAAACTCAGCGGTTTGGGCTGAGCCGGGCAGCGCCACCCCCCCCGCCGCCATGGCGCCCAGGGCAACCAGGGCTGTGGTTTTAGCGGCTAGATTCAATCCGGTGCTCATACTCAAGGAATTCCCTATAAAAGCTTCAATTTCAAGACAACAGGGCAAATTTTTGCAGCGCACGACTCCAAAGTCACCCCAAGGGCGACTTGAAAGTGCCCGAGACGAACCGGGCGATTTTGGCTAGGGCCATGGACCACCTGTAGCCATGGCCACTGCGCTTGGGATAGTGGCCGCTGCCCCTGGCATAGACCAGGGCGGCTCACTGGCCCATAGCCAGCACTCCAGAGGATGATAGAAAATACCTAACCGACGATCTGGCGATGGCTATAACCCCAGCGCGACCGCCCCTTACCCCCTGGAGCGAGGGCCTGGTGTTGAGTTCGGCCAGTCAGTAAATGCACGTAACCTTACAGAATTAATCCTGTACTTTTAGTTACTTAGACTCGCTGGTTAGGCTATTGTTCCCGTCCTGACCGACTAGACCTCAGGTCAAGTCTTCATTCACCGTTCCCACTGCAAACCAAATAGCGGGGCATAGGGCTGGCCCGACGGCTGGGGACAGCTGGTCTGACCCGGCGAGGCTGGGGCGCGATCGGGCTAGCACCGCTGAGCCCAATGAATAGCCCTACTAAATCTGACAGTTGCTCTGGAAGCCTATAGCGATCCTAAAATCCGCAGCGTTCAGACAGGGTGAGGGGGCAACGGCCTAATTCTCTGAAGCGGAAGGGAAGTCACCATGCCAACGCCTCTGGCACCGTTCGGCTGAGGCTGAGTTTTCTAACCCGGCTGTTATGCGGCTGGGACAGATTGGCGCTTACTCCACAGTGAGAAGGGAATGGCAATGACGGCACTCACAAGGGTGTAAGCCAACAGCGTGGGCAGCACCGTTTTCTGGGCACCACTAATATCGACAATCATCAGCGCCAGACCTAAGTTCCTGGCAATGGTCGCGATCGCTAAGACAGAGCGCTCATTAACAGCCAGGGAAGACCGCTGACGAAATAAGGCTGGGCTTCCCAAGAGGTAGCCGATCCCTAAAGACACCAAGACCAAAAGCGCGATCACAGCGATGGGGAATATTCCCACTTTGTCGACCAATTTGAGGCTGGGCAACAGCAGCACACCGATCAACAGAAAGAAGAGAACATTGGCCAGGATGGTGAGGGGTTTGCTAATGGCGGCGGCGAAACCGCCCGGAAGTTTTTGCAGCAGCAGACCAATGCTAATGGGTAAGACCTGCACAATGGCAATCTGTCTGGCCACCTCCAGAATGGAAGCCTTTTCGTCGATTTGAAAAAATGCGTAAAAGATCCACAGGATCAAGGGCGTCGCCACGATGGCGCACAGCGCGATCGTGAGCTGCAAACTCACTGAGTAAATCGGGTTGCCGCCAGCCATGGCAGAGCGTTTATAGGTCAAGGGTGCACCCGGTGCCGCCGCCAACACCGCTAACCCGATGACAAGATCACTGTGAAGATCAAACAAGCGCACTAAAAGCATGACGAGGATTGGAAAAATCACCACCACCGACAGCAGCGATCGCAACAGCGAACCCGGTCGGTGAAACAGCGATCGCAAATGCTCGAAGGATTGGTTAACGCCCAGAGACAGCATCAGGGTGAAGATGGTAACTTTGATAAAAAGACTAATCAGCGGGTGGGCCATGGTGTCTCCTAGATTTTTGGCCTTCGCTGGCTAGGGTTGGGCTGCCGGTCAAATTTTCTCATTAAATAAGTTTCTCACTAATCAAGGATGAGGAGAATGAAAATGAATCAGGCTTTGCTGCTTGGACTATCCGCCCTGATTGCCACCACCGCTGCACCCATAGTAGTTCTGGCCGATGATATTTCGTCGTACCCGGTGTCACCGACTGACTTGGCTGACATAGCCTATTCAGGCGGCCTGAACGACGAAGGCATTCCAGGCTATCAAGAACTTGCGGTTGAATATGACGGTGGCATTACCAATGCCAGAGACGTGCTCAGAGCTGCCGTTAAAGCCGGTACGTTGCCCTCGCGGGTCATGCAAGATGATGGATACCTGGAAAGTCTTAGGCTTGACCTGGAGGAAATGTTGAGGTCAACGCCAAGGTA
This sequence comes from Nodosilinea sp., assembly GCA_041739575.1. GTDB lineage: Bacteria > Cyanobacteriota > Cyanobacteriia > Phormidesmidales > Phormidesmidaceae > Nodosilinea. The sequence continues at coordinate 2,329 of JBGSNT010000016.1, read as the reverse complement.
AGTATGGCATGACCGTCGTTCATAACCTCCCCATCCTCGCTCCCATGCCCCAACTGCCCTCACAAGCGGCGGCCTAGATACTGTACCGATGCTCTTGCTCCTCTGCCGCCTGCTATTGGCAACAGTGACCCAACTTACGCCGCAGTCTACTAGCTCAAGGGCTGCAGCACCATCTTGGCCTTGAGAATCGGGCCATCCTCCCGGTCCTCTCGCTGCCCGATGCCCAACAGGCTGCCGCCAGTCTCCTCTAGCACCCGGTAGGGAGTATCCGGCGGCATCGCCAGCGGCGGCGGAAATTTTTGCCCCAGCTGCCAGCGGTGGGCCAGGTCGGCGGACAGCATCAGGGTTGGTAAATGGCCCAGGGCCAACTCTGGGGTGGCCAGGGTCAGCGACTGGGTTTCGACCTGGTCTGTTACCGCCGCCAGGGTGAGGCTGTGCTCCAGGCTGAAGCCACCGCTGCGGGTGCGGATCAGGTGAGCTAGGGTGGCCCCGGTGCCCATGCGATCGCCCAAGTCCCGCGCGATCGATCGGATGTAGGTGCCAGGGCCGCAGTCGATATCCAGGGTTAGTTCGGGCTGAGGGCCCGGCTGCCAGTGCTGCGCGGTGAGTTTTTGAATCGACACCGTGCGCGGCGGGGCAGTCACCGCCTTACCCCGGCGGGCCAGGTCATATAGCCGCTGACCCTGCACTTGAATGGCGCTAAAGGCGGGGGGAATCTGCTCGATCGCCCCCTCAAACTGGGGCAGCACCGCCACCAGATCCTCAAGCTGAAGATGCGCGGCGGGTTGCTGGGTGAGAACCTCACCTTCCAGGTCATCGGTGGCGGTGGTGAGGCCAAAGCGGATCACCGCTCGGTAGACTTTGCCCTCGGGCAGGTAGGGCAGTAGGCGAGTGGCCCGACCCACGGCAATGGGCAAAACCCCCTCGGCGAGGGGATCTAAGGTGCCACCGTGGCCCACTTTTTTAAGGCCCAACAGCCGCCGCACCGCCCCCACGCAGTCGTGGGAGCTCATACCCTGGGGCTTATGGAGATTGAGAAATCCTTGCACAGCGACAGCTTTTAGAGTTCCAATTTTGGATGTTGGCCCACCTCGGAGACGGCACCTAGTCCCATTCCGCCCCTGAGGGATCTACTCGTTCTCCCCCCAGAGCTGGGCCAGCCGGCGATCGCGCCCGCACCCGGTGCGGTAGTACTTGTACCGCAACGGATGCTTGAGGTAATAGTCCTGGTGGTAGTCCTCGGCGGGGTAAAAGGTCTGGGCGGGCTCAATGGCGGTGACGATGGGGGTGGACTCAAACTTGGGTTCAGCCCCCAGGGCCTGCTTAGACTGCTCCGCCAGGGCCTTCTGCTGATCGTCATGAACGAAGATTTTGGCCTTGTATTGGCTGCCCTTGTCGCAAAACTGGCCGCGATCGTCCACCGGGTCCACGTTCTGCCAAAAGACCTGTAGCAGGGTGTCGTAGCTGACCTTAGCGGGGTCGTAGACCACCTGCACCGCCTCCACATGGCCAGTGCCTCCAGCGGAGACCTCATAGTAGGTGGGGTCTACCTTGGTGCCGCCGGTGTAGCCCGAGGTGGTGGACAGCACGCCCTCTAGCTTGTCAAAGGGGCCTTCCATACACCAGAAGCAGCCCCCGGCAAAGGTGGCGGTGGCCCGGTTCAGATTGGCCTCCTCTACCGTTTCGGGCAGGGAGTCGGCGGTGGCGTAGAAGGGTAAGGCATCCCAAATCAGCCCCAGGGTGGCCAGCAGCAGTAGGCCGAACAAAATCCTGCGTAGGGTTAGCATCACCGCGGTTGTACGTCTAGTCACATCATTCATCAGCTTACGGCAAAGGGCTGAGAATCTCCTTAGCTCTGCCCCGCGCTGAGGGTAATCACGCCGTACCAGTCGGGGTTGTCGGTGTCGGTGTCGGCGGCATCGGCGGCCCGATTGTCAATAAAGGTGGGGAGCTGCCCCAGGGCCCGGGCCTGGGGAGCCGGGCGATCGGTTCGGGCCATCCCGGGGCGACCGGTGTCGGCAGATGGACGGGGAGGTGCGTCTAGGGTCTCTGGGCTGGGCACAAAGATCGCACCCCCTTTGCCCTGGCCGGGGTTTGCCCCGTCGCCCGCGATCGCGCCATTGCCCTCAAACACAGTGTTGTGCAAGATCAGCCGTCCCGCCTTGAGAAAGATCGCCCCACCCATGCCGCCGCCGCCGCCGCCCTGGTCCACCGAGGCGTTGCCGCCGCCAAAACCGCCGTTGCCCGGTTTGCCGGGGGTGCCAGGCAGGCCAAAGTAGCCACCATCCCCGCCCCAGCCACCGTCCCCGCCGCCGCCGCCAAAGCCGCC
>JBGSNT010000319.1:0-14832 GCA_041739575.1 Nodosilinea sp. | reverse complement strand
GACTTCGATGCCTATTGGCAGTTCCACAAACTCCAGGAATTCAAACGCAATCATCTCGCCCGCTTCCAGGAGCCCGAACGGTTCTTAAACGGCTAAATCGGGAAGGGATATTTCATTACTTCAAAAGAGCCGCACCCAATGCCTTTGTCAGAGTGGCTACCGGTTTCAGCCAGGGTGCCCAACTGGTTCAGGCGATCGGCAATTTCGGCGGCGGCCTGGCGACTGGCCTCGTCGCCCAGGTAGGTCATGGCAGCGAGGCGCTGGGCATCAAGCTCTTTTTGGCGGCGCTTGGGGTCGGTGCGGCTGAGGTAGTTGACATAGCTAATTAATACCTGGGCAACCTCGGCCATGCGCTGCTGCCAGATTGGGTCATCCTGCATTTGCGCTAGCAGGTAGGCCCGCACCCGAGTATCCATGGTGTAGAGTTCGTAGCCCACCGGGCTGCACAGGTCAGAGAGCAGTAGATCGACCTCGGCTTCCCAGGGCACATCGTCGGCCCGCAAAAACTCAATGCGCAGGTAGTGCACCAGCTCGGGCGTCAGCACCAGGGGCAGCGCCCCATAGTAAGCCAACTGACGATAGGCCGGGTTGCCAAACCGCTGCACAAAGCGATCGACCTGCTCGGCCTGCTCGTGCCATGGGGGTGGGTCTGCGGTAAAGGTCATAGCGACGCCGAGTAGGAAGAGTGGAGGGCCTGTCCCCGCACCACATCAATAGCATTGCTCAGACCATCATTATCCATCTGAAACATGGGTACCGCATTGGCAATAATTTCTGCCGAATTGCCCACCCAGCGGTGCTTAGGCATGGGGTTAAGCCAGGCGATCAGCGTTGTGTAGCGCTTGAGCTGGAGTAGAAACCGAATGGTGCCGCGAGTGCGGTCTTTAGCCCGATACCCCCGCGCCGCCCCGGCATCGCTGACCAGCAGTACGCTGGTGCCCGCGTCGCAGCTATCGAGCACTGCTTTCAGTCCCACCGGCTCGGTTAAATAGGGGTCTTGATACACGCTGCCCACCGGCACATTCTGAAAATAAAAGGCTCTGACGTGATCAGGCTCCAGCGCGCCTTCTGCTTTAGCGGTTTCGACCAGATCGCGGGTGAAGTGGTGAAAGGGCGTCATGGAGCCGTTTTGGTCAACCAGCAAGAGTAAGCGGGCATCGTTGCGCGATCGCCGTTTATACACCGGGCTCAGATAAAATCCCTGCCGAGTCACCTGCTGAAGGGTAGCGGCAATATCGAGCACATCCTGCAGCCCATCGGCGATCGGGCGGCGCAGGTAGCGCCAGTTGTACACCATCGATCGCCGCGAGATAGGGTAGTAGGCTTGCAGCGTAGAGGGCTCTTCATCGATTGCCAACTGGCTGGGGGCCTGCACTGGCACAGCCCCAATCCCCGGCTCTGGGTGCTGGCCCAAGGGCGGCGGCGGCAGCGGTGAGGGCTCCATCTCGGGCTGAGGCTCTGGCAGCCGCTCTGGCTGAGCAGTGCGAGGGGGCCGTCCCCCAGGGAAAGGGGGCTTGCGCCGCTGGCGAACCCTCAATTGAGCCGTTTCTGACTGCCAGATCGGCTCAAATTGACTTTGCTCCGCTAACGAATGGCACCACAGCAGCTTCAGGGTGTCTTCCAGTCTGTCGAGATCCGGCCCAAAGCCGCCTTCCAAAGCCTGAAGGGCCGCCATATACTCCCCCACGCCAAGCTTAAACTGACTCTTGTTCAGGCGCAGAAAGAGACGCAGCACCAGGGCTTGAGGGTCAAACTCGCTCATGGGGCTTTGGCGGCGTTGCGCCAGTCGTCTTGCCGTTTAAACAGCAGCTCTCGGTAGGGCAAGATTGGATCTGCTTTGAGCTGGGCCGCGCTGTAGGGCTGGGCTTCAAACTGGTGCAACGCCTTGAGCCAGTCGAGCAGTTCGCTGGTGCCGGGAGGTTTGAACCAGCTGCGATCGCGCCGCTCAGTCAAAAACGTATCGACGGCCTCGGTGGTTAGCTCAGGGGGCGGCGGGCTGGCCTGCTGAATCTGGTAGTGGCGCGCCACGATCGCCGTGAGCTGGTCAGCATCATTAGGAAAATCTAGGTAGCGATACAAACATCGCCGCAGAAAGGGGGCAGGCAAATTACCCTTTTCTTTATTGCTGGTGATGATCACAATCGGTTTGTGTTGTGGATCCGCCGTGATGGTTTCTCCGGTTTCGCGAATGGTGAACTCCCAGGGATCATCGAGCACCGTGAGCAAATCGTTGGGAAAGTCTAGGTCGGCTTTGTCAATCTCATCGATGAGCACAACGGCGGGGCGATCGCGCAGCCGAAAGGCTTTGCCCAACGGCCCAAACTGGCGATAGTGCTTGGGGTTGCCGGGGTTGCGGTGGGCTGGGGAAATCTCGTCGTCAGCGTCGTCACCCGTGGGCTGGGTGGGAGGGATACCCTGCACTTTTTGTACTTCCACATCGTGCAGCCGTAAAATGGCGTCGTACTCGTACAGACCATCCTGGGCCTTGGTACTAGAGCGCACATCCCAACGGTAGAGGGGCAACCCTAGCTCGTAGGCCACAGCGTAGGCCAGGCGGGTTTTGCCGCAGCCCGCATCGCCTTCGAGCAGCAGCGGTCGCCGCAGATAAATGGCCAGGTTCACGGCTTTCTTCAGGGCTTCAGACACCAGGTAGGGCTCGGGCTGCTGGGGAGAGTGCGGGTGGGGGCTAGGGTTTTTGCGATCGGCGGTGCCTGCAAAGGTAAGGCGCTGAGGGGCAGTCATAGAAATAGCTCCCGTAGATTGGCACAAATATTTTGCGGTGTCCCTTCACTATCTCGATGAACTTTTTGGGCCACTTTTCTCAGCTCTGCATCGTTTTTTTGCTGCACCTTAGCCGACAGGGTGCGGAACCTCACCAGCCAGTCGTGAATATCGTCAATAGACCAGTTGGGCAGCGGTAGCTCAAGTAATTTATAGCAGTCTATGGAGTTGTCATCACAAAAGTAGTCTGGGGGGCAGTCTGACAAGACGTGGCTGTCAGCGACCAAGGCGACAATAAACTTACTCTTATATTTTTGAGAAACTGCTGTCACGTTATCGATCAAAGGTGTCCAGAATTCCTGAATAAACCATGCCAAGAAGTCACTCTCTTCCAATAAATCATCCACGCCTCGGATTTCCAGAAAAATAGTGGTGCCGTCATCGATCGAGGATTTTATTTTTTCGCGCAGTTGCCGAGACAAATCATCGTGACCATCCTGTTCATGAAGACTGATGTTGAAGTGGCTTGCCAGACGATTGAGAAACTCGATTTCGTTACACTGCGATATGGCTGAGTCTAAATCTATCGAATATCTTCGGTAGGCTCCCATCACCTGACCATCGATAATTTGATCGCCCAAAATTACGCTTAAGACTTCTTCTAGGCAGTAGCGGCCCATTTGCCGCTTGCTCTTTTGCAAAAAGAAGAGCACAGCGCCACCCTCTTTGCTAAGCCGGTCTTTAATCTGGCTAGCAGTATTTTTCGCTTTGATAAAGTCAATTTTCTGGAGCACCTTCTCCAGGCCGCGATCTCTGACATTGTGATCTGGAGATTCTGCATCCAGTTCGGCTAACTTGCTTTCGGTCGATTCGATCTCCGTTAGCAATCGCTCTGCCTGTTTATCCAGCTTAATTTTACTGCGCTCGTCTGCAACTGTCTCTAGGTCTAGCTCAACGGCGGCTAGCTCTTCCTCTAGTCGAGCTAGCTGTTTGGTATAAAAATCTCGTCGTCTGGCAGTGGCGCTGGGCACGGGCAATAGTTCAGATAACATTACAGCTGATTGAGCTTGTCATTCAATTTTTCGAGCTTTTCTAGGATGGTTTCTGCTGCTTTTTCTAGCCGAATGCGATCGACTTCGCGAGGGGCAGTTTCTAAATCTGATTCCACAGCGGCTAGTTCTTCTTCTAGCTGAGCCTTTTGTCTTTCATAAAACCCCTTTCGAGTGGTAGATAGGGATTCTCTGTGCCCAGATACTGCCCCAGCCCCAGACTGCTGATCCCCAGTTTGGCTCTCAGGATTCAAATATAGGTTTAATAGATCGCACAACAGCGGCAGCCCCGGCCCGGTTGGCCCCTCCACCCACTGTAATAGCGCTGGTGCCCGGTTACCCTGGGCAGCCATGTTGGGCGGCAGGATGCCGGGGGGAGGGTTGAGGGCGATCGCCAACTCCTCAAATTGGGTTACTGGTAGCCCGTTTAATGACTGGATCAGCTTTAGTCGTTCATGGACAGAAACTGGCCTATTGGCGGCCTTTACCTTGGGCTCCATGGGCGTTGCCTCACCAGATTTGCCAGGCCCGACCAGCCCTTCTATCTGTCGTAGCAGGCGAGTCATATCCATATGAAAGTCGGGATCAGGGCGGGCTTGGGCGCTGTTTAGGCTGGCCAGAGCAACCAACCCATCCGGCAGCTCAGTTTTTGCCGGTAGTCGAGTGTGGCCCACCAAGAGAGGAATCACCGTAATTCCTTCATTTTCCAGAGCCGTCTCAATCTCAACCCGCACCCAGTCAGCCGGGTCATCGAGCCGCCGCTGTCCGTGCCGCTCTACCGTGAGCCAGGTGGGGCCGATCACCGCTAGCAGCACCTTACACTTCGCCAATTCCTGCTGAATGTAGGTAGGGAAGTCGACGCCGTAGGGAATCGAGTGGACATCCTTGAACACGGTGGCTTTGCCGAAGTGGGCGGCGAGGCGATCGTAAATGCGGCCCGACACATCGTTGCTGTCGCTTCTGCGGTAAGAGATAAAAATCGCATGGGCGTCGGGCATGGGCAGGGGGCACCAGGGATGAAAAGCATTTTCTCTATCTGCTATTAAAGCCTTAGAAAGCGGGCTGAGCCATGGAATTTAGCGTATCTTTGCCAATTTGGAGGGGTAGTTGACCTGATTGTCTGGCTCGGTTGCCGTTAGGGATGCTGGGAGGAGAACTGGGCTGAACCTGGTTGACTGACAAAACATGGATCGCTAACCCCTGAAACCCTCAGCTGACAAGCATTGCAGGCGATACGAAGCCAGAAAACGCTCTCGATCGCCTCAAACCCTTGCTATAAGGGGCTTTGAGTGGCATCGAGGCAAACTTTTGTCAGTCAATCAGGGGCTGAACTTGTCGAATTTGCCGTTGCGCCCCAGGGCGAGGCTAGAGTGGTGGGGCATTCCTGTGGGGTTGGGCTATGGCTGGGCTGCTGCAATCGTCGGTGGGGCTGCTGCGATCGCGCCTGTCGCGGCAGATTGTGGCCTGGGTTTTTCTCAGCCTGATGGCGATCGAGGGCATGATTTTTGTGCCCTCCTACCTGCGGCGGCGGCAGACAGAGCTGAAAACCCTGGAGCAGGTATCGGGAGAGCTTTTATTTTCCCTCAAGCTGAGCTCCATGGCCGGTCGCGATATTGACGAGGTTTTCTCTCTCGTGCAGGCCCAACTGAAGCCCGACTCGGTGGTTCGGGGGGCCGCGCTGTACCAGCCCGACGGTAATCTCCTGCGTCAGTTTGGTGAACCCCCAGACCTTGACTTAACCAATTTAGGGCCTGAAGAGGTCCGGCGGCAGGTCAGTCTAGACCAAAACCGCTACGATGTCGCCTGGCCTAGCAGCCAATTTCAGGGGCAATACCTACTGGCTGTACGCCACGATACCACCGGAGTGAGGCAAGCGTTAATGCGCTATGCTCTGTCGATCGCTGGGCTGGTGGTGCTAATTTCGCTGTTTGTTACGTTGACCACAGTTTTGGTGCTAGAACGGCTTTTGATTAATCCGTTAATCTGCCTGCGCGATGATCTGCTGGTGGCTGGGGACGCTGTTAGCCAGGACAACAATCCCCAGTTCTCTTCCCTTTCTCTGCATCGTGATGATGAATTAGGAGATGTGGCCAAAGCCTTTCGCCAGATGTTTGAGCGGGTCTCCCACGAAATTCGAGAACGCAGACAGGCGGAGCAAGCGCTGCTAGAGGCCAATGCTCGGTCAGAACGGCTGCTGCACAATGTGCTGCCGGTCAGCATTGCCGAGCAGCTGAAGCAGGAAACCGGCATGGCGATCGCCTCGCGCTTTGACGAAGCCACTATTCTCTTTACCGACATTGTCGATTTCACCGGCCTAGCGGCGGAGCTGCCGCCCACCCAGCTGGTGTGCTTGCTCGACAATATTTTCTCGGCCTTTGATGCGATCGCCGATCGCCTGGGGCTAGAAAAAATTAAAACCATTGGCGATGCCTACATGGTAGTGGGCGGTCTGCCCATGCCTCAGCCTGACCACGCCCATCAGGTTATGGCCATGGCCATCGATATGCTGCGGGTAGTCAAAACCTTTCAGCGCCAGGATGGTCATCCCTTTTGCCTGCGCATTGGCATCAACACCGGCCCGGTAGTCGCGGGGGTGATTGGGACCAAAAAGTTTAGCTACGACCTATGGGGGGATGCGGTCAACATTGCCAGTCGACTCGAATCCCAGGGGCTGATAGACCGCATTCAGGTCAGTGAAACGACCTACCGACACCTTCAGCACAGCTACCCCTTTGAAGGGCGTGGCCGCATCGACATCAAGGGGCGAGGGTCAATGAAGACCTACCTGTATAGCGGAGAGATTGCCTAAACGCCTGCACGGTGGGACGTTTAGATTCCCTGCAAGGCCTGATCTAAATCTGCCTGCAAATCCTCCACAGCCTCTAGGCCAATGGAGAGGCGCAACAGGTTGGGGGCGGTTTGGGTACCTTTTTCGATCGAGGCACGGTGTTCTAGGGTGCTGTGGGGGCTGCCGAAGCTGGTAGCGCGGGCGATCAGGCGGGTTTTGGCGGCGACGGCCATGGCTACGTCCTGGTCGCCTTTGACGAGGAATGAGAGCAGGCCACCGTAGCTCTGCATTTGCTTTTGGGCGATCCCATGACCGGGGTGATCGGGTAGCCCCGGATAGAGCACCTGTTCGATAGCGGGGTGTTGGGCAAGCCAGGTGGCGATCGCCTGAGCGGTCTGGGCCTGGGCCCGCACCCGCAGGGGCAGGGTTTGCAGGCCGCGCAGGGTGAGCCAGCAGTCAAAGGGAGACGGCACGGTACCGCCAATGGTCTGGATCAGGCGCAGCTGCTCGAAGAGGGGATTGGACTCGCGGGTTACCACGGCCCCGCCGATCACATCGCCGTGACCGGCCAGGTACTTGGTGGTGGCGTGGATGACGAAATCAGCCCCCAGCGTCAGGGGAGTTTGCAGCACTGGAGAGGCGATGGTGTTGTCGCAGGCCAGGTAGGCGTTGGCTTGGTGGGCCAGATTCGCCACCGCCTGAATATCGGTGACGGCCAGCTGGGGGTTAGAGGGGGTTTCGATCAGCACCAGGCGAGTGTTGGGGCGCAGGGCCTCGGCCACGGCGGCCAGGTCAGTGGTGTCTACCAGGGTATAGATCAGCCCCCAGAGGGCAAAAATATTGCTCAGCATTTGCTGCACTCCAAAGTAAACGCTCTGGGGGGCAATGACGTGATCCTCGGGTTTCAAGGCTTGCAGCAGGCAAAAGGTAGCCGCCGACCCCGAGGCAAAGGTGGCGGCCTCGGCCCCGTTTTCTAGGGTGGCAAGGGCGGTTTCGAGGGCGTCGCGGTTGGGGTTGCCGCTGCGACCATAGACGTAACCGCGGGGGTAGCTGCCGTCACCGTCGCGCTCAAAGGTAGTCGACAGGTGAATTGGGGCGGTAATCGCCCCAGTCGTCGGATCAATACCCCGGCCGCTGTGGATGGCCTGGGTATCGGGGGAGAAGGGGGTGGCTTCGGGAAACATAGAATAGAAAGGACTACAGTGCTCTTGATTTTAGGGGCGATCGCCTAGCGAGATAGTTCATTCACCAGGTGCTGGGCATCTTGAATCGATTCCCCCAGCCATACCCTGACCATTCCTGCCCCAACCCCTGCGATCCCCTCTGTCCTATGGATGCCCTTGTCACCTCTGCCCTGGTCTTTTGCTTCGGTGCCGCCGTGGGTAGTTTTCTTAACGTGGTGATCTACCGGGTGCCGGCGGGGCTGTCGCTGCTGCGCCCCCCCTCTCGCTGTCCCCAGTGCCACACCCGACTCAAGCCCTACGACAACGTGCCGGTGCTGGGCTGGCTTTGGCTGAAGGGCCGCTGTCGCTACTGCCGCGCCCCCATCTCCCCCCGCTACCCGCTGATTGAGGCCTTTACGGGAGCGCTGTTTTTGGCCACGTTTGGGCTGTTTGGGCTGACCTGGGCCACGGTGGGCTACTGGCTGCTGTTGAGCTGGCTGGTGGCCCTGGCCTTCATCGATCTCGATACCCTGACTCTGCCGAACGTGCTGACCCAGTCGGGGCTCGGGCTGGGGCTGGCGGTTAAGCTGGCTCTGCCCCTGTTGCAGGGCACCCCCTGGCCGGGCCCGCTGGAAAGCCTGCTGGGGGGCATCTGGGGTGCAGTGTTGGGGATTTGGCTGTTTGACCTGATCACCCTATTGGCGTCGGCGGCCCTGGGGCAGACGGCCATGGGTGGCGGCGATGCCAAACTGGCGGCGATGCTGGGGGCCTGGCTAGGCTGGCAGGGGGTGCTGCTGAGCGGCTTTCTGGCCTGCCTGGTGGGGGCGGTGGTGGGCGGTGGTGCGATCGCGCTCAAGCTGATCAGCCGCCGCCAGCCCATGCCATTCGGGCCATTTTTGGCGATCGGCGCAGTAATTACAGTCTTTTGGGGTGATACGCTGCTTGGGGCCTATCGAGCGCTATTTTTCCCTAGTTTTTGAGTCCTGGTCACCATCAGAACCTCCAGCCCAAAGGCCCTAGGATGACTCTAGGCGGATGACGAGTCGGGCCGGGTCACCTCCTGTCAATCCGCGACCTCTGGCTGCAGTGGGTTAACCGCTGGCCCGTGGAGAATTTTGCCCTCCTGGCTAAATCGAGAGCCGTGGCAGGGGCAATCCCAGCTAGTTTCAGCCTGGTTCCAGGCGACGATGCAGCCCAGGTGGGGACAGACCGCAGATACAGCGTGGAGTTGACCGCTGTCGTCGCGGTAGGCGGCAATTTTGCCGCCATTATGGGTGACGAGTTTGCCTTCACCGGGATCAACGCTATCGGTACCCTCGAAGAGGCCTTTGAAGCGATCGCCCACCCAGCGGGTACCCACATCGAGATTTTGCTGAAGCGAAGTTGACGTAACAAAGGGCGTAGGCCGGGTGGCTTCGTAGAGGTCAGCCCAGGGATTCTGAATGCCTAGAATACGGTCTGACAGCATCATGCCAGCGAGGATCGATTTAGTCATGCCCCAGAGGCTAAACCCGGTGGCGACGTAGGTGTGCTGGTGGGCCGGGGTCAGGGTGCCGATATAGGGCAGCTTGTCGAAGGAAACCATGTCTTGGGAAGACCAGCGGTATTCAGCGGTAACGCCGAAGGTCTTTTGCAGATAGCTTTCTAGCCGCTGAAACCGTTCGTCGGTGGCTGCTTCGCTACCCACCTTGTGGCCTTCGCCGCCGACCAGCAGTACCATACCGCCGTCGTCAGTGGGGGTGGTGCGAATCGAGCGGTAGTCGTCACCGACGCCAATGTACATGCTCTGGGGTGCTTGGTTGGTATCAATATGCCCACCAACCAGGTAAGACCGTTTGGGGTAGGTTTTGGCAAAATAGAGGCCAATATCCAAAATGGGTAGATTTGTGGTGATGACGACATCCTGGGCGGTAACCGTAGGCCCGTTCTCAGTCATGACTCGGCAGGGGCCTTCGTCTTCGACCGTCTGCACACGGGTTTGCTCAAAGACATAGCTGCCGTCGCCGGTTAGTGTGGCCGCGATCGCCAGCATGAACTTACGCGGGTGAAACTGGGCCTGATTGGGCATCACAATGGCCCCAGTAATAGGGAATGGCAAATCGACGCTTTCGACAAAGCTGGTGGGCAGTCCCAGGGCCTGGGTCGCGGCCACCTCGTCTTTGACCTTGGCAAGCCCTGTGTCATCGGTGGCAAAGGTGTAGTTGGCTTTGCACTCAAAGTCGCAGTCAATGCTTGAGGCGGTTACCATCTCGGCCAGTTTTTCAATGGCCGCCTGGTTCGACTGCCCATACAGCTGAGCCTTCTCTTTGCCGTGTTCGTCAATTAGATCGGCATAGATGAGCTGGTGTAGTGCCGATACTTTGGCGGTCGTATGGCCCGATGCGCCTTTCCCGATGCGATCGGCTTCGATCAAGGCCACGGTTTTGCCCGCTTGCTTGAGCAATTGGGCGGTCACTACCCCGGCCAGCCCCGCCCCTACTATCGCTACATCGACGGTTACATCGTGATCCAGAGCTGGATAGCTAGAGGGCAGTGTCGAGTCAATCCAGTAGGAAATGTGGCGTCCGGTGAGGGTCATAAAATCAAACCAGTGAAAAGGATTAGCCTCAGCCTCTCTCACCTTGTCCTTGTTTCTATCCCCCCACGGCAGGAACCAAAAAACTCTAAGGGCATAAATTCATCATTATTTAGGCATAGGCCTCTGTGGGGCCAAAGTAGTGGGGCCAAAGTAGTGGGGCACAAAGCTGCCGTGTAGGCCGTAGGGCACGTGGTGGGACAGTTTGAGCCGAGCGATTGGTCCAGTTGTGATGTTTTTACCATCTAAAATCACCAGATCAGAGCAGCGGCGCTCCGCGTTATACATCAGCACCAGTACCCAGCCGTCGTCTTCGCTTTGGGACTGGGGACGGGGGACAAACAGTGGTTCGCCCATAAAGCCGCGGGGGGCCGCACTCCACACCTGAGTCTCGCCCGTGGTGGTGTCGAGCTTGAGCAGAGCCTGCAGGGGCGCATTGCCCTGGGGTGCGTGGGCGGTACCGATAAACAGATAGCGGTAGGGCTGCCCCACGGCGTTGGGGTGCAGGGTAGGAAACTCCACGCAGCGGGTGAGGAGCTTGCTGACCTGAGTGGTATCTGTGCTGAGATCGATGGTAAAACGCCACAGCTGTCCGGCGGGAATGCGGTCAAAGTCTACCGCTCGGAAATCGCTGCTGCCTTCGAGGGCGGGGAAACTGTCGTAGCAAACGGAGTCGACTACAACCTGGCCGTTTTGCTCAAAGGCGTTGGCGTGGTGAAACACAAAACAGGGGTCGGTATCGATGACCTGTATGGGGTCGCCGTTGCGGGGAATGATCAGAATTTTGGTCGGCTGCTTGGGGTTAAAGCTAATGCATTCGGCGGCCCCCTTGAGGCCTAGCAGGAAAGGAAATGGCCCAAAGCTGACGGGATTTTGGAAGAAGATGGCGTAGTTGGGGGTGAGGGCAAAGTCATGGATGAAGGCAAAGCCGGGGATGGTATGGCTGTGCTGGCTGAGGGCATTACCCTGAGTATCTAGCTCGTAGAGAGTAATGGTGCTAGAGAGTCCGGCCTTGGCCGAGAAGCCGACTAGCCGCTGGTCGCCGTGGTGGCCGGGGTCGATACGGGGGTGGGCGGTGAAAGAACCGCCAGGGGAAATCAGCCCATTCAGATAATCCAGACCCAGGGTGTCCAGGGTGGCAGGATCTAACCGATGGGGTTCAGCAGCTTCCCACAAAGCCAAAAGTTTGTCGGCCCAGTAGATGATGTTGGTGTTGGCAATATTTTTGAGTTTGAGGTCAAAGGCGTTCGCCAAGGGACCGCCGGGCTTTTGGGTGCCAAAGACCCCTCGAAACAGGGGCTTTTTAGCCTGCTGCTCGGCCACGTAGCCCGCCGTGCGCACAAACCGATTGCGAAAGTAGGCCCGCCCATCCTGAATGGCAATGCTGCTGATCATGCCATCCCCATCGAAGGGGTGTTTGACGGGGTAACCGTGAATATCGAGCAGGCCGGGGCCGTTGCGGAAGAGGGTGCCCTCCAGGTCCGTGGGGATAGTGCCCTCAATGTCGGTGATCCAATAGTCGTGCTCGTTGGGCTGAGAACGATAGCCGCTGTTCCAGTCTTCTACGTTGTAGGGCTGGGGTGTCTCGGTGGGACGGGGTTGGGTGGCGGTCATGGGGTAGTGGGGGATAGGGGATGAGGGAGGGGGAGCGGGGGAGTAGGGGGGCAGGGGGAGGCAGGGAGGGGTTAGTCGGGGTCGCCGACGGGGACGGGGTGCTCGGTGATGGTGGTGGCGAATAGGCCGCTAGAGACCATGGGGGTTTCGGCGGGGGGCAAGGATTCTGAGGGGCGATCGCCGACGCTCTGGGAGGAGGAGGAGGGGAGGAGAAACAGCAGCGGCAGGGGCAGCAGGGTGGTGAGGTTGGTAATGAGCACCAGTATCCACAGGTTGTCAAAGTTGGTTTCGGTGACGCTCAGCCAGTGGGTGAGCAGGGCCCCGAGCTCGTGGGAGAGGAGCCCCGCCAGGTTGACCACCGACATGAGAAGGGCAAACAAGGTCGCTTCTACCCCAGGCGGGCAGAGCCGCGCCGACAGGACTAGCACGGGCATAAAGGCGATTTCGCCCATGACCGTAAGCACCAGGCTGTCGCCCAGGCTAAACCATTCATCGCCAATGCCCAGACTGCGGTTGGCGTGGGTGACCAGCAGCAGCATACTCAGCCCCAGGGCGCTGGAGAGCACCGTGGACCAGGCAAAAATGGTGCGAAAGGGCACCGTGCGCAAAAATCGCTGAAATACCCAAATGCCCAGCAGGGCCGCCAGGCTGGTGACCAACCGCACCCGGCCCAAAAACTCGGGCTGAAATCCCAAATCGTTGGTGGTGAAGAAAAAGAAGGCGGCATCAGCGGTAGGGGTGGCCTGCCAGAGAAATAGAAACAGGGCAGGCATCCAGATCGCTCGCTGGCGAACAGCCTGCCAGAGCAGCTTGACCTGGTTGCCCACCACAGTCCAGCTGGGGGAATCTACCGGGTCTTCGGTGATGAGCACCGCCACCAGGGACACAATCAGCGGAAAGGTGGCGGTGATGCCAAACACGGCACGGGTGCCGATGTGCTGTAGCAGCGCTCCGCCCAGGTAGGCGGTGAGAATGCCCCCGACCGCCGAGGTGCCCCAGGCGAGGGATTGCAGGGTGCCGGCTTCGCCAAGGGTTTCGCCCCGAGCCCGCTCTACCACCAGGGAATCGACGATGACGTCGCCCATGGCCACCGAGAGGGAGCTGAGGGTAATGGCGGCGATCGCGGCCCAGCCCGAGTGCACCACCGTGGCCAACGCCAGCCAGGCCCCGGCCCCCAGCAGCCCTGAAAGGATCAGATAGGGCCGTCGCCGATAGCCAAAGATGGGCAACCCATCCGACAGCAGGCCAAACAGGGGTTTCACCGTCCAGGGCAGAGTGGCGATGCCGGTGAGGGCCGCCACCTCTGCCGGGGTGAGGCCCAGGTCATCCTTGAGGAAAAAGCTCACCGCTAGCCGCGCCAGGCCCAAAATGCCCTGGACAAAGTAGACCAGCAAAATTGCCGCCAGCTCTGACGTCAGGGGCTGACCTTGGAGAATGCGAGTCTCCACGAAGCCTTTGATGCCGCTAACCGAGGAAGAAGAAACCGTCATGAATAAAGCAACTGCTTCGGGACTTTGTTAAGAAATGTCAATGGATTCCCCCATGATAACCCGCTGGTCGCGGCGGGTGGTGCGGCGGCATGGGTAGTAGAGCCTGGGCAGCGAAGTCCCGATGTCGGTTTTGGCAGCTCGGCGATCGCGCTCTCTGGCCCGAGTCGCTCGGGGGCAGAGGGGGAGTTGGTGCCGCCACAGGTGCCGCCACAGGTGCCGCCACAGTGGGTTTTGACCTGGCAAAAGGGGAGATTTTACCGGAGATTCAGGGGTTTAAGGCCAAGACTGGCCCTAAATGCCCCTAGGCTTCTGCCATTGACTCCCCTGGCGAATACTGCAATAGTTGAGCGTAATTCTTGGGTATTTACCAAATTTGGGTTAGGCGGTAGGTTTTGCCAGCCAGCATATTCCTGCTTTCCCCCTTGACTTGGTATATTTACCTATCCCTCAGTCCTTTGTCTCCCCCGTCAAACGATGCAGTATTCCGCCAAGCTTCTAGTTGCCGCACTGTTGGCCCTTAGCCCGGCAGCTCATCCTGCTCTGAGGGACTTTGCCCTGGCCCAGGTGACCCAGACTCCAGTCTTTTCGCTACCGGAGACAGTGCCCTCAGGGACCACCCTGTCCGTGCAAAGCTCGCCCAACCTGGGGGTCGCGGCTCAATCCCTTAAGCAGGAGTTTGAGTCGGCCTACGCTGGGACCGAGGTGGGAGTGACGGTGACCAGCAGTGATGAGGCGATCGCCGCCCTGGTGGATGACAACGTTGCCCTGGCGGCCATTGGTCGCCCCTTGACCGAACCGGAGCAGGCAGAGGGCCTGACCACGGTGCCCCTAGAGCGAGCCAAGATTGCCATTATTATTGGCCCTGAGAATCCGTTTGCCGGCAACTTGACCTTTGAGCAGTTTGCCGCCATGTTTCGGGGCGAGATTACCGACTGGTCACAGGTGGGCGGGGCTCCAGGGCCCATTCGTTTTGTGGATCGGCCTGTAACTAGCGATACCCGTCGATCGCTGAGCCAGTACGAGGTGTTTCGCTCTGCCCCCTTTGAGACTGGGGCGACCGCCGACCCTGTAGCGGAGGACGATACGGCGGCTGTCATTCAGGCGCTAGGGACCGATGGCATTAGCTATGCGATCGCGCCCCACGTGCTCGGCCAGCCGGGGGTCAAGATCGTGCCCATGCACCAAACCCTGCCGGACGATCCCCGCTATCCCTATTCTCAGCCCCGCTATTTTGTTTACAAGGGTGAGCCCAGTCCAGCGGTGGCGGCTTTCTTGGGGTACGCGACCGGGCCGGCGGGGTTGGCGGCGATCGCCGCTGCCCAGGGGACTGAGGTCGAAGAAATTGCTGCAGCGGTTGCCGCCCCCGCCGCTGCAGAGCCCCCTGCCGCAGCCGAAGGGACCCCTGCCCCGGCGTCCGTGCCTGCCGAGCCTG
>JBGSNT010000308.1:0-36555 GCA_041739575.1 Nodosilinea sp. | reverse complement strand
AGATTCTCCTGGCGGAGCTGGTCGAAGTCTACTTTGTTGAGGTTCTCTTCGCGTAGCATGTTGAAGTCAACCTTGCCGGACTTCTCTAGGTTTTCGCGCCGAATCTCGTCAATGGTAACGGCGTCCTTGTCGAGGTTTTCTCGACGCAGCTGGTTGAAGTCAGGGGCGGCAAAGGCAACGGGAGCAAAAGCGGTAGCGGAAACAGCAGCGGTCAGAAGGGAAAGGGCAATACGTTTCATAGTGGGGCTCCTTTAGGAATCAAGGGGTTGTTTGAGTCATTCATCTTGAGTCCTATAGTGCTGGGGCCAGCTGAACCTCTCCTGACTGCCCTCTGAGGTGACCTTAAGGGCTACCTGAGAAACCTGAGGAGAGGCCAAAGACTACCTGAGTCAGCGGTATCCTCTCGAGCGCCAGCTCTCGCAAGCCTCTCTATCACTATCTCCAGCCAACTGATGTGGGTCACTGAGGGATAGTTTTACGAAATGGGACCATTTCGCAGCTTCGCTACTTTAGGACCTATCAGAGGTAGCCACGGTGAAATGCCCAAAACAGAACCCCCAGGCCGCAGCGGTGGCCCAGGGGTTAGCTATCAGGTTCTGCATCTAACAGATATGGAGAGGAGAATCCGTCGCTGCTGAGCCAGGGTGCGGGCCATCACCACGCCAATGCCCTAGGTGTGAATCGCCCTGGGGTAGGGTCAGGGTTTGCTATATGATCGGGGGAGACGATGCCGCAATGGGAGGTAGATTGTGCGTGAGATTTTGATTAGTCTGGGGGTGCTGGCGGCTTGCTGCGCAGTGTTAATAGCTGCTCAGTTTACCAGCCCTCAGCCAGAGGCGATCGCCTCTAACCTTGGCACTCCTGAGGTGAGCCAAGCGGCCACTGCCCTGGCGGAGCCCGCCACCCAGATTGCCCAGACGGCTACCGATCTGCTTCCTTCTACCCCCGAGGCATCCTCCGTGAGCGAAGAAACCCTGATTACCACCGACTCTGGCCTTCAGTATGTGGACGTGGTTGAGGGCACCGGGGCCATGCCCCAGGCCGGGCAGCGGGTCACCGTGCACTATACCGGCACCCTCGAAGACGGGACTAAGTTCGACAGCTCCCGCGATCGCGGTCGGCCCTTTACCTTTCAAATTGGCGTGGGCCAGGTGATCAAGGGCTGGGATGAAGGGGTTGCCACCATGCGGGTGGGCGGCCAGCGCAAGCTGATCATTCCCGCAGAGCTGGGCTACGGCAGCCGGGGCGCCGGGGGCATCATTCCCGCCAATGCCACGCTGTTGTTTGATGTGGAACTGCTGCGGATCGGCTAGGGGAGTGTCTGGGAAAGAAGATACCCAAAGTAGGGGCGCAGGCCCTGCGCCCTTGAGAGGAAGCAAGATTCTCGGGTATTTTCGCTGCCAGAATAGTCCGAAGGAGACTGCGCGGCGGCCTCACCCCGACGCCCCTGCCATTGGCAATAGTCACCCGACTGATGCCGCAGTCTACTAGCTTAGCGGTCCCCCCCGTGGGACTGCTGGAATTGCCGCAGGGCCCGCTGGGTTTTAGGCCCGGCCACCCCATCTACCGGACCAGGGTCGTAGCCGCGCTTGGCCAGCTGCTGCTGAACCTGGCGGGCTCCTTCGGCCAGACTGTCATCGAGTTCGTCAATCAGCTCCAGGGCTTCGTCGCCGGGGCGATTGCCATGGGATAGGTCGAGCAGCTCGCGCAGCCGCGCCTTGAGGTTTTCGTTGGCCGAGGCGTAGACCCGAGCAGCACTGCCCAGGCCAATGGCGTGGGCAATCACGTGGTCAGCTTCATTGATCCAAAAGTCAAGGCGGCCATCCTGCTCGGCCAGTTCCAGCAGTTCATCCAGGCGCTGGCTTTCGGCCTCGCTCAGGCTAGGCCGGGTGGCCAATCGACAGTATTCGTGCACTAGGGCCAGGCAGCTGGCCTCGGCAAGGCCAGGAATTGGACTGGTTAAGGATTCACCCATGGTCTGACTCGCGGGGTTCAGTTCGGTATCAGCGGGGCCCTTCTCGGGCCGGATCTGTAGTGTACCCGGCCCATGGGCTGTAGGAGTAGGGCAGCCCCGCCGAGCGGCCGAGTGGACTGCGGTCTAGGTAGATGCCCCGGAACTGGGTGCCGGAATGGCCACCCAACGTTCCTCGGCGGTACTAATGGCCGGCCATTTTGTGGCCAATGTCGTGGACGTCGGCCTCGGCGGTGGGGCCTTCGTAGACAAAGTGCCCCTCGCTGATGACAATGATGCGATCGCTCAGGGTCAGCAGCTCATCGAGATCTTCGCTCACCAGCAGCACCGCCACACCACGGTTGCGCGCCTCAACGATGGCGTTGTGAATTTGGTCGACGGCCAAAAAGTCTAGGCCAAAGCAGGGGTTAGCGGCAATCAGCACGTTGACGTCGGGGGAGGACAGTTCTCGCGCCAGCACGGCCCGCTGCACATTTCCGCCGGAGAGGTTTTGAATGGGGGTCTCGGGGGAAGGGGTCTTGACCGAGAAGGCGGCGATCAGCCCCTGGGCCGACTCGCGGATGGCCTTGAGCATCAGCCATAGGTTCCAGCGGGCCTGGGGGGGGCGATCGAAGGTGCGCAGGGCCATGTTTTCCGCCACGCTCATGCCCGGCACGCAGGCGTTGCGGAGGGGTTCCTCGGGCAGAGCATAGACGCCGTGGCGCACCATCTCCGGGCGGGTGGCGGTATAGGGTTCACCGTTGATTCGCAGGAGGCCCTGGCTAGGGGTTCGCTGTCCCGCCAGCACCTCCACCAGCTCTCGCTGACCATTGCCTGAGACCCCGGCAATGCCGACGATTTCGCCGCTGTTGACGGTCAAATCGATCGGACCAAAGGCGGTCAGGCCGTTGTCCTTTAAAGCCCCCAGGCCCTTGCCCTCCAGCACCGGGCGCAGATCAACCGTGCTGGTTTTATCGACGGCTTTGGTGGCCCGCTCTGCGCCCAGCATCATACGGGCCATATCGGCCACAGTGAGGTCAGAGACGGAGCCGTGGCCCGCCAGATGGCCCTTCCGCAGCACGGTCACCTCGTCGGTAAACGCCAGCACCTCGCGAAACTTGTGGGTGATCAGCAGCACGCTCAGGTGCCCCGCCTGCACCTCCTGGCGCAGCAGCCCCAGCACTTCGTCGGCCTCGTCGGGGGTGAGCACCGAGGTGGGCTCATCGAGAATAAGAATGCGGCTCTGTAGATAGAGCTGTTTGAGAATTTCGAGCTTCTGCTTTTGGCCCGCCGCCAGCTGGCCAATGGGCATATCCAGATCCACCTGAAAGGGCGATCGCTCCATAAAGGCGCGCAGGGCGGCATATTCTTTGCCCCAGTTGATCACCTGGGTATTGTCGTAGCGGCTCAGCACCAGGTTTTCGGCCACGGTCATGGCGGGCACCGAGGTGAAGTGCTGGTACACCATACCGATGCCGTAGTGGTGGGCATCCTTAGGACTTTTGACCGGATGCACCTGGTCGTTGATCAAAATTTCCCCGGAGGTGGGGGTGTAAAACCCCATGATGCACTTCACAAGGGTGCTCTTGCCGGCACCGTTCTCGCCCAGCAGTCCGTGGAAGGTGCCCGGCTTCAGCGTGAGACTGACATCCTTTAGCGCCACCAAGCTGCCAAACTGCTTGGTCATATTGACGACCTTAAGCTCCGGTGGAGACTCCAGATGCATCAAGGGGGGAACGGTAGTGGTGGTCATAGGCAACATTCCAGTGGGATAGCTCAGCAAAACCCGTGGACTTGTACCCGATGCCTGGGGGCTAGACCTGACGGCATCGAGTATCAACAATCAGGAAATCATACCCCCATAACCTGGGCCAGCGCTGTTAGCAAACGCTCATTTTCCGCTGAATTTCGCACCGCCACCCGAAAATAATCCTCTCCCAGTTCGGCAAAACTCAGGCAGTCTCGAATCAGCAGCCGGTGGTCCCGCAGCAGACGCTCCTGCAGGAGCGGGGCGGGTACGGCGGTTTTAACCAGCAGGTAGTTGGCCGCCCCAGGCAGGGGCTGTAAGCCGGCGATCGCCCTCAGGCCGTTGAAAAGATCGGCGCGGGCTACGGGCAGCCACTGCCAGGTGCAGGCTTGAAAAGTCGTATCTCCCACTGCGGCGATCGCTGCCGCCGCCGCCAGGGCATTCACCGGCCAGGGGTCGCGCCAGCCCTGCCAGCGCTGTAGACGATCCGGGTGGCCCAGGGCGTAGCCAATGCGCAGGCCCGGCAGGGTGTAGAACTTGGTCAGCGATCGCAGCACCACCAGGTTGGGATACCGGCCCAGATGCCCGATCAACGACTGCTGCTGGTCAGGCGGTACAAAATCCATGAACGCCTCATCCACCACCACCGTGGCAAAGCGCTCCAGCAAGGGCTCCAGGTGGGCA
Organism: Nodosilinea sp.; assembly: GCA_041739575.1. Classification (GTDB taxonomy): domain Bacteria; phylum Cyanobacteriota; class Cyanobacteriia; order Phormidesmidales; family Phormidesmidaceae; genus Nodosilinea. The sequence goes on along the minus strand of JBGSNT010000308.1, from coordinate 32,173 downwards.
ATCGCAAACAGTCGACCGGTGGGGTTGTGGGGATTGTTGATAAGCAGACTGGCGGCCTGCGGCTCCGGCCAGGGGCAAACAGGCGGCGGAGCGTCATGATGGAGGGCCAATGGCCAGGGCTTTACGATCACCCCAAAGGCGGCCAGGGCCCGCCCGTAGTCGCCAAAGGCCGGGGTAAAGAGATGACACCCCGCCGGACCTGTCGCTGCCGCCATATCCCGGGCAGCCCAGGTGAGCAACTCCGCCGCCCCATTGCCGGGCAGCACCCAGTCGGCGGGCAGGCCGTGGTAGTGGCCCAGGGAAGAGCGCAGGTCGGTGTACTGGGGGTCGGGGTAATGGCCGAGCTGTTCTAAGGCCTGGGCCATGGCCTCGATCACCGACGCTGGCGGCCCCAAGGGGCTGATACTAGCGGAGAAGTCTAAAAGGGAATCGGGGGAACAGCGGGCGATCGCAGCCGCCCAGGCCAGGTTTCCCCCGTGAACGGGTCGAACAGACGGTGTGTGAGGGGGCGAAAAAGAGAACAAGGGGTGCTTACTTGGCCACCTTTTCTTTAAACAACTTGCCGGCCGAAAAAGCGGGTACCTTAGTAGCCGGAATCACCATGGTATCGCCGGTTTTAGGGTTGCGACCTTCGCGCTCTTTACGCTCACGCCGCTCAAAGGAGCCAAACCCTACTAGGGTGACTTTTTCGCCCGAGGCTACGGCTTCCATAATGGCGTCGATGGTGGCGGTGATTACCGAGTCCACATCTTTCTTGGTCATGGCCTTGTCGCCACTAGAGGCTTTCTCAGCCACCTTATCAACGAGTTCAGCTTTGTTCATAACTGTCTCCTATGGGAAAAGAACTTTGGGATAGCCAGTGCATTCCGACGGTAGATCCAGGGCATAGACAATAGCTCCGGTGGCCAGAATGGCTGAAACCCCTGTCAATCCAGAATTTCACTGCCCCATTCTAAGGGCAACCCCCGGAAAGTGGATCGCTAGAAGCTTTAATTTATGTGGATTTCGGGGTTTTTTAAGAAAGTTAACAGCAAAATACCCAGGATTTGCCTAGAAACAAGCTCCTGGGTAATGGCTAAAGCGCTTACTCAATCAGGGGTTTGGGGATTCTATGGCGAAGGCTAGGCCGCCGTGTCGCCGGGCCAGTTTACCCAGTCTTGAGGCTTGAGAAACACGTCGTACAGCCGCGTTTCGGGGCTGTCGGGGGCAGGGGTATAGCCGTATTCCCAGCGCACCAGGGGCGGCAGCGACATCAAAATCGACTCGGTGCGCCCATTGGTTTGCAGCCCAAAGATGGTGCCCCGGTCGTACACCAGGTTGAACTCCACATAGCGGCCCCGGCGGTAGAGCTGAAACTGCCGCTGAGGATCGCCGTACTCGGTGGCGCGGCGGCGCTCGACAATGGGCACATAGGCCGGCAAAAAGGCATCGCCGCAGTCGCGGGCAAAGGTAAACAGATCCTCCCAGCTCCGCTGAGGCAGGGTGCCAATGCCCTGGCTGGTTTGGTCGGCGGTTTTGCCCTGATCAGGGCCGCGGTAGAGCAGACCCTGGCCATCCTGGTAGTCAAAGAAAATCCCCCCCACACCTCGGGTTTCGTCCCGGTGCTTGAGGTAAAAGTATTCGTCGCACCAGGGCTTAAACACCGAGTAATACTCAGGATTGTGGCGATCGCAGGTGGCCTTTAGGGTGCGGTGAAAATGCACCACATCCTCGTCAAAGGGATAGTAGGGGGTGAGGTCGATGCCGCCACCAAACCACCACACTGGGCCCGCCTCGAAGTAGCGATAGTTGAGGTGCACCGTGGGAATGTAGGGATTGCGGGGGTGCAGCACCATGGAGGTGCCAGTGGCGTAGAAGCGATGCCCCGCCGCCTCGGGGCGCTGCACCAGGATTGACGGCGGCAGGTGGTCGCCCCACACTTCAGAAAAATTTACGCCGCCCTGCTCAAACACGTCGCCCTGCTTGATGACGCGAGAACGACCGCCGCCCCCCTCCGGCCGTTCCCAGCTATCCTCCTGAAACTGAGCCCCGCCGTCGAGACTCTCCAGGCATTGACAAATGCTGTCTTGCAGCTGCTTCAGCATAGTGCTGACGCGATCGCGGGAGTCAGTCGGAGGCGCGGCGGTCGCGGTGGCAGGCTTAGAAACAGGGGTAGTGGTCATGGGCGTGGGAAAACAATACGTTATGTTGGCACCGGGTCGAATGTGTCACACTGTGGAGTGGCCAAAAATTAGCCGATGGATCCATTTCTTGATGGTCGCTTAGGATTTAGGCTGTCTTAAAGCGTAAGGTTCTACCGCAGGTAGTGCCACCATCAGTACCCAGTTTTCTCACGCTACCGTGAAACCTGACCCAACACCAACCTCATCCGCCAGGTTGAGAAAAATGTTTAGAAACGCAACGTTCTGTAACGCATGTCCCGGCTAGCCCCCGGCCCCTAGCTCTGTTTCCGCTACCGTCATGCCCGCTATCGCCATGATCGTCTTGCCAGCTGTCCTAAACTGCCACTGCTCTAGATCTCTACGCCTAGGCGATCGCGATGGAGGATATTGCCATGTTTAGAGCCAACTGGGCCTTTCCTCGCCCGTTTCTTACTCTTTTGCACATCATTCAGCGCTGGGTGCAGGTGCAGCAGCAGCTCGAAAAATCGTACCTAACCGTCAGTAGTGCCTCGGTCGATGTACTTTGGCAAACCATCATGAACCTGGCCGATGTCTCCTGGCACCCGCTGCTGACCAGCACCAACGCCCCCCAGGGCCTGATGCCCAAACCAGGGCTAATCTATCGTGCCTTTACGCGGCTCTGCCCGATTCCGGTCAAGATCTTTGTTGAGCGGGTGCAGCCCCATGAGCTAATCAGCGTGCGGGTTCTGCCTATCCCAGGGCTAGAAGAACAGGTAACCTACCACCTCAAGTCCACCCTGCGGGGCACCCAGATTTCCTATTCGGTCACCCTGCGGGGGTGGCTGTCGCCCCTGGCCTGGTCGCTGCTGCGGCCCTACGCCGCCAAGGTTGCCTCGGCCCTGGCCGAAGCCGCCGAACAGGCCGCTACTCTAGATAGACCGAATTCTCACTTTCAGGCTTGGTAGTTAGGGCAAGACATCGGCCTAGGTCAGTGGGCGAAAGTCTTGGGTTTGGAGTTGGGCCGGGTACAAAAAAAGACTCGTGGGCGTTGATTCCATAGTCTGCATCCTTATAAAGAGCTCATAGAAATTCTCTGCGCCGTTGTCGTAGGCCAGATAGTCGTCAAAGCTATAGAACTTAGGCTTGGTTTGCACGATAGGGCCAGGGAAGTGGGAGAGCGATCGCGATACCTTGCCCCAGTCTAGCCAGAGGCAGCCCTTAGCTGAGACGGCCTGCGGCAAAAAGCTGGGCTGCTGTCAGGTTTAGGCCTGAAATCTGGATTGAGGTGATGGGTTGGTTCCCTAAGAAAGTCCCTACGGTCGTAAATCCCTGCTGTGCTTGCTGTGCCAGCACCAGTACCGTTTCGTCCTGAGGATTGATGATCCAATACTCAGGAATGCCCAGGTCTTCGTATTGGGCGCGTTTGGCCACATAGTCGCGCTCCCACTGCAACTCCCCAGGGCTAACCACCTCTACCACCAGGGCCGGGGGTGGCATGGAGAGGCGGATAGTGTTGCGCTTTGCCAGTAGCTCAATATGCTCGGGCTGAATCACCGTCAGGTCAGGGTAGCGATTTTTGGGTTCGCCCCGCACCTCCAGCTCCAGGCTATGGGGCCTCACCCGCAGGTGCCCCACCAAAGCGGCTAACTGAATAGAGAGGAAAAAAGCAACGCTGGTGTTGTAGCCCGACTCTGGCGGCACTGCAATCAATTCCCCATTAAATAGCTCGTAAAAATTCTCCGTGCCATCGTCGTAGGCCAGATACTCCTCAAAGCTATAGAACCTGGGCCGCGTCTGCACCATAAAACTAAAGAAGGCGGGTCTCTCTCAAGGTATTCCCAGTCTAAGCCAATCCCAAGTCCAGAGATACCGATACGCTGTCGCCCATAAAACTGCATAGTACATGGTCGTTGCTCTGAAGCCCTTGCCCCATGGATTTCCTGGCGAAATCCATGGGTAATTTAGAGGCCTCACGCCTTCCCCTACTCCCCACCCTCCCTGCCAAGGCTCCAGAAGCCATAGGGTAGAATCAAGGCCAGCCCGAGACAGACTATCATTAAGAAAGTTGATGTAAGTAGGTTGGCAGAAGTAATGCCCTCCCGGTGCTAACCTTCATTGAGCATGCAGACAGACAGATAAGGAGACACCAGAGCGAATGGGAAAAGTAGTTGGCATCGACCTGGGCACGACCAACTCAGTGGTCTCTGTAATGGAGGGTGGCAAGCCCGTGGTAATTGCCAACGCCGAGGGGATGCGTACGACCCCCTCGGTGGTTGCCTTTAGCAAGGAGGGCGAGCGTCTGGTGGGACAAATGGCCCGGCGGCAGGCTGTGCTCAACCCCCAAAATACCTTCTACGGGGTAAAGCGCTTTATGGGTCGCCGCTACGCCGAGCTTGACCAATCCTCTAAGCGGGTGCCCTACACCATTCGCCGCGACGAGAATGGCAGTGTCAAAATTCGCTGTCCCCGGCTCGAAAAAGACTTTGTTCCGGAAGAGATTTCGGCCATTGTGCTGCGCAAGCTGGCCGATGAGGCTAGCCGCTACCTGGGTCAGCCGGTCACTGGGGCAGTGATTACTGTACCCGCCTACTTCAATGATGCCCAGCGTCAGGCTACCCGCAACGCTGGTCGCATTGCCGGGCTCGAGGTCAAGCGCATTCTCAATGAGCCCACGGCGGCGGCCCTGGCCTACGGCCTTGACCAGGCCCAAAACGAGACTATTCTGGTGTTTGATCTGGGGGGCGGCACCTTTGACGTGTCGATTCTCGATGTAGGCGATGGCGTCTTTGAGGTGCGATCGACCTCGGGGGACACTCAGCTGGGGGGCACCAACTTCGACACCAAAATTGTCGACTGGCTGGCCGATGAGTTTTTAGAGAAAGAAGGCATCGACCTACGGAAAGATCGCCAGGCGTTGCAGCGTCTGACCGAGGCGGCGGAAAAAGCCAAGATTGAGCTGTCCGGTGTCGCCACGACGGAAATTAGCCTGCCCTTCATTACCGCTAGCCCAGAGGGCCCCAAGCACATTGAAACCCGCCTCAGTCGATCGCAGTTTGAGGGGCTGTGCGGAGATCTGGTCAGCGCGCTGCGCGCTCCGCTGAAGCAGGCCCTCACCGATGCGGGGCTCAGCCCCAACGACATCGACGAGGTGGTGCTGGTGGGGGGCGGTAGCCGCATGCCCATGGTGCAGGATCTGGTGCGATCGCTGATCGGTCTCGAACCCAGCCAAAACGTCAACCCCGACGAAGCGGTGGCCGTGGGCGCAGCGGTGCAGGCGGGCATCATCACCCAGGAAGTGCAGGACATCATGCTGCTGGATGTCACCTCGCTGTCCCTGGGGCTAGAGACCATCGGCGGCGTGATGAAAAAGGTGATTCCCCGCAACACCACGATTCCGGTGCGGCGATCGGATATTTTCTCCACCTCTGAGAACAACCAGACCTCGGTAGAGGTGCATGTGCTCCAGGGGGAGCGTGAAATGGGGGCTGACAACAAATCCCTCGGTCGCTTTAAGCTGATGGGCATTCCCCCCGCCCCGCGCGGGGTGCCCCAGGTGCTGGTGTCGTTTGATATCGACGCCAACGGCATTCTGCAAGTCTCGGCGATGGATAAAACCACCGGTCGTGAGCAGAGCCTGATTGTGCAGGGGGCCTCGAACCTGGAGGAGGGGGAGGTCCAGCGGATGATCCGCGAGGCGGAAGAATTTGCCGAAACCGATCGCCTCCAGCGGGAACGAGTGGAGAAGCGCAACCGGGCAGAGGCCCTGACCTTTCAGGCCGAACGGCTGCTGCGGGAGGTGGCCCTCGACTTTGGCATGCAGTTTGCCCGCGATCGCCGCCGTCGTATTGAGGGGCTGGTGCAAGAGCTGCGCGACTATCTGGAGCAAAGCGATGAGCGCGGCATCGACATTGCCCAGGCTGAGCTGCAGGATGAACTCTACGACCTCAACCGCGAAGCCTATCTCTACGAAGCTGACGATGCGCCCGAGGGCGGCATTCTGGGTCAGATCGGCAATACCCTGAAGAAAACCTTTGCTTTTGACGATGACCTCGATGCCCGGCCCAACTACGGCTACCAGGGCTCCTCCTCCTGGGGCAACTGGGACGACGATTGGGACTACGACAATCGCGGTGGAGGGGGCCAGCAGCGCTATGGTTCCCCGGCCTACGACAACCGAGCCTACGGCACGACCGGCTACAGCGGCAGCGCTGGCTATGGGAACCAGGGGTACAACAGCCAGGGCTATGGCAGCCAGGACTACGGCCGCGATTCCTCCGCTTCGGGGAGTCGTGGCTACGACAACTCCGGCTACGGTCGTCCTCCAGAGCCCGGTCGTCCCCAGCCCCCAGCATCTGACTATAGCCGCCAAGACTATGGCCGCCAAGACTATGGTCAGGGCGGCGATCGCCCCAGCGACCCATCAGGCTACGGTCGCCCAGCCGATCGATCCAGCTATGATCAACAGGGCTATGGCCGCCAGGACTATGGACAGTCGCCGCCTACCAATCGCGATCGCCCTAGCGACCCTAGCTATGGCAACGCTGGCTATGGCAGCTCTGGCTATGACGACCAGCGCTACAGCGATTTCCCCCAGGACCGCAGCAATGGCAACACCGGCTACGGCGATGCTGGGGCAGACCGCTTTGCCAATCGCGGCTACAGCGGCGATCCATCCGATCGTCCGGCTGCTGCCCCGGAAAATCGCCCCAGCCCCGCACCGGCCCCCACCGCCTGGGACGACGATCCCTGGGGACAGCCCGCTGCGCCCCCTCTCCCCCCTGAGCCTTCCGCGCCGCCGGTTCGCCGCCCAGACCAGGGGGCCGAGGCGGATTGGCAACGGACCCCACCGTCGTCGGAGCGCCCTGTCCGTCCGGCTCCCCGTTACGATGAGGACAACTGGAGCGATCGCGACGAGTGGCGCTAGCGCCGCGGCGCATCCCCTAGTATTTCTCCCCCAGGGCGCTCCGCCCACCCCTGAGGCAACTCCCCAGGGTCGTTCCCTATTCACCCAGCCAGCCCCCCTTCGATGGAGAACTTTCGGAATTACTACGACATCCTGGAGGTTTCCAGGGAAGCGACCGCAAGCGACATCAAGCAAGCCTACCGAAAGCTGGCCCGCCAGTACCACCCCGATCTCAACCCTGGGGATCAGGCCGCAGAGGAGCAGTTTAAGCTGGTCAGCGAGGCCTACAAGGTCCTCTCCGACGACGAGAGACGAGCCCAGTACGAAAAATTCTGCGCCTACTGGAAGCAGGAAGGGTTTAAGCAGGGCCAGAGTAAATCCGTTGTGGGCGACCTGTTTGGCGGGCGCATTTCCCTCGAAGACTTTGGCTTCGGGGAATTTCCTGATTTCAATGTCTTCATCGATCAGCTGCTTAGCCGCCGGCCCACCGCCCGCCGTAGCGACAAGGACCCTAGCGACAGCGACTACCCCGCCGATTCTGCCTCCCAGGGCTCAGCCACCGGCTCAGGCCGCCGTGATGCCGAGGCCAATCTCACCATTCCCCTTGAAAAGGCCTTTCGCGGTGGCCGGGAGCGCATTCGCCTAGAGGATGGGCGATCGCTCGAGGTCAATATGCCCGCGGGCATGGTTACCGGGCAGCGAATTCGCCTGCGGGGGCAGGGCGTGGGCGGTGGCAACCTGTACCTCCGCATCCAGGTCGACCCGCACCCCTTCTACACCCTCCAGGAGAATGACGTGTACTGCCGGGTGCCTATTACCCCCAGCGAAGCCGCCCTGGGCAGCACCATCGACATTCCCACCCTCGATGGCCCCTTGCGCACCCCCCTGCCCCAGGGGGCCCAGACCGGGCAAATCCTCCAGCTGCCGGGGCGGGGCTACCCCGTCGGTAGGGAGGGCCGGGGTGACCAGATTGTGGAGCTAGAGGTGGTGGTGCCCACTGGGCTGAGCGATCGCGAAAAAGCCCTCTACGAAGAACTGCGACAAACCGAGCGCTTTCGCCCCCGATCCAACCTGTCGGTATAGTCACTATGCTGCGGTTTCCCAGGCAACCTATCAGGTATCCGCTGCGGGTTGCGCCGACCTGGTGTTTGGGTTGGGGGCCAGGAGCCACCCTTGAGGAGGCTGCCTGGCAAGAGGGACCGCTGGCGATCGCCCTCAATCCATCCCGAGGGGCTGAGAGCCAGTTGGCTCTCAGCCCCTCGGGGCGCTACCTGGTGGTGGGAGATATTTGGCTGCGGGAGCGGCGATCGCTGCTCACCGACTTAGCCCCAGAGGAGTCATTACACCAGTCAGATATTCAACTGGTGGCTATTGCCTGGGACCGATGGCAGACTGCCGCCCTGGCCAAACTGGTGGGCTCCTTCAGCCTGGCGGTGTGGGATCGCGAACGGCAGGAGCTCTGGCTCGGGCGCGACCCGGCGGGGGCCAGAACGCTGTACTACACCGCCCAGGGGGCCACGCGGTGGGCGGCGGGAGATCTGCGATCGCTCGCCCCCTACCGCTCCTCAGAGCTTGACCCGATCGCCCTGCGCGACTACCTGTGCTGCGCCTTTGTGCCGGGCGATCGCACCCTCTGGCAAGACGTGCGCGAGCTGCGCCCTGGCACCGGGCTCGCCTGGCCCCAGGATGACTGCCAACCCTACTGGCAGCTGGAGGAACGACTGAAGGCCGAGGACAAGGAAGAATCTCTGGAGTGGCATGGGGAGAGACTGCGATCGCACCTCGACCAGGTCGTCCAAGACTCGCTCCCAGAGCAGGCTCCGGTGGGCGTGTTTCTCTCCGGCGGGCTTGACTCTAGCGCCGTCACCGCTTTGGCCGCCAAATTTCACGATCACCCCGTCCACACCTACTCCATTCACTTTGGCGACCCCTACCCCAGCGAGCTAGAGTTTTCCAGCCTGGTGGCCCAGCACTGCGGCACCCAGCACCACATTCTCGAAATTCCCCTGAGCCAAATGTGGGAGGAGCTGCCAGAAACCATGGCCTGGCTCGACGACCCCATCGGAGATCCGTTAACTGTGCCGAACCGATTGCTGGGGCAACTGGCGCAGCAGCAGGTGGCGGTAGTGCTCAACGGCGAAGGGGGCGACCCCTGCTTTGGCGGCCCCAAAAATCAGCCGATGCTGATCAACCAGCTCTATAGCCCTGTGGGCCAGCAAGACTCGCTGCAGGCGTATCTGCTGGCCTTTCGCAAGTGCGCCGCCGATCTGCCCCAGTTGCTCAAGCCCGATCTCTGGGCCGCAGTGCAGCACGAGCCCTACTGCTTTGCCGATGACCTGCACAGCTCAGCTAGCTACCTCAACCGGCTGATGGCGTTGAATATCAAATTTAAGGGGGCCGACCAGATTTTGACCAAGGTCAGCAATCTCACCCGGGCCGCTGGGGTCGAGGGGCGATCGCCCCTGTTTGACCAGCGCATTGTCGAGCTGAGTATGGCGATTCCCCCGCGATACAAGCTGTCGGGGGTGGAAGAAAAGGCCGTGCTGAAGCAGGCGGTGGCCGACCTGCTGCCCGAGGCCATTCTCAAGCGCCCCAAAAGCGGCATGATGGTGCCCGTGCAGGCCGGGTTTCAGCAACCGTGGAAGCAGGCGGCGAGGGAGTTGCTGCTGAGCCGTCGGGCAGCGATCGCGCCCTACCTCAACCAAGCGCTAATTCAGCAATGGCTGAACTATCGGGGCGACCCCTGGCAACGCTACGGCGTCAAGCTGTGGCTGCTGGTCAGCCTAGAAATTTGGCTGCAAGTTAACCTCAACAAACGGTAGAGCACTGCGGTTAACCAAAATTATCGGATGCGTAGATGAAGGTGCCGCCGCTGTTACCGCCATCGCCCACCAAAATTAAATTGTCGTCAATGTTTTCGCCCAGGTCTCGCAGTCTGGCAATGCCGCGGCTGACAATTTGAATTAGCTTTTGGGGGGTGAAGGATTCTAACTCGACAAAATACCCCGCTTCTAGCCACTGCAACTCGGTCTCCAAAAGGGGCTGCCGCACCTCGGGTAACAGGCTCTGGGCAGCCTGGGCCGAGTCTACTGATACTTGAATGTATGCCTGCTGCCGGGCTGCTTCAATTTGCCGTGGCAGCAGACCCAGGTCAAAAATTACCGGCGTGTTCTCGGCAAACCAGTCGGAGTTGGTGCGTAGCTCATGCACCAGAGCCATGCCTCGGGGGCTACAGTTATGCAGCGCAATTACCTGTAGGTCTGGGTTGCGGCGCAGCATGACCATGGTGGTGGCAAAAATGGCTTGGGGGTAGCCGGTAATGCTCAGCACCGCGCAGTTGTGCTCAAAGTGGATGTTGTTGGCGATTAGGAGCTGGGCGATCGCCACGCTATCGCACACCAGCACCCGGTCAAAGCTGTAGGCCGTCACATCGTCAGCAGCAGGGGCTAGCGATGCAGGGGCGCTGGGGGGTGGCAGCAGCTTGGTCGGGGGGGTATTAAAGCGCTGCCACTGCTGGAGCCAGGTATCGACCGTGGCACTGGTGAGGGTAAGCCCTGGGGGCTGCTGGGGCCGCTGGGCCGACCGCCGCAGGCCAGAAATAATTAGCCACAGACCGATCGCGATCGCCACCAGACCAATGCCAAAGGCCGCCGTTAAAAAGCCCACGAAAATTAAGGCAGCGCCACCGAAAATTCTGACGGATCGAGCCGCTAGGGCGGCCTTGCGACCGAGCCGTTTTTCTAAGAGATAGAGCAGCTGTTTAGGGGTGAAATACAGCGTGTCATTGGCCGAAATGTCGGCCAGGGCCTTGGCAAAGAACCCATCGGTAAACCGGAGTTTGGCATCCATGGTGGTGGGTTCAAAGGCGAAGGGATGGTTGCAGTTTTTGCAGCGGCCCTGGTTAGCGGCGCGGTCTTTGAGATTGTTGTCGGCGGTGCATTGAACGCATTTCATGGCCGTTTCCTTTGCCCTAGGCGCTAAAAAATTTGATTTTGAAGGAGCGCCTGGTAGCTTTCTCGCTGGCGAATCAGGCGGTGCTGGCCCGACTCCAGAAGAACTTCCGCCGGGCGCGGGCGGTGTAAGAAGTGAGAGGCCATGGCGTAGCCGTAGGCCCCCGCATCCAAAATGGCCAAAGTATCGCCGGGGGCCAGCTTCGGTAGCTGGCAGCTGCGCCCCAGATAGTCGCGGGAATAGGTGGTGTTGCCACACACATCGGTGGGGTAGACCTGGGGGGCTGGGTTATGGGCTAGGGGCACAATCTCGCGGTAGCCGCCGTGGACGGAGGGCACCGACAGGTTGGCCACGGTGGTATCGACCCCAACGATTTGCCGATCGCCCTGCCATTTTACCGAGACGACGGTGGTCAGTAGGGCGGCGCACCCGGCGATCGCGGCCCGACCCGGCTCAATCACCAGGTCCACGGAAGGCGACAGATGGTTCAGTCGCGCTGCGATCGCCTCCCCAAACTCAGCCCAGTCAAAGGCCGCGCCCCCGTGACGGTAGGGATGGCCAAAGCCGCCGCCAAAATCCAGATAGGCCCAGTCGGGGAGGCGCTGCCCTAGTTCTAGGACTCGGTCAATTACCTGGGTAAAGGCCTGGGTCGCGTTGGTGCCCGTGCCCCGGTAAAAATGCAGCCCGCAGAGCTGGATTTTTGCAGAACCCATGGATTCGTTTGCCCTGGCCACTAGCGCCTGGGCGGCAGCAAACTCCTCGGGCCTGACCCCAATGCGGCTGTCGCCAGTGAGGGCAGGATCGTTAAGGCGTAGCCCCAGGCGCAGGGAGGGGGGCTTAGCGGCTTCGTCCAGAGTTTGATAGGTCTCGCAGAGTTGCTCAAGCTGGGCCAGGCTGTCGAGGTTGAGGGTAGCAATGCCCCAGGCCAACACCTGGGCCATGTCATCGCGGCTAAGGTTGCTGCCGCTGTAGACGATCGCCCCCGGCTCAAACCCGGCCTGCAAGGCCAGGTAAATATCGCCGGGGGTGTTGGCGTGGAGCCCCCAGCCAGCATCCCGAACGATTTGCAGCAGCGCAATGTTGCCGTTGGTGACGGTGGCAAAGTGAACGCGGGTGCGGCGGTAGGGAATGGCCTGGGCAATGTGGTGCAGGGTCTGGTGGAGGCGATCGCCGTCATAGACGTACAGCGGTGATCCATAGACCTGCAAGAGGTCTACCGCCAGCGCAGCTGAGGGTTGAAAGGCCGCTGGCATGGGGGCAGTTTGGGGGCTGGGTCTGGTAGTTAAAGCCATCGCTTGCGGTATCTCCAAACTTGAGGGGGCAACCAAAACGGATGCTGCCACAGCGGATTTTCTATGGATTCGCCCAGCACCTGCGATCGCCATTGCTGCCACATCACCAACAGCCACAGAATCTCGCCAATGCGTCGCCCCTGAATGGTGCCGCTGAGGTCGCCCAGGGCCGTCCGCAGGGCTAGGTCGGGCTGCCAGAGCCCCTCGGCGGCTAAGCTCCCAGGGTTCAGCCATTGACCCAGATCGCGCCACCACTCATTCAAGCACCAGGCGGTTAAGGGCACCCCCATGCCGCGCTTTTGCCGCCACACAATCTCGGGCGGTAGCCAGGGCTCCGCCGCCCGCTTGAGAATGTATTTTTCGCAGGCCCCCTGAAGGCACAGGGTACCGGCCAGGCCAAAGCTCCACTGGGCCAGGTCGGGGTCGCAAAAGGGCGATCGCACCCTCAACCCCAGGGCCAGCGCTAAATTTGTCGCCCGAGGGTGAATATTCTGCGCCCCCTTTAGCATCAGGGTGGCCCGCCGCAGCCGATGCAGCAGCCCCTGGGCCGCCGTTGGGTCGAGGGCCGGGTCAAGCCAGTCTTGGGGATTCAGCGATTGAATGTCGGCCAGCACCGCAGGCTGAAACACCTGGGCCTCGTGGCCCCACAGCCGATGGAAGGTGCGCAGGTATTGCCGAGCAAAGGACTCGATTCCCTCGGGATGATCGGCCTGGTAGAGGTTGGCGGCAATCAATGGCTTATTCGTCCACCCGGCAAACAGCTGATCGCCCCCTTCGCCGTTAAAAATTACCCCCACCTCCTGACTGGCCGCCTGGTTGAGCAGGTATAGCGGCACCGTTACCCCATCGCCAAAGGGCAAATCCAGCGCCCTAACCGTCGCTGACATGGCCTGGCGAATCCGCCGGGGTGTCGCCTCTACTTTGACTAGGGGAATACCTAGGGATTGGGCCACCTGCTCAGCGTAGGGCCACTCGGGCAGACTGCTTTCGCCAGAGTCGAGCCCAAAGTCGAGCGTATAGGCCCGCACCCGCACCCCCGCCTTGACCAGCAGCGCCGCCACAATGGATGAATCTAGCCCCCCCGACAGCAACACCCCAACGGGCTCATCCCCTAAATCACTGATCTGGCGATCGACAGCGGTTTTTAGTAAGTCCTGAAGCTGGGCGATCGCCGTCGCCTCATCCTCAAGCTGGGTCGGGCTTTCCCGCCAGTTCACCAGACTGTGGCTGCTGGGCGATCGCACCTTTCCCGCGCCGTCTCCCTCCCAAGTTTGCTCAAGGCCTGCCGGTAGCGCCATCACCGCTTGCACCGGGGTGAGGGGCGTCGGCACGTAGGAGCAGCAGCTATAGCCGTAGAGCGCCGCCAGGTTGACCCCTGGCGGTTTCCCCTGGGAACTCACCAAAGGCAGCAGCCATTGCAGCCGCGAGGCAAACCAAATCACCTGGTTGCGCTGCATCCAGTACAGGGGCATGCGGCCAAAGGCGTCGCGCCCCAGGGTGAGGCTGGTGGCAGTCGCGGCAATCCAGGCATTGGCTTCTATCCCAGACGCCGAGAGGGCTATCGGGCTATCCCCAAGGGCCGATTGGGGCTGCCAGCCTTTCAGCTGCGTTTGGGCCACCAGATGGCTCAGGGTTGGGCCTAGGGAACCTTCACGGTCGTAGCCCCAGTAGCCTAGGCAACCCTGGGCCTGGGTCGCTATCGCCGCGATCGCATCCCATCCCATAGTCCCTAGTTCACCGTAAAGGTGGCGTCGCTGAGCTGGCGATCGCCCACAAATGCCTCCACCGTCCAGTTCCCCGTGGGCGACTCAGGGCCGACGGTGTAGCGGCAGTAGGTGGGCCACACCGGAGTGGTAATAGTCTTCGTGCGGTATTGATTTTGGTGCACCACCTGGCCATCGGGGCCAGTCCAGCGGCAGGAGAGGGCGAGCTGCTTACCCACGGGGGCATCGCTGAGCGTCAGCCGATAGACCAGTTCGCTGCCACCAGCCTGGGGCGCAATGCGGCTGAGGTTACCGCCGTCGTCTTGGCTCAGGGTAATGCGATCGCTCTGGGCCACCACCTGAGCGAGCTGCTGCTGTTGTTGATTGCCCAGCCACAGCCAGCTGGCCAGCCCCAGCGCTACAGCTCCCGCCACCCCGGCGATCAGCCAGCGACGACGGCTCTGCTGCACCGCCAGGGCATCCTGGCGCTTGAGCTGCACTATAGCATCGTCTAAAAACTCGGGCGACAGGTTGAGCTGCTGCAATATATCCTGCACCTCTTCGACCCCCAGCTCCGCTTGGTGACGATCGGAGAGCCGCTGTACCTCGGCGACCAGGCGCTGCACCTGGGTATCGGTCAATCGCTTATCCATGGTGGCAAAGGGTGGGGGAGTGCAATCCGCTCACAATACCTTAGGCTATCGCCTTCGCCCCCCAATCCATATTTTTATTTTTAACCCTGTTCTACCGGAGCATTCGCTAAACTGCCCAGCCCAATCCAGCAGAGATTGAGCCGCAGAGTCTTAAGCCGCAGATCAAGGCAACCAATAGACTCTTCCAGGGCTGTAATTATATGTCGAAAAAGTTACAAACATCCCTGCCCGTTCTCATTCTCAAGAAACCAGTTCAGAGGTTGAAACTCTCGAAAATTCAACCGATTCAGCCCCTGACCTACGTACCCCTGCCCCTTAGTTAGTCCAGGTTTACCGCTAATTAAATGAGAATTTAACTTTCCCTATAGACCCCCAAGTCGCTAAACTATCAATGAAATAGGTCATCCCCGTCATTTTTAACTATGTCTGTTGTTAGCCAAGTTATTTTGAATGCCGACGACGAGCTGCGCTACCCAACCACCGGCGAGCTCAAGGCCATCGAAGACTTTTTGAAGACCGGCGAACAGCGCACCCGCATTGCCGCTGCTCTGTCTGAAAATGAAAAGAAGATTGTCGACCAGGCCAGCAGAGAACTGTGGCGGCGGCGGCCAGACTTTATCGCCCCTGGCGGCAATGCCTACGGCCAAAAGCAGCGGGCTCTTTGCATTCGCGACTACGGCTGGTACCTGCGGTTGGTCACCTACGGCGTCCTGGCTGGTGACAAGACCCCGATCGAGAGCATTGGCCTGGTCGGCGTTCGCGAAATGTACAACGCCCTAGACGTGCCCGTGCCCGGCATGGCCGAAGCCATTCGCTGCCTCAAAGAAGCGTCCCTTAATCTGCTATCTGATGAAGACAGCGCCGAGGCCGCTCCCTACTTCGACTACATTATCCAGGCGATGTCCTAGTCTCTGGAAAGATTAAAACCCCGGGTTCTGGCAGAATCCGGGGTTTTTTATTGGCCGAGGGTTTACCCCAGCCTAGAGAGTTGCCAGCACGTCGCGGGCGGCGGCAATGGTCGCGTCGATATCCGCATCGGTATGGGCCAGGGAGGTAAACCCAGCCTCGTACTGCGATGGTGCCAGGTATACGCCGTGTTCTAACATGCCCCGGTGAAAGCGGCTAAACTTTTCCAGGTCAGAGCCCTTAGCATCCTCAAAGTTGCTAATCGGGCCGGGGTTAAAGAACATGCCAAACATGGCGCTGATATGGCCGCCGCAGACCTCGTGGCCCGCTTCCCGAGCCGCCTGCAGCAGTCCTTCGGTGAGCTTTGCGGTGAGCCGGTCTAGCTCCTCGTAGGTGCCGGGGCGCTGGAGCAACTCCAGAGTTTTGATGCCCGCCGTCATCGCCAGGGGGTTGCCCGACAGGGTGCCGGCCTGGTACACCGGGCCAGCGGGGGCAATCATTTCCATAATGTCGCGGCGACCACCGTAGGCCCCCACGGGTAGCCCGCCGCCAATCACCTTACCCAGGGTGGTGAGGTCGGGGGTAATGTTGAACTTGGCCTGGGCACCGCCGTAGGCAATGCGGAAGCCGGTCATCACTTCGTCAAACACCAGCAGCGCATCGTGCTCACGGGTGATTTCCCGCAGACCCTCTAGAAACCCGGCGTCGGGGGTAATAAAGCCCGAGTTACCCACCACCGGCTCTAGGATGACGCCAGCAATCTCCCCGGGGTTTTGGGCAAAGAGGGCCTTGACCGCCTCGAGGTCGTTGTAGGGGGCGGTGAGGGTATCGCTGGTGGCCGCCTTGGGTACCCCGGGGGAGTCGGGCAAGCCCAGGGTGGCTACCCCAGACCCGGCCTGCACCAGAAACATGTCGGCGTGGCCGTGGTAGCAGCCCGAGAATTTGATGATTTTGTTGCGCCCGGTGTAGGCCCGCATGAGTCGCAGCACGGCCATGCAGGCCTCCGTGCCGGAGTTCACAAAGCGCACCATTTCAATGCTGGGTACCGCCTGGATGACCATTTCGGCCAACACGTTTTCCAGGTAGCAGGGGGCGCCAAAGCTGGTGCCTTTCTCTAGGGCTGCGGACAGGGCGGCCAACACTTCAGGATGGGCATGGCCGCAGATGGCGGGGCCCCAGGTACCCACGTAGTCAATGTATTGGTTACCGTCTACATCCCAGATGTAGGCACCCTTGACGCGATCGAATACAATCGGCTGCCCGCCCACTGACTTAAAGGCTCTCACGGGGGAATTGACGCCGCCGGGCATGAGGTTCTGGGCCGCGGAAAAAATTTCCTGTGATTTGACGGTTTTAAATGGGGCTGTACTGACCAAGGCACGTTCCTCTCAGAGACCGAAATCGCCAGGCTACCTAGTAAAAGTCGCCTGGGGGTTAGTTCTGATCATTATCCTATTGATTGGATAAGGCGTAGCGGTTGGTGTCAAGGAATGTAAACTACCGGCGCAGGTGGTGCAGGCGACCCTGCTTAATCTGCACCACGGGGTGATTGGAAATCCTTACCAGGTGTTCATCGTGGGTGGTAACGATGACGGTAATCCCGATGGAGTTGAGCTTTTTGAGAATTTTAATCACCTGGAGGGAGTTGTCGGCGTCGAGGTTACCGGTGGGTTCGTCGGCCAGCAGCAGGGGTGGGGTGTTGACCACCGCGCGAGCAATGCTGACCCGCTGCTGCTCACCACCGGAGAGTTCGTCGGGAAAACACTGGGCCTTACCCTGTAGCCCCACCATCTTTAGGGTGGGCCAGAGGCGGCGGTGGATTTCCTTGCGGGTAAAGCCCTGGGCCCACAGCACAAAGGCAACATTCTCGGCCACGGTGCGGCGAGGAATGAGCTTGTAGTCCTGAAACACGACCCCAATGCGGCGGCGCATCATGGCCAGTCGATTGCCGCGCAGGTCGGCAATGGGCTCATCGCCGACCAGGATGCTGCCGCTGGTGGGGCGCTCGTGACCGTAGAGCAGCTTTAGCAGGGTGGATTTGCCTGAACCCGAGGGGCCGGTGACAAAGAGAAAGTCGCCGGGGTTAACGGTTAGGTTGACGCCAGCCAGGGCTTGGCTGCCGTTGGTGTAGGTTTTCTCGACATTGGCGAGGGTCACCATGGGTTGAACGGCGGGGTCTCTGGGGGGCGTCTCGTCCAGCACCGGTGCCGGCGAAGGGTCGGCCGCAGAGCGGGCGGGCACCACCAGCTTGAAGCGATCTTGCAGCCGCGCCCTCACCTCCTCTGGAAGGCCGGACAGTTTGGTGTCGTCGGTAGGGGTGTGGAGCACAGAAGTCATGGAACGTCCTAACTGTAAGTGGGTTAACCAGATCCTGGGAGGTACCAGACCTAGTCAGGTCTGGCTTCACCATCCACCGCGCTACCGAAAGGGGAGACAGGGTTCGGCATGGCTTTTGGGTGGCCATTGTACTGGAAAGACCCTATCTGGCAAAAGGCATATTTGTTTTTTCAATAATCTTTATATTTGTTACGACGGCAACAGCGGTGCCGCAAGACCCCGCACCTAGGGCTCTAGGGCAGTGCCGCAGCGTTTGCAAAACCGGGCATCGTCGTCGTGGAGGGTAAAGCTGCAGCCTGGGCAAGGCAGATGCTGGGGCTGGGAGACCTTAACCAACTGGCGAATCAGGCTGCTGATCTGGGTCGGAATCAGGGCAATGCCGGTGAGAATCATCATCACTGTGAGGCCTCGTCCCGCTTCGGATAGGGGTGTGACGTCGCCGTAGCCCACCGTGGTCATGGTGACGACGGCGAAGTAGACGGCGTCGAGGAAGGTGCCAAAGTCTTCGGGATTGCGGGGGTGCTCGACCTGAAAGATGAGGCCGGAGTAGATGAAGATGATCGCCATCAGGGTGAATAGGATGCGAATCAAAATCAGGCTGTCGGTGCTGGTCATTTGACCAAACCAGAGCCGATTGTTGAAGATGCGCACCAGGCGCAAAATCCGTAGGGATCTAAAAAAGCGCAGAAATCGAATGTCGAAAACCCCTACCCACGAGGGCAGGAGAGCAATCAGGTCAATGATGCCGTAGAGGCTGAGGGCATAGTGCCAGGGGCGGTGGGCCACCCACAGCCGCAGACCATACTCAAGGGTGAACACCAATACAATGAGCCAGTCAAGGGTCTCTAACCGGGCATTGAGGGTGGGGGAGATCGGGTAGGTTTTAGCGACAAAAATCGTGGCCGACAAAAAAATCAGCAGCACGATCGCGCCGTTGATCACCTGTCCAGGCGGGGTGTCTGGGGTGTCGAGATAGCCCCGCAGGCGTTCCCGCAGCGGGGCCCGTAGCGGGGGGCTTTGACCATCGCTATCGGTATCATCCCTGGGTGCTTCATTCGGTGTCATGGCCAATGCCTACCCCCAGGATGGTTCTGATCTCTGCCCTGGGCTAAGATAACCAAGCAGATTGTTTTTTCTCTGGCCACGGTTTTAATTGTCCCGCTGACTGTGGTTTTTTTAGAGAAGCATTTACCCTGCGTCTACACCAGGTTTAGCACTCTTTTTTTTGGCGGCTAGCGGCTATGGCGATCGCACCTATTGTGACCACTCCTCAGGATTTTTCCCCCAGTGCGGTTGGCACCTGGCCGCCACTGCCGGTCCAGCGCCCGCTGCTGCTGGTGGGCCACGGCAGTCGCGATCGCGAGGGGCGCGATCGCGTCCTCGAATTTGCTGCGGCCTATCAGGCCCTAGACACCTCTCGCCCGGTGATTCCCTGCTTTCTAGAGCTGACGGAGCCCACCATTCAGGACGGGGTAGACCTGTGCGTTGAGAAGGGCTACACCGACATTTCGGTGCTGCCCATTCTGTTGTTCGCCGCCCGCCACAACAAATTTGATGTGACCAATGAACTGGATCGCGCCCGCCAGCGCCATCCCCAGGTGACCTTCCACTACGGTCGTCATTTTGGCATTACCCCGTCGATCATTCAGCTCTGGCAAGAGCGGTTGGCCGACCTGGATGGCCCCCGATTTAACCCCGACAACATTGCCCGCGAAGATACAGTGCTGCTGTTTGTGGGCCGGGGAGCCAGCGACCCCGACGCCAATGGCGATGTGTACAAACTGGCGCGCATCGTCTGGGAGGGGAGCCGCTATAAAACCGTAGAGATTTGCTTCATCGGCATTACCCATCCCCGCCTAGAGGAAGGCTTTCGCCGCGCCCGGCTGTACCACCCCAAGCGGATCATTGTGCTGCCCTACTTTTTGTTCACCGGGGTGCTGGTGAAGAAGATTATGGAGATTACCCAGCAGCAGCAGGCCGCCCACCCAGATCAGCTGGTGACCTATTTGCCTGAGATGGGGAGTCACCCGCAGCTGATGCAGATTTTGCGCGATCGCGAGCTTGAAACTCACCTGGGTCAGGTGGCTATGAACTGCGAAATGTGCAAGTTTCGCCTTGCCGCCGGGGGTGGGCAGCACGGCCATGAGCACGGCCACGGGCACAACCATCCTCACGCTCAAGGAGATGCCCATAACCATGGGCATGATCACGGGCATGGCCATGGCCATGGACACCATCACCACGGCGAACCCATAGATCTATTTCCCGAGCCCGACGACTATCATCAACGGGCCTGGCAGGTTCCCTAGCCTAAGCCCAATGGGAATGTTAAATAAGCGCCTGGATGGCTCCCATGGCGCTTATTTAACGTTTTTGGGGAGGCAACTATGTTCAAGTCAGTCGGTCGCCAGGTCTGCGCCTTTGATTTGGAGTGGGCACCCGATCCAGCTTCGGGACGACGGCTTTACGGGCTGCCAGTAACAATGTCGGATGCCGAGGTATTCGAGGTGATGTGGGAAAAAGCTGGGGCTACCGCCGCAAAACCCCGCCCCCATCTGAAAACGGCCCTCTGTCGCATCGTCGCTGTCTCTGCGGTGATCCGAGAGCAGCAAAACAACGGCGAGATTCACCTTCGGCTCACGACCCTGCCCAGGCAGTTCGACCAGCTGATGGATGAAGGAGAATTAATTGCCACATTTTTGGGCTATCTGGGCCAGCACCACCCGCAGCTGGTGGGCTTTAACTCTCAAACCACCGACCTGCCAATTTTGCTGCAGCGGGGCCTAGTGGCAGGTGTTTCAGCGGCAGAGTTTTGCCGCCGGGCCGATCAGGGCTGGGGTAGCGACTACTTTAGCCGCCACGGTGACGCCCACATCGATTTGAAAAGTGCCCTCAGCGGCTGGGGAATTGCAACGCCTACTTTGCACGAACTGGCAGCGGCCATGGCCATTCCTGGGTGGATAGGGTTTGAGCCCCCCGATGTGGTGGATTGGTGGGTTAAAGGCGACCTGCGCTCCATCGTTGAACAGAGCCAGTACGATGCCCTGAGCACCTACCTGGTGTGGTTACGGGCGGCGCGCTTTGCCGGTTTCTTTAGCCCAGATCAGTACCGAGAAGAAGAGGAACGGGTGCGGGAGATGGTGGGCGATCGCATTGCCCAGGGCGAGGAGCACCTGACCCAGTACCTGGAGCGGTGGGAGAGTGGCCAAGCCCAGCCGACCGCCGCTATGCTTTCCCTGGCGGCCCCCGCCCCGGCCCCCGGCCAGGCGGCCTAACCCTGCCCTCCTGGGGGCGGCGTGCCTCAGCGACAACGGGGCAACCCTGGAGCTATTGCCCTGAAAATAACCGAGGGCTGAGCGGAGTCGTTCGCTTGCGTCTCCCAAAGGGAGAAAGCCCGCGCCACGGACAATTCCCGGGGCATCACTTGCTCCCCTAGACGATCAGCAATGGCCGATCGGACCCACTATCACTGGCCCTATTTTCATCGGACCCGCTTTCATAGCTGCGCAAACTGGTCGGTGGCTGTGACCAAGGCGCTGGTGATGCCCGGTTCCATGGCGGAGTGCCCCGCCTCCTGCACCAGGACAAACTGGGCCTCAGGCCAGGCGCGGTGGAGTTCCCATGCGGTGGTGGCGGGGCACACCACGTCGTAGCGGCCCTGCACAATCACGCCGGGAATGTGGCGAATGCGATCGACCCGGCTCAGGATATGGTCGTCGGTATCAAAGAAGCCCTGGTGGATAAAGTAGTGGCACTCAATGCGGGCAAAGGCCAGGGCAAACTCGTCGGTGCCAAAGTGGCGGAGCAGGTTGGGGTCCTGCACCAGCTTGCTGGTACTGGCCTCCCACACGGCCCAGGCGCGGGCGGCGGCCAGGCGTACCTGGGCATCGGGACTGGTGAGGCGGTGGTAGTAGGCGGTGACTAGATCGCCGCGTTCGGCCTCGGGAATGGGGGCGAGGTACTCTTCCCAGGCGTCGGGATAGAGGTAGCTGGCCCCCTCCTGGTAGAACCAGCGAATTTCTCGCTGGCGCAGGGTAAAAATGCCGCGCAAAATCAGGCTGCAGCAGCGATCGGGATGGGTTTGGGCGTAGGCCAGGGCCAGGGTGCTGCCCCAGCTGCCGCCGAACACCGTCCACTGCTCGATGCCCAGATGGACGCGAATTTTTTCAATGTCGCCCACCAGGGCCCAGGTGGTGTTGTCTTCTAGCTCGGCATAGGGAAGGCTTTGGCCACAGCCCCGCTGGTCAAACAGCACGATGAGCCAGTGCTGGGGGTCAAAAAATTGGCGGTAGGTGGGGTTAATGCCGCCCCCCGGCCCCCCGTGCAGAAACACCACGGGCCGACCCGATGGGTTACCTACTAGCTCTAGATAGAGGCGATGGCGATCGGAGACGGCGAGATATTCGGTGTGGTAAGGCTCAATGGGGGGGTACAGCTGGCGCATGGCAGTCGAGGGATGCGTCCACAGAGAGACAGAATGAGCCAAACTATAGCCCAGTCCGCCTGGCTCTGGTATCCCCATCCTGGGGGTAGCCCACCTTGGCTAAGCAGTACAGAGACCAGATTAAAGCGCTCTGGCGTTCACCCTGAGGGACCTTAGGTGTAGCATCCCCAGGAATTACCGACGACTCCTGGGACAGGGCTTTACCACATGCCACTCCCCCGTTTTTGGGTCCCGCTGGGTGATAAACGGATTGCTTTTTAGAGGTTTACTGCAGGGGTTAGCCATGGTGCTTACGGTTGCAGAGCAAACTCTATCCTAAGAAATGATCGATTAACTTCGGGTGACCATGGGCGATCGCCCCGGTGATGTTGCCCTGCTGCCCTTGTGATCTATGTCACAGCTCTACCCCTAGCATTGGCGACAGGGCCGCATCGGCCACAAGTTTGCAATGAAATGATGCGATTTTTAGAATCTGCGCTAACATCCTCAAGACATAAAGAGAGGGCGGGCAAAGAGTCGTTGATGCTTGACCGTCTGCCGGTTCACCATAAAAGCAATGGGCAGGATTCGTGATGGCAATGCAGAAGTATTGGTTTGGTCGGAGAGAATTAGGGCATGGAGAAGGTGCTAGCCAGGCCCATCAAGCCTGGGGACAGCTCAACCTAGGAGCTGTCTCAACTGCCGCGATCGCCGGCATGGTAACGGTATTGGGCATGGCGCCCCAGGGGCTGGCCCAGGTCTACGACATTGTGCCAGTGGTGCCGGAGGGGGCTGTGCCGGTGCCCGCCGCCGCCCTACCCCAGGTGCCCACCAGTGGCCAGCAGTATTTGATTTACGTCAGGGACACCAGCGATGCCACCCTCAACCAGGTGCGCCTGATCGAACCCACGGCCTTTCGCACCACTTTTCAGGGTCAATCGGTGATCCAGGCCGGGCGATTTAACATGGCTGGCAACGCCCAGCAGCGCGTCATTGACCTGGCGGCCCTGGGGGTCAGTGCCCAGATGGCCGAGGTGGCCGCTGCGGTACCCTCCTACACCGCCACCGCCGCCCTGCCCGCCAATGTTTACGCCTCCAACGGCGATCTGCCGCCCCTGCCCGATACGGCCTTCCCCACGGCGACCGTGAACCCAGCAGTGCCCGTGCCTGCCCTGCCGCCGACCGTAGCCCAGGCTCCCCCCCCTGGCCCTGGCGTAGCCCAGGCTCCCCTTCCTGGCCCTGGCAGTGTGGAGTTTGGCCAGCAGCCCAATTACGGGGTTCCTGCGGCTCCCACCACTACCGTGGAAGTGATTACCCCGCCGCCAGCGGCTCCGCCGACTGCCCAGCCGGTCAGTGCTCCCTACTACGTAGTGATTCCCACGAGTGCCGCCAATTTAGGCAATCTGAGCAATCAGGTGATTCAGCTGGGTACTCCACCGGCTCAGGTTCAGCAGCGCACCGAGCCCCGAGGGCCCCACGTGGCGGTTGGCCCGTTCATCAATCGCGACCTGGCCAACCGCTGGAATGATTTCTATCGGGATGCCGGTATTCCCAATGCCCGAGTGTTTTACCAGCGGTAGAGGCCGCCGCTAGCGCCGAGGATCAGCCGCCATGAACTCTGAGCTACGGCCCGCCACCGAGGGGCAAGGCGGCGGATCTGTTACCTCTCCCCTCGATACCGTCGTTACCGCCGCCCAAATGCGAGCCATTGAGGGAGAACTCTTTGCCGCCGGCATGCCCGTAGCGGCGCTAATGGAAAAAGTGGCCGGGCGCATCGCGGCCTGGATCGTGGCCCAGTTTCCGGTAGAGCGCTATGGACGGGTAGCGATTGTGGCTGGGCCAGGGCACAACGGCGGCGATGCCTTGGTGGTCGGTCGAGAGTTGGCGGCCCAGGGGTACGAGGTACAGGTGTATAGCCCGGCCAGTCGCCTGAAGCCGCTGACCGCCGATCACCTGAGGTTTTTGCAGTACCTGGGGGTGGCGATCGCAGACCGCATAGACGCCATGATTCCCTGTGACCTGCTCCTAGACGGTCTCTTTGGCTTTGGCCTAGAGCGTCCAATCGAAGGCCCCATGGCCGATGTGGTAGAGGCCATCAATGCCGCCCGTTGCCCGGTGGTCAGCATTGACTTGCCCTCAGGCCTGCACACCGACACTGGGGCGGTACTGGGCACAGCGGTGCGGGCCACCCACACCCTCTGCCTGGGGCTCTGGAAGCGGGCATTTTGTCAGGATCGGGCGCTGGCCTGCCTAGGGCAGCCCCATTTCATCGGCTTTGACATCCCACCCCAGGCTCTGGCGACCGTCTTGGCAGCCCTGCCTGCGGTGCGGCGGGCGACCCTGGCGACCGTGGCACGGAGGCTTCCCTTGCCCCGCTCCCCCGACATCCACAAGTACACCGTCGGCCATCTCCTGCTGGTGGCCGGGTCGCGATCCTATGCTGGGGCAGCGCTGTTGGCCGCCCTCGGCGCCAAGGCCAGTGGGGTGGGTATGCTGACCCTGGCGGTACCTGAGTCGTTGCGGCTCATGGTGGTAGCCCAAATTCCTGAGGCGCTGGTGGTGGGCTGTCCAGAGACTGAGGGAGGAGCGATCGCCCACCTGCCCGACACCCTAGATCTGAGCCGCTACAGCGCGATCGCCTGCGGGCCTGGGCTCAGCCGCGACGCTATGGCCCCCGTTCGAGCCGTCCTCAATAACCCCACGCCCCTACTGCTCGATGCCGATGGGCTTAACCTGCTGGCTGAGTTGGGCGGTGCAGATACCCTGGCCCAGCGGCAGGCCCCAACGGTGCTGACTCCCCATCGGGGCGAATTTGAGCGATTGTTTGCGGGGCAGCTCGCGGCGGCGAGGGATGGCGGGGTAGCAGCGCAGGCGGCGGCAGCCCAGAGCGGGGCCGTCGTGTTGCTCAAGGGGGCCTGTACGGCGATCGCCCACCCCAACGGCACCCTCTGGTACGTGCCCGAGAGCACCCCTGCCCTGGCTCGCGGCGGCAGCGGCGATATTCTCACTGGCTTAATTGGCGGTCTCCTGGCCCAGAAGACTTCACAGCATTCCACAGATGCCGCGCTGGATGCCGCCGTGGCTGGGGCCTGGTGGCACGCCCAGGCCGCCCGCGCTGCCGCCGCCGATCGCACCGAACTGGGGGTAGACGGCACCCATCTGGCCCAATACCTCAACCCGGTGCTGGCCCAGGTGCTAGCCTGAGGAACGTAATGCCATTGGCTGGTCTCGCCTTGTTTTCCTTTGACTCGATCACCCTGCCGGAGGGCTTTCGCCAGGGCGTTGTGCTGCTGGCCTACCTGCTGGCGCTGATGTGGACGCTGGCCATCGTGGATTTTGTCACCGGGCGGCGAGTGCTCAGCAAGCTCAGTATTGAGCCGCGCACCGTGGACGGGCTGCCGGGCATTGTGGTGGCCCCGCTGCTCCACGGTGGGTTTGGCCATTTGGCCGCCAACTCTGGCCCGCTGGTCATTTTGGGCACCATCATTCTGCTCCAGGGGCTAGAGGTGCTGGGTCTGGTGACGGTGTTTTGCTGGCTGTTTAGCGGCGTGGGCATTTGGCTGCTGGGGCGGCCTGGCACCCGCCACCTGGGAGCCAGCGGCGTGATTTTTGGTTACCTGGGGTATATTTTGCTGCGAGGCTATTTTGAGCGCAGTCCAGGGGCGATCGCCGCCGCGATCGTTGTTGGCCTGCTCTACGGCAGTGCCCTGTGGGGTCTGCTGCCCCTCCAGCGGGGCAAGTCGTGGGTGGGGCACGGCATGGGGTTTGTGGCGGGTGCGATCGTGGCCAACAAGCTGCCCATCATGCTGGAATGGGTCAGGTACAACTCAGGTTTTTAGCCTTTGCCACCATAGTTTGGCTCTTCGTTCTTCGTTCTTCGTTCTTCCCTTTTCGTTCTTTCGCTCCATGTCTGACTCCTCCTCTTTTACCCCCGACGAGCTGGCGCGCTGGCGCTTTGGCCTGGCCCAGGCCAATCTCAACAACATTCTCTGCCACTGCCGCGACTGCGACGAGACCTGGATGGTCTCGGACGATGAGAATCTTGTCTGCGCCTGCGGCAGTCGCCGGGTCGAACACATCCCCTGCTGGCAATTCCCCGACGGTTGAGGGGCGGCGGGAGAATGATGAGCAACCGGGTCTCTGACCAAACTCGCAGGCTACAACCAAAGAATGCCAGTCACAGAAAGACCATGCGCTGGGCCTCTCTAAGGCCTGGGCACTCTACCAGGCTACGGGGGCGCAGCAAAATGGAGGTGAGATTAGGTAAGCCATGTTGAGGGCGATCGCGGCTTTGGCTTATTGGGCGATCAGCTTGCTGCGCGGCTAGATGGGCTTTAAGTTTCCTGCTTCGGCCTGTTGTAGGGAGATCCGTAAATGGGCAAAGATGAGTTCATTTGGATCGTCGTCAGGGTCGCTTGGGGGAGTGAGAATGCCTCGATCAATAAGAATTTGATAAAAATCGTCTACATCCATTGCAATGGCTTGAGCTGCTTGCTCGATGAGCAGAATGTTTTGTTGAAAGAGGGCGATCGCAACTTCTCGGCGCAGGTCTGATTCTGTGAGGGCTAGGTTGTCAGGCAGGTCAATGGTAATTTGCATAATTTAGCTACCAGGTAGTTGTTTGCGATCGCGGTCATAGATTTCATACAGCCGCCTGCTTACTTCGATCGGAATGCCTGCCACGGGAACCAGGACTTTGGTGGCCTCAATACCACCAGCAAAGAGAAGGCTGAAAATGTCTTGCCAGCGCTGCCATTTTTATGGGTTTTGTTGGGGCATCGCCTCAAAGCCCTCGACCAGTTTTTGGAATAGTTGCTCGTCGGTAGAATTGGGGTATTTTTGGCGGAGTTTATTCACCACGGATTGGAGCTGTTGCTCAGCGGTACTTTTTTGATAGTCGGGTGTGTAATTATGCTGCGTCTCGATGTAGGTATCGACCTGCTCAAAGACTTGAACCTTCTCGGCTTTGGGGAAACTGTATTTTGAGGCTTCTGTCATGGGGATGGCTCCTGTCCAAGAATAAATTCTAGATTTTGGGCACCGTGGAGAACCCGAATAACTTCCACTGTTTCAGGTTGAATTTGATAGAAAATGATGTACTTATTGAAGCCTTTGACAGGGTATTGCCGTATTTGGGCAAGTGTTGGAATCATGAAGCCGCTAAGCTTTCCGATCGCAGGTAGTTCGGCAATGCGCTGAAAGGTCGTCTCGGCAGCATAGAGAAACCGATCTCCCGCATCAAGGTTATCAAGACTGATGTAGGTCGCATGGGCGATCAGGTCTTGAATGACGATTGGGCGTTTGGTTAAGTTAGCCATTGTGGGGGCGATCGCTTTGGTTTTGGCGAACAGCGGCGCGGATAGACTCCCAGTCGGTGGTGGTCATGGGAGTGGCATCGCCGGAGGCAAGCCCTTCGAGAATGAGGGGTTCGAGGTGGTCTTTGCGGGCTTTGTCTTGTTGAATCAGGGCTTGAATGTAGTCGTCAGCGGTGTTGTACTGGCCCGATGCCAGTTGTTGTTGCAGATAGGTTGTTAGCGCTTCTGGGAGCGAGACAGTTAGGTTAGTCATGAGGTTAGCTTGGTTAGAAAGGTATTGATTAGTGTATTGGTGCAAACCTAACGGGCGTTGGCATAGCCTCTTCAAAGGAGAAACGCAACTTCTCGGCGCAGGTCTGGTTCTGTGAGGGCTAGGTTGTCAGGCAGGTCGATTGTGATTTGCATGTTTTTGAGTCCGCTTAGTTTGATTATGGTTACTTCACATCTTCGCTGACCCTTCGAGAAAGGCGATCGCGCCTTTGCCCCAGGGATTAGATTCGACAAAGTGTTCGCCGACTTTGATGGCTGCTTTTTTGCCGCCATTCCACAGACGTTTGAGGTTGAGAAAGTTTTGCCAATGGGTATCAATGCGTCGGGCTTCTGTGTCGATGGTCTGGATGATGGCGGTTTCGTCGGTGACGTGGGGATTTTGTTGCTGGAGTTCGTCGATGAAGTGTTTGTAGCTAGTTAGAAGGATCTCAAAGCTTTGCTCTGGGGCGTGGATGTGCTGAGTGAAGTCTTGCTGACTGCCTTCAGCCGCATAATTAACACCGATTGTTGCGTGTTGCTGATTGAAAATGGGTGCTTTGTCGCTCATAATCGTTAGTTTTTCTACAGATTGAATGGTTATCGTGTTTGCGGTTGCTTTGTCGCTCTGACTGGCAGAACTATCAACCCGTTGATTTGCTAAATGAGCTTGCCAAATCTCGTAATTGTAAAATCCAAAACGTTCTTGAATTACAGAAACTGCCACTTCTACTCCCCAGATCTCTGGATAGCGATTGAAAGCTTCTACAAGCAGAGGAATCTCAGATGGACGTCCAACTTTTGCAACTTCCTCTGCAAGATATCCAAAACCATCTACCTCAGTTTCGCGCTCAAGGGATTCTAGTAGTTTAGGCAAAACATCTTCATCTCCAGCTTTCACTAAAGCCCTAGCCGCAGATATCCGAACCTCCAAAAATGGATCTCCCAAGGCTTCTGTCAATGCTTTTACTCCCTTTCCACCACCTATTTCTCCCAAAGCAAATGCTGCGGATGCACGACCTTCAATATTTCGGTCGCAACCATCTTTTAGAACTTTAATTAGAGGTATTACTGTCTTGCTGTCATTGATTTTTCCAAGAGCCCTGACTGCTTCCAGACGAACCTCATAATCCGAATCGTCCAGAGCGCTAGCTAACACTTCAATCATTTCCTCGCTATGAAGCTCACCTAATTCGTAAACCGCATTCGCACGAATTCCACTGTACGAATCTTTTGTAGCTTCAATCAGTGCTGAGATAGTTGTCTCAGTATTTATAATTCTTAATTCATAGGCTGCAATGACATGGACTTTAAAGCACGGGCATCTAAGAGCCTTAATCAATAGACGGACTATTTTTTCCCAACCAATATTATCTAATTCCTTATTGACTCTGTTACAAACATTAGGATCTGAGTCATCTAGTGCTTTGATCAGTTCGGTAATTGCTGCCTCACATCGCTCTAAAGATCCGATAAGTCCTTGAATTGACTCTTCGTCAGCGTTTTTTCCCAATAATTCAGCAGACTCTTGACGAACTTTAAGGCTAGGACTACTTAAGCCTTCCAAAGAAGCTGCGTGCTTAAACAATGTTTGTGATTCCTGCGGCTTGCCATAATCTTCTTGCCGACTTCTCTCTTCAATTCTCTTAATTAAGAAAGGATGCCGCACCAAAGGCCGTCTTGGGGTATTAGACAAAAGCATGATGGCAGTTTCACTGCCAATCTCTTCTAGCGCAATATTAGCATGTGAGTAAAAACTGAGGCCACGGTAGAGGAATCTTGATAATGCTATTGCTGCTGAATTACTGCCAATTTCTCCTAATGCGTAAATCGCTGCTTTCCGAGTCTCATCATTCAAATGCTCATCCTTAATTGCTTGAACTAGTTCTGGAATTGACTCTTCGTTCTGGGTAGCTCCCCAGAACCTGATCCTAAAGATTTTTGCTATTTCTAAATTTTCAATCCATTCAACGATAGATGGACGAAAAACAGTTTTGATATTTTTTGATAGATTTAAAGCAAAAATTATATCAACATCGTTTACTGCCAGCTTCAATACTCTCAATGCTTGGCCTTCGTCGCTCACCAACGCTAGCATTAAGGCGATCGCTTCTGTCCACTTCAGAAGATTAAGGTAGTCTCGCTTCAATTGCTCATCGCTTAGCTCTGGCAACAGAACCAACAAATGTTCTGCGGCGTAATATTCTTGAATGAGTTGGTGGCGAAATTCGAGTTGGTCGGTGGTGCGGTTTTGCAGCAGGTGATATTTGAGCAGGTCATCTAAGATGTCGCGAACGGGGAATTTCTCGT
Source organism: Nodosilinea sp. (assembly GCA_041739575.1). Taxonomy (GTDB): domain Bacteria; phylum Cyanobacteriota; class Cyanobacteriia; order Phormidesmidales; family Phormidesmidaceae; genus Nodosilinea. The sequence goes on along the minus strand of JBGSNT010000308.1, from coordinate 2,011 downwards.
TAGCAAAGATTTTGCCGAGTTCGCGTTCGGCTTCGGTGCGGTGAATCGCCACGCGAAAATCGACGGGGGTTTCGCCCTGCATCATTAGGGCTGCCAGGGCTTTTAGGGCATCTTTCCACAGGCGGCGATCGCTCAAGGGCCGCACATCTCCCTTCAGCAGTGCCACCTCATGCTTTCGCACGCTGCTGTCTTCATACATCGTCGTAAACGCCCGAAACACCTCCGCCAGGTTGGTGGGCATTTGCCGATTGGGCGATCGCTGAAACACCTCGCACAGCATCCACAGCAGCAGCGGCGTTTGGCCAAACTCCCGCAGGCGATCGCTCAACTGGCGCAGCATTGCCTCTGCCTGGTCGGGCACATAGGCGCGAATGAAACTTTTCATCTGCGCCTCGGTTAGCGGCTGCATTTCCAGCTTTTTCTCAATCCCCAGGTCGCCCCCCAGGCCCAGATCTCGCGTAGTGAAGATCATCGGCGCCTGGGGGTAGTCGCGGCGAAAGCTGGAGAGCTGAGTGCGGGCCTCGTCGGAGGGCAGTTCGTTAAGGCCATCGATCAGCAGCAAAAACCGTCCCTGGCGCAGCAGAGCACTCAGAGCGGCCTCCTCCAGCGATAGAGAGGGGTCGTGCCGATTTAGAAATGCCTGAATGCGTTCAATTACAGACGTTTGCCAGTAGCGCAGCTCGACCAGAATGGGAATTTGCCCGTGGCCATCCTTTAGCGTTTGATCGGCCACATCTAACACCAGTTTGATCAGTGCCGTGGATTTACCAGAGCCAGGGCGACCCACCAGCAACACATGGTCATCGGCATATTTGCGAATGCCATCTAAAACGGGCAGCCGTTCCGTTTTCTCCCGTTCCTCCGATCGCAGCTCTGGGCTAGGGGCATCCTTCTCGTTGGCGACAGTCTGCACCATCAGGCGAAAGTCAAAGACAGAGGGCTGCTCTGGCTTGGGTTGCTCAAGTTTTCCGGTGGCATCCGTCAGTGTGTAGTGCTCCCACCACTTTTCGTAGGTGGCGACGAGCGATCGCAGGTAGGCATCAAACTCAAAGCGATCGAGTTCAGCCAGGTGACGGGCGATCGCCTCCACCCCTGGCCCAATCGAGCTATCGGCCCATTCCAGCAGGGCGCTGACCTGTTCACCGATTTTAGCCGATGCCCCGGCCCGGTTCATGCGAGGCATATTCACCGCCACCAGCAGCCGCTCAAAGGCGGCGGGCGGCAGATTGCTGAGGGTGTCAAAGAGCTGGGTGCGATCCACGGCGGCAGGAAAAACCTTATCGCTATGGTACTCCCAGAAAAAATAAGGCGGCAGGGGGTTAGGCAGACCGTCAAACTGTTCTAACGTCTGTGGCGATCGCTATATAGGCCCAGCAAAAAGCCCAGCATCGCCTCAATCGTCCTTGACCCAGGTGTAGCGGGCGGGCTCAAATTCTAGGTGCTTTTTGAAGTCGTGCACCATGTTTAGCAGTTCTTCAAAAGAGCTAATCCGCAAGCCTTCCTTCCAGGTCTTGCGATCCATCGTGCCAACGACAAGATACTCACTGCCCACTAGGTCGGGATAGTGTTGCAGGCAGATGGTCTGAAGTAGGGCATCCAGGTCGTCTTTGTGGGCGATCAGCAGGTCGCAGTTGGGGCAGAAGCGGCAGGTTTTGTTTAAGCTCACCGGTTGGGCGGGTTTAATCAAAATGAGCAGCGGTTTTTTGCGCAGCTTGGTGGGGCGATCGCATTTAGGGCAGCGAGTAAACCGTGCATCTTGGTGGGGGTTCAAGAAAAACTTGTGCTGAGGCGGTAAATAGCCAAACTGCCCTGGTTTTCTGCTCTGTTTTTTAGCCATTAGCAAGCCATTACGCTATGGCATAACGGTACAGGCTGGTTGACTGACAAAACTAATCAGCGACATAGCAGTACGTGTGTATTTTGAACTCGATTCGATAGGTGCGCTGGTCATGCTGTTTCCGAGACGCCATGGCGGGTTCAGGATCGCGGTTATGGGTGAAGCGGACGTGAC
>JBGSNT010000306.1:0-1834 GCA_041739575.1 Nodosilinea sp. | reverse complement strand
TGAACACGAATCTGGTGGGTGCGGCCCGTCTCTAGGCGAAAGCGCAGCAGCGAGAAGTTGCCCAGGCGTTCTTCCATCTGCCAGTGGGTAATGGCGGTGCGACCTTTTTCTAGGGGGACGACGGCGTTTTTTTTGCGATCGGTGGGGTGGCGGCCCAGAGGGGCGTCGATGGTGCCGGATTCGGCCTTTGGTGCGCCGTAGACTATCCCTAGATATTCGCGCCGGGCGGTTTTGGCTTTCATCTGGGCCTGGAGGTCGCTGTGGGCCAGGTCGGTTTTGGCCACCACGATCGCCCCGGTGGTGTCTTTATCCAGCCGGTGGACGATGCCGGGCCGCTGCACGCCGCCGATGCCTAAGAGCTGGTCGCCGCAGTGGGCCAGCACAGCATTGACCAAGGTGCCGCTCATGTTGCCGGGGGCGGGGTGCACCACCAGCCCGGCGGGCTTGTTGAGAATGATCAGGTGCTCGTCTTCGTAGAGAATGTCGAGGGGAATATCCTCGGCGGTGAGTTCGAGCGGGCGGGGTTCGGGGATGGTGAGGTGGATACGATCGCCCGTCTGCACCGCCTCTTTTTTATTGGTGCAGAGCTGGCCGTTGATTTGCACGTATTCCCAGTCGATCAGCTTTTGCACCCGGTTGCGGGACAGTTCCTTAACGTTGGCGGTGAGCCAGCGATCGAGCCGTTCGGGGTCGGGGATAGTAACGGTGAGTTCGAAGGTTTGGTCGGCGATGGCAAGAGGTTGAGCGCGGTAGGATCTCTATAATCAATCATAATCTGCCCTCTTCTCGGACAATGCCCATGAGCCTTAGCCCAGCCACTTCGACGCGAACAACGCTGATGCCGGGTCAACTGCGGCGCATCCATCACCTGGCGCTGAACGTGAAGGATATGGATGCCTCGCGCCAGTTCTATGGCGGCCTGCTGGGGCTGAAGGAGCTGACCGGCGACGAGGTGGATGACACCCTCAAAGACCTTGTCGCTAGGGGTAAAGTCGCTAATTTTGTCACCCCCGACGGCCTGATTCTCGATTTATTTGGTGCGCCAGACCTAGAACCGCCCGACCCCAACCCCGATAAATCCTTTACTCGCGCCTACCATCTGGCCTTTGACATTGACCCGGCGGAGTTTGATGGGGCTTTGGCGGTGCTAGAGGTGAACAAGGTGGCGATCGCCCACGGCCCCATCACCCGTCCCACTGGGCGCGGCGTGTACTTTTACGACCCCGACGGCTTTATGGTGGAGATCCGCTGCGACCCGGTGGAGAGGTAGACGCTGACATAGATGCTCAGGCGATCGCTTGTAAGAAGTAGGGATTCTTGGCTGCGTTTAGATCAACTAAATCTACTGGATGACCCAGGGTAGCGGATAGCCCTTGCTTGAGGCCAAAGAAGCGATCGACGGCACCCACTCTAATAACTGATAGACTCAATCCGAAAGCATTGCTACCAGGTCTTCTGGGAAAATCGCTGGGATTGGGGAGAGGGCAAAATCTGGGCAATTACGGGTCACAATTAGCTCTAAATTTGTAGCACTGGCTGCTGCACTGGTGACGGCATCTTCGAAATCAGCCATCGGACTCTGCAACGCAGCGCGAATAACCGGATCAGGCACCTGAGCAACCTGGATAAGCTCTAACAGGGACGCTAGCTTTTCGTGGGCGGTGCCGCTACCGAGTTGGCGGCGCAGAATATATTAGGGTTTGCTGAAAAAGTCAGCAAGGGCTGGATAGTGCCTTTTGGTTAGGCCCCTGCCGGAACGCCCATCGCCGCCCGCCAGTGAGCAACCCTCCATGCCCTGAGTTGACCGATTTCTTTGGCGAGATAGCGGTGTGTG
>JBGSNT010000271.1:0-5259 GCA_041739575.1 Nodosilinea sp. | reverse complement strand
TTTTTGGACAATTTTGAGTGGGCCTACGGCTACGATCGCCGCTTTGGCATCACCTATATTGACTACGCCACCCAGCAGCGCATTCCCAAAGCCAGCTACTACTGGTACGCCCGCTGTGTAGAAGAGAATCGGGTGGTTTAGCCGAAGAAGCTTACGTACAATTATTGGTACATGTACTTTTTTGGTTCGCTAGGCAAATGGACACCATTACCTACACTGCTCTGCGCAGCAATCTAGCCAAAACCATGGAGCAGGTCTGCGACGACCATGCCCCGGTCACCATTACCCGCAGCAATGCCCGGCCTGTGGTGATGCTGTCGCTGGAAGACTATCAGGCTCTGGCAGAAACAGCCTATTTGCTCCGCAGCCCCAAAAATGCCAAGCGCCTGCTAGAGTCTGTCGTTGAGCTGGAATCTGGCGGCGAAAACTAAATTAGTCTTGATAATTAACTGATAAAAGTTATGCGGCTTGGTCGTCTCTAACAGTGACTGCAAGCTTTAGTCCTAAATCATGCAACAAGCTTGACACTAAAAGAATGCCTGGGACTTCGCCACGGGAAAGCAATTGATAGCACGTCTCCCAGTGGGCAGTAAGGGAATCCGAAGTGGAAACTAGATCCCGCCGAGCTTCCGCAACGTTTTTCAGGGCTAGTAAAATAGCCTCAAGTTCGCCATCTTCCAAAACGGCGTCAAGATAAGCTGCCGCCTCTGCCGGATCCTTTAAGGACTCGATTAAATAGGAGTGATAGCTTCTATAGGCTTGCATCTTGTCTCTTTTGGAAGTCTGTCCAGTATTGCTTGGCTTTAAGGAGATCTTGCCTTTGGGTGCTTTTGTCACCGCCACAGAGTAGCAGAACTACCGTGTCATCTATTTCGACAAAGTAAACGCGATAACCAGGGCCGTAGTCAACTTTCAGCTCTGAGACCCCTTCCCCAACGGGCCGAACATCCCCTAGGTTGCCTAGCTCAACTCGGTCAAGCCGCTTCTTAATTCTAGCTCTCGCGCGGCTGTCTCGTAGTCCGTCTAGCCAGCTCACGAAAGGGCAGTTGCCATTGACTGTCTCATAGAGGATGAGTTCTCGCGGCGTGGCTTCCATTTATTTACTATTATCTTGCAAATGGGCGTCAGGGGCAGTGCGATCGCTTTAATGGAGTATCGGCTTACTCTGGCGTAACATCACCAAGATTCTCCAAGGGCTAAAAGTGCTCACCCCCTTAGCCTACTGATAAGGAAATTTCCCGATCGCAGCGGGGCAACTTGAAAGCGTTAATAGCCACGATTGTCTTAGGTTCCCCATGCACGAGTTCTACGATATAGTCCAGACCGCCACAGATGAGCAGCGCCATGACCTGGGCGAACTGATCGGCTCGGGGTTTGGCAGCCAGCCCGATACACTCTGCGACCACATCAAATATTTGCGGGCTGGCACCGTTGGGCAGCTGTTTTGGCAGTCGTCGTGGAAACAGGTGGTGACAGATGTTGCCGACCATGTGGGCATAGACTGGCGATCGCTGCTCGGTGGACGGCAGTGGCAAGAGCTGCCCACCCAGCAGATTGAGGCGGCGGTTGTGGCTAAGCTGTTTCAGACTATGTTCGAGCAGTTATCGCCCGATCAGCAGCAAAAAGTCGTCATGGAAATGCAGCGAGAAGGCGATGACCCTCGCCTAGAGGCGTTGCTACTAGGTGGCGGGGCAATGGCGGCAGCCAAGATGAGCGGGTTTGGAGTGTACTTGATGGCCAGCACCGTGCTGGGCGGGCTGACGAATGCCTTGGGCCTGACGTTGCCGTTTGCGGTTTATATGGGCATGAGTCAGGCGATCGCCTTGGTGTTAGGCCCAGTCGGGTGGGCAGCCTTAGTAGGCGGAATCGTTTGGACATTGAACCAACCAAACTGGGAAAGGTTAACATTGGGAGTAATTTATGTGTCACTCCTGCGCAATGCAGAGGAAGCTTAATATTGAAAGCTGAGATTTAGAATTCAGCTACCCTCATGTACATTTAAGAGGCTTTACCCATGGCTTTTTTATCCGTCGATAGAAGTGTTCTGAAAGTTTTCAAAATTCCAATAACAATATCTTTAGGGCTTGCCGATCACTACTACCTTAGCGAAGAAAAAGGACTCAGCGACTCTCTTGGTTGGGGGCCTACAGGCATTGAACTGCAAGGAGAAGTGAAAATTACCCAAGAAGAACTGGAACGTGTAGAACAGTTTATGATGGCTGTTAAGTATAATATCGCCATCAACAATTGTGAGCACTTTGCAAATTATGTTCTCTATGGAATAAATCTATCTACTCAGCAACATGTTTGGTGGAAAGAGCTAAGCGCAAAAGCAATTAGTTCACTGTTGCCAGTTAATAGCAATCACAAAAACATTGATCAAGCAGTAGGACATCTGGCCGCAAATATCCTTAATGAAAATCTAAGGCTAGCTAAAATTGAACGTGCTAATCAAGCCCGAATAGAATTTTGGGAAGCGAGGCTGAATGACCAATGATGCTTGTCTTTCATGTTTTCGATAAAACTTCTACCACTAATTCATCAAAATATCTAAACTATGCTAGTTTTCTTTATTCATGGTGTTGCAACCAGAGATGTTAAATACTCCAACTCGTTGATTGATGGCATCAAGAAAGAATTTAGTCAGGCAGATCAAAAGCTACCATATTTCTACACTAGCTTTTGGGGCCATATTCTCAACGACTTCAACAAGATCTGGAACCATATTGACAAAGATCTTAATGACCTTGAAAAGCGAAATCCTAGTATTAACGCCAAAGATGCCTTTCGTTACAGGCAATTTAGAGAGGGGCTGATTTCAGAGTTTGCAGGTGATATGTTCACCTACATGAATGAAAAACAAGGTCGTGATGTAAGACAGCTTATTACGGATCAATTACAAAAATTCATAGAGAAACATCCAGAAGAAGAGGAAATTCATATTATTGCTCACTCTTTGGGAACGGTCATTCTATGGGATATCTTGTTCTCAGACAAATTCAAAGAGGACGATCCAGCTCATGTGATTCGAGGTCTAATCTCGGAACCGAAAAGTGGCCCTAAATCTGAGAAGGCATCTCTTTCGAGCATTACAACTATGGGATCTCCCATTTTATTTTTCAATGCCATGCTTGGTATTGATGCCCAAGATGTTGAACGCAAAATCCAAGGCTATACTTCGAGAGAAATTAGTTGGCTGAACATCATACATGCTTCTGATATCATTGCATACCCCTTAGGTGCAAGCCTGAGTATAGACGATGACAGTCAGATCATCTTTCGTGACCAATTTGTGGAAAAAGATGACAACCTGATTGAGACAGCAGCACGTAGGATTGGTCGGCAAGAAGTTGCCCTCATTGCAAGTACAGTAGATGCCCACAATAGTTACTGGAAATTGTTTGAGGTTGTACAATCCGTATCTAATCAAATTATTAGTCAAATTAAATTGTCTGAAAGGGTGATCAGTTTGCTTAAGAAGGTTCCTGGGATGTCTCCCCCTGGTGTAAAGCTTCACTCAAAGGAGGATGTCATTGAGTCATTTGATTTTTGTGACAAGAGCGGACGGCTCAGACTGATTAAGAATTTTGCTAACGTGCATCATGTTTATGTTTACAGTCCTCAATACAGATGCATTTTTTCTGGATTTGTAACTTGGATTCACACGGGTGATTTGCTTGAAGAGGTCGAATATATAAAATGGGAATTTGGGCAGGTTAGTACCCGCAACACGTAACCCGTAAGATATCAATCTCATCGGTGAAGAGTTGGTCGATTGCGCGCCACCGCTAGCACCTCCTAGCAGCCGACAATGACGCTATGTGTGCTGGAGGGCGATCGCCCTGTGCGTCCAATACAATAGAACTTAGCCCCCAACAGGCGACTCTCTAGCTCAGAGATACCCTATGGTTCAACTCCAACCCCAACTCTTGACCGCCCGCGACTTCATCGATCGCTATGGTGATAACTCCCAGTACGAACTCATCGATGGAGAGCTAGTCGATTTGGAACCCACAGGCATTCACGAACAGGTGGCGGGCTTTGTGGGGCGTAAGCTCAACGTCGCCATTGATCAACAAAATGCGCCCTACGTGATTCCCTACCGCTGCCTGATCAAGCTGCTGAGCACCGAAACCGCTTTTCGTCCCGATGTTATTGTGCTCGACCAGACCCAGCTAGATCAAGAACCCCTGTGGCAACAAGAACCTGTCATTTGCCGGGGTGCCTCCATCAAGCTAGTAGTAGAAGTCGTCAGCACCAACTGGCAAAACGACTACGCCCGTAAAACCGAAGACTACGCCCTGCTCGGTGTGCCCGAATACTGGATTGTGGATTACCTGGGGCTAGGAGGCCGCGATTACACTGGCACCCCCAAACAGCCGACTCTGACGTTGTGCGTTCTAGAAGGCGATCGCTATCAAAAGCAGGTGCTCCACGGGAGCGATCGGCTGCGATCGACCATTCTGTCGAACCTAAACCTCACCGCTGACCAGATCTTTGCGGCTGGGCAGTAGCCTTTTCTCAGAGGTCATGGGCTTGGATCCACAACGCTAGTCTTGGGGTCTCGCGCTGATCCACTGATGACCTGCAGACCCGTAAAATAGACGTATCCTAGTGGGTGAATGCGATGTCGATCGCCATTCCAGAGACCATAACGACCCTGGCGGAAGCAGAGCAGCGGTTTCAGCGTTTACAGAATGTTTGCTGCGCTGACCTTTGACCACGAACTCCACGGAATTCTGCAAATCATAAAGCGCCTGGGTCAGGTGATGCAGTGATATGAAACGTCGCCCCTTCCTCCGCTACACCAACACCACCGCCCTGGCGGCTTCTGGTTTGGGCCACTTCTCCGACAAACTACTCGCCAGCCCGCCGCCCCTCACCCTGCAGGCCTACCTGCCCAACGGCGACCCCCTGCCCAAATTTGAACTCAACCGCCTCTACTTCCTCGATCTCAACGACGAGCCCATCCTGCACCCCGATCGCACCGCAGCAGACGGCATTCTCACCTCTCAGCCGCCGCCTTTTCCCTTTGCCGTTGCCCTTCAGCTCCCCGTCGAGGGCTTTGGCGATGTCACCCTCTACGCCGACAACCAGGGGCGCGGGTTCACGCCGAGCGATTTTCCGCTGGTGCTGAATGGGGCCTTTGCGCGCGATCGCATTTACCGAGTCACCACCACCTGCGATCGCTGGCAGCGTCAGGGCTACGGCATTCCGCAGAGCGTGCGCGATCGCCTCCAGCGTGCCCAGGCCTGGCTC
>JBGSNT010000243.1:0-19287 GCA_041739575.1 Nodosilinea sp. | reverse complement strand
AAATGGGGGCCATGGAAATGGCTAGGGAGCGTCAAGGGTGCTTCTACGGAAGCAACGGGTGTTTATCTTCAAAATACCCAGCTATTGTAGCGAAGCGATCAGGCTTGTAAAAGCTATTGGCCAACGGTGTGGCCCAGCCAGGCGCGATCGCTCGATGTAGCCTTAACTTTTGAGTTTCTTGAGGCCCAACAATAAGACATTGGGAAGACATTGGGAGTGTGCACCTTCAGATTCCTATCTTAGTGAGAACTTCATATTTTGTACTGAGTGTTTTCTCGATACTTAATCAAATCTCGATATTTTTATTACACTGCTATGCCGCTCAGTACGGATGCGATGGGGTTCAGCCAGCCTGGGCCAGGACGTTTGGGTTGCCCTCGGTCGGGTTGGCTGGTCTGGCGATCGCGCTACGGCAATCCTCCCAAAAAGCCGTAAACTCCGTACCCTAGGCCTTTTGCCCTTCGGTAAACCCTGCTGGTTTAGGGCGTTTTCCCCTCTGGGGTGGTCGGGGCCGGGGTCGCACAATTGGGGGAGTGAGGACAAGCGGTGGGGAGCCTTTACCCAGTAGATCGCCCCTCCAGTTGACCCTAAAGGACTTGCCCCATGAAAACCGAAACCCCTTCGCTGTCGACCTACAGCACCTTTGTAGACCAGGTCACTGCTGCCCAGGTGCAGCGGGTGATGGTTGGGCGCGATCGCATTGACTACACCCTAAAGCCCGAGTTTGGCCGCCGCCGCTACTACACTCGGCCCGTGGGCTCCATCGACGAAGTGATCGGCATGCTGAAGGATCAGGGGGTAGAGGTTGCGATCGCGCCCGAACCCCTGCCTCCGGCGGGCATCGCTGGTTTGATCATCTCGTCGGGGCTGTTGGTGGGTGCCCTCGCCCTGGCGGCTAAGTTCAGCAGCGCCGGCGGCGGCGTGGGGGCGGGCACCGCCATGGGCATGGGCAAGAGCAAGGCGCGCAGCTACGGCAAAACTAAAACCGGCGTTACCTTTGCCGATGTGGCGGGGGTAGACGAAGCTAAGCAAGAACTGCAGGAAGTGGTCGACTTTTTGGCCAACGGCGATAAATACCGCCAACTGGGGGCCAAAATTCCTAAGGGTGTGCTGCTGGTGGGCCCGCCGGGCACCGGTAAAACCCTGCTGGCCAAGGCCGTTGCGGGGGAGGCAGGGGTGCCCTTCTTGAGCATGGCTGGCTCCGAATTTGTGGAAATGTTTGTGGGGGTAGGGGCCTCGCGGGTGCGCGACCTGTTTAGCCGAGCTAAAAAGCAGGCCCCCTGCATTGTCTTTATTGACGAGCTCGACGCGGTGGGCAAAACCCGCGGCGGTAACCCCGTGGGCGGCAACGATGAGCGCGAGCAAACCCTCAATCAACTGCTGACCGAAATGGATGGCTTTGACGGCAACGACGGCGTGATCATTATTGCCGCCACCAACCGCCCAGAAACCCTGGACCCGGCGTTGCGTCGCCCCGGGCGCTTTGATCGCCAGGTGTTGGTCGATCGCCCTGATCGGAGCGGCAGACTAGAAATATTGCAGGTGCATGGCCAGGCTGTGGCCCTGGGCGAAGACGTGAACCTGGAGGAAATTGCTGGCCAAACCGCTGGTTTTGCCGGAGCCGACCTGGCCAACCTGGTCAATGAAGCGGCCCTGATGGCGGCCCGCAACAACCGCCAGGCTGTGCTCATGGCCGACTTTGGTGAGGCCATCGAGCGGGTGATGGCGGGACTGGAGAAGCGCTCTCGGGTCCTCACCCTGAGCGAGCGGCAGAGGGTGGCCTACCACGAAGTCGGCCATGCTTTGGTGGGTGCGCTAATGCCGGGCGGCAATCGGGTCACCAAAATTTCCATTGTGCCTCGGGGGCTGGGGGCGCTAGGCTATACCCTCCAAATGCCGGAGAGCGATCGCTTTTTGCTGCTCGAAGATGAGCTGCGGGGCCAGTTGGCCACCTTGCTTGGGGGGCGTGCCGCCGAAGAGATCATCTTTGGCAAGGTCTCAACCGGGGCCAGCGACGATATCCAAAAAGCCACTGACCTGGCGGAAAAGGCGGTCACCCAGTACGGCATGAGCGCTAGCCTCGGCCCGGTGGCCTTTGCCAAGGCCTCGGCCCAGTATTTGGACGGCGGCAGCGATCGGCGGGTGACCAGCCCCGAAGTCGCGACCGAGATCGATCGCCAGGTCAAGCAGCTGCTTGAGGGGGCCCGGACGGTGGCAATCCAAATTTTGCGGCTGAACCGGGGGCTGCTGGAGTCGGCTACCCAGGCCCTGCTGGAGATCGAGGTGCTGGAGGGTGAGCCGCTGAAGGCGGTGTTGGCCCAGGCCGAGGCACCGGCGGAGTTGGAGGGCTGGCTGGCGGAAGGGTATGGCGTCGTCTAGTCCACCAGGCCACCGTCGGGTGGCGGCCGCTCAAGCACCCAGGGTTCTCCTATTCGCTATTCGGGCAGTTTGTACTGGCTAACGATGCGTTTGGCGAACTCGGGCACGTGGGCGGCTAGCTTTTGGGGATAGTTGCGCTTGACGTAGAGGTAGTTGCGGGTGAAGTGGGAGTCGATGGAAAAGCGGGCGTACTCTAGCCCCTTGGGGCCAATCCGCTCGATCACTACGCCCATCAGCTTGGCGGCCCACATGGGCAGGGTGACGGCCTTGTCGTAGGCGGGGATGCTCTGCTGCACGGCGGCTTTGCGATCGCCCTCAGACATTACCGGCTGGGTATCGAGCTGATCGATCACGGTGTCGAGCATTTGCTGGCCGCGATCGTTGCGCACCACGATCCACTGCCAGCCGAAGGGGGCCCCCATGTAGCCCACAACTAGATCAGCCAATCCATTCACGTAGTCAAAGCAGCTCATGCAGGAGGGGGCAAACACGTCCTTGAGCTGGTTGGTTTTGAGACCAAAGAAGGGCACCGTCTCGGTGGAGCCGTCGGAGTGCTTAAAGTGCACCCGAAAGTCTTGCATAAACTCGTAGTGCACCACGGTGTCGGGGGAGCGGCTGGTGGTTTCGAGAAATTTTTGCAGCCCGGCCCGGCTGACGTTGTCGACGCAGGGGGTGCCGAGCACGTAGAGCTGTTCTAGCCCCAGCTGTTTTTCGACCGCCCGTAGGGCCTGGATCTGGCAGCCCACGCCAATCACCAGCAGCTTCTTAAAGCCGGATTTTTCCACCTGCTCAAGTACCGAGAGATTGGGCGATAGGGTGGGCTTATTGACCCGCGCCGCCAGGATTTCCTCTGGGGTGGTGGCGAGGATAGGTTGGGGTTGAAAGCGATCGCTCTCGGTGTTCTGCACGCACACCACCCCTTCCACCAGGCCCTTGGTCAACATTTCGATGGCGATGGTGCTGACGATGCCCGTCCACTGAGCTCCCTCAATGGGCTGCTGCTTGCGGGCGGCCATCATGTCCTGGTGGACACCAAAGTACACATCGTCCTCCGATTCGAGGCTGCGGCTACGCCCATGGGTCTGGGCCTCCAGCGTGGGAAACTGCTGGTTGAGAAAGGCGCAGGCCTCTTTGACGTAGTGGATGTAGTAGGTATCGCAGAACCCGCACTCGCTGCAGAGTTCCTTGGCGGGGCGGGTAGCCCCTGGGCGCAGGGCTTTAGATTTTTTGTGGGGAGGCTGGGCCAGGGTCATGGGGGCGGCGGTGGGTGCTCAGTTACGACTGTTCTTCACCATACCGCACGGGTTTGGGCCGATTGGGGCGATCGCTCTAATTGTTACGAAATATAGCGATCGCCCAGTGGTTGGCAACAGCCTTGGTTTGTCCGGATCCGGCCTTCCAAGGACTAGCTATGCTGGACAGCCTGCACCGATCGCTAGGCAGATCGCCCTAAAATACCGATCCCTGACTGTTTTACGACCCGGTCAGGGTCATGCCCCCCTAGCTAAACCTGGGCTGACCTGTTAAGGCGCTGCGCTATTGCTGAGACCAAAATCCACCCTCCTCGACCGATTGCGGGTTAAATGGAAGGGAGCATAAGCAAAAGCTATGTGCCCGTGCAATCAGGTTTACCGCTGTGATGATCTGCTGCCTTAACCCTCACTGTACCCAGCCCAATCACGCCACCCAGGCAGCGGTTTGCCCCACCTGCGATGCCCCCTTAGAGCATCGTCTAAGGGGGCGCTACCGTCCCCTCAAGCTGATTGGCCGGGGCGGCTTTGGGCGCACCTATTTCGCCCTTGATGTCGATCGCCTCAACAGCCGCTGCGTGATCAAGCAGTTTGCCCCCCAGACCCAGGGAACCAAGTCATTTCTGAAGGCGGTACAGCTGTTTGAGCAGGAGGCGGTACGCCTTCACGAACTGGGTGAGCATCCCCAGATTCCCACCCTGCTGGCCTATTTTGAGCAAAATAAATATCTCTACCTGGTTCAGCAGATGATTCAGGGGCGCACTCTGCACCAGGAGATGGCGGCCCAGGCGGTCTACAGCGAAGGTAGTATTCGCCAACTGTTGGCAGATCTGCTGCCGGTGCTGCAATTTATTCACGAACAGGGGGTGATTCATCGAGATATTACCCCCTCCAATATCATTCGCCGCCAGGCTGACCAAAAGCCAGTGCTGATCGACTTTGGCGTCGCCAAACAGTTTAGCGAGGCGATTCGCTATGAGCAGGGCACCCGCATTGGCACCGAAGGCTACGCCCCGATCGAGCAGTTGCGCAGTGGTCAGGCTTACCCCTCTAGCGACCTCTACAGCCTAGGGGCTACCTGTCTGCATCTGGTCACTGGCTGCAAACCCGAGGATCTCTACAGCCCCCGAGAGGGCCGCTGGCTGTGGCAAGAGTATTTGGCAAAGCAAAACCGCACCCTTCACCCTGGGCTGGCGGAGTTGTTGAACGCCATGACCCAGGATCTGGTTAGTGAACGATACCAGACCGCCCAGGACGTGCTTAACGACCTGCAACGGCTACCTAAGCTGGAAGGTGCAGTGCCCGGCTGGGTTTCTAGCCAAGCTAGCCCTAGCCTGTTTGTCGGTACGTCTCAACCGCCCCTGAGCGGGCCGAGAACCAGTTCCGGTCTGTCTATGCCCACAACCTCTCCACCGCACCTGGCGGAGTCCTCCGAGGGGATGCCAAATGCTCGGCCCCCTAAGATGGTGCCCCCTGAGAGTGGGGCACCTGCCCCTAGGGCTGAGCCTATCGTCGGCCGACCGCCGGTTCGTTCACCCCAGCCTGTCTCGGGGGGGGGGCCCAGCTCTAGACCGCCTAGCTCAAGGCCGCCTAGCTCGGGGCAATCCCTTGCGGGAACTGGCTGGCAGCCCTTCAAAACCCTTGTGGGCCATCAGTCTTGGGTCACTGCCGCCGCCTTTACCCCCCATCAGCCGATCCTGGCCACCGGCAGTTTAGACGACACCGTTCGTCTGTGGAATTGGCAAACCGGAGAGCTGCTGCATGCGCTCAAGGGACATGCCCGGGGGGTAAACGATGTCGCGATTGATCGGCGGGGGCAACGGCTGGTTAGCTGTGGCGACGACGCTACCGTCAAGATTTGGCACCTGGGGGATGGCAGCCTGCGGCATGTTCTGAAGGGCCATCTGCGGGATGTCACGGCGATCGCCCTGGGTTCGGGAGACAACCTCCTGGCCAGTGCCAGCGAAGACGGCACCCTAAAACTGTGGAACCTGCGCCAGGGCACCCTGGTGAAAACCCTGCCTGGCTCTGCGGGTATGCTCAAAGCCGTGGCGCTGGCCTCAGGCGATCAGCAGCTTGTCAGTGGTGGACTCGACAACACCGTCCGTCTGTGGGACATTCAGACCGCCACCACCCTCAAGGTGCTCACCGGCCACACCAATACCGTTAACCAGCTGGCGGTCAGCCCGGACGGTCGGCTGATCGCCAGCGCCAGCAAAGACCGCACCGTACGTCTGTGGGATTTGTCCGCAGGTACCCTGCGGTATACCCTCCAGGGGCACAGCCAGGAGGTCAATACGGTGGCGTTCTTCCCGGACGGCAAGCGGCTGGTCAGCGGCAGCAGTGACGGCACCCTAAAACTGTGGCTCAGCCAGGATGGCACCCTGCAAGATACCCTATCGGCCCACATTAACCCAGTGCATCAGGTGGCGATCCAGAGCAATGGCAAGCTACTGGCTAGCGCCAGCGCCGATAAAACCATCAAGCTATGGCGGTGGACAGGGTAGCTGCGTCAGGCGGTGGCCGGGTTGCGGCTGGCCTAGAGGGGCTTGGAGGTGAGCACTAGGCGCAGCTTGGCGTGGATGAGATTGAGCTGTGCCATGCCCAGGTCAACGTCCCCTTCAACTACGACGCCGGTATCAAGGAGGCGATCGAGCAGTTCCAAAATAGTGGGGTTCTGGTTCCTTTCGCCGGGGTAGTAGTTGCCCTCCTTAGGCAGCAGCGTGCCAATTTCCCCCAGATCGATGTTGAGGTCGGCGGGGTCAACATCAAAGATTTCGCACATAGACACAACCTGTTCTTCTAGCTTGCGCAGGCTGTCAGCGGCTCGTTCCAGGTCATCATCATTGAGGTCGCCCGATTCCATGCGGCGAATCACCTGGGCTTCCATCAGCTGCCGTACTAGCTCAATGACGGTAAGCAGCAGGGGCGCTAGGCCCGCATCTGTTTTGGCGGGGGGCTGTAGCGCCAGGCTGGTCAACGGATCTGGCTCGGCATTTTCGGAGATCATAGCCCCAGTCTAGTGCATCCCAGGAAGGGCGATTCTGCCGCCTGAGGGCTGGTTAAGGTCGATTTCGCCACTGGTTTTGGAGTCACTGGCGGAGAGCCTCTGCGACCAGGGCGCGGCTTTGGCGGTGGCCCAGACCTGAATGAAAGCTGGGAATTGTGCGGCTGGTGGCAGCAATGTACGACCCTAGCTGGCAGGCTCGGCGGAGCGTAGGGCCTTGAGCTCGGTCTCTAGACTTTCTAGACGTGCCTGGAGCTGTTGGTTGGCCTCCAACAGCTCATTGGTGCGACTGCTGAGGTAGGGATCGCTTTCCCACCAGTTGATGCCGATTTCGCGGGCCTTGTCGACGGAGGAAATAATCAGGCGAATACGAATGCTCAGCAGCTCTGTAGAGCCCACGGAGACCGAGATATCGCCTGCAATTACGATCCCCTTATCGAGCACCCGCTCAATCACATCTACCAGAGAAGACCCTTGGGTAGCTGTAGCCATGCTGCGACCGGTTTGGGGGCGGGGAGCGGAGGCGGAGGTGGTCACGGCGGTATTACCTTCAGTTAGAACTCAGCTGGTAACCCTGGGGCTGCCCGTCGGTTTCCTGTTTGATGATCAGGCCCTGATCGAGCATGGACTTGAGGGCGTTGACGACCTGAAAGCGGTTTAAACCCAAGGCTGCCTCGATGTTAACGAGAGATACGGTACCTTTCGCATCTAGATAATCAAAAATGCGGGTTTCGATGTCATCGTTAGGGTTAACTTCGGCGTCGGTGACTTCTAAACTGGTGAGCTCCCCTGCGGTGGGAGCGATCTCCACTTCGGCTTCCGCCGCCGCAGCGCTCTCCTCAACCACGCTCTCCTGGGGCTCCTGATCAGGGTCTACCTCAAGAGCCTCGCTGCTCAGCATCTCCTGCTCAGGAATCTCCAGGATTTCGGGGCCCAGTGCTTCCAGGGGTTGGGCCGGGGCTTCGTCCTCTTCACCGTGGAGTCGGGCCGCAGGCTTGGCCTCGGGCTTAAGGGTGATGTCGTTGACCAACTCGGCCTGGGAGACCACAAAACGGTTAAACAGGTTCCACAGATGGCGGGTGGCCTCGGGGGCAGACTCCTTGGAGCGCGCCAGCAGAATGTCGCCGCACACGTCGCGGAATTCGGCGTTTTCGGCCAGAGGCAGAATGCCGTGGTCGTGGCAGATAGTGGCAATCATGAGGCTGGGCCGCAGACTGGAGACCATGTCTGGGGAAGCCTTGGTCTGGAATGCCTTGACCAACTGGACGATTTGCAGAGCGGCGGCGGCATCAATGCCCACCTTTTGCACCAAAATCTGCTGCTGAGCCAGTTCGTCGGGCTCGGGCATATTGATGGTGATCAGGCGGTCTTGCAGGGCGTCTTGGGTGCCATGCACGCCGCAGTATTCTTCGGGGTTAGAGGTGAGAATGGCGCGAAAATGAGGGCTGACGCGGATGTATTCAGCTCGGTTGTTGCTGGGGGGCAGCACCAGCAGCTTTTCTTCGAGGGCTGACAGCAGCACGTTGTTGACCTCGGGGCGCGATCGGTTGAACTCGTCATACACCATGGTGAAGCCTTCGCGGCAGGCCAGGGTGAGGCGCGAGTCGATCCAGTTGTGGCGCAGCTCGTCTTCCACCTTCATAACGCTGTGGATGTAGTTGTCGACCACTTTCTTGCGGGTGTAGCCCGACTGGTTGCCGATCAGGTCTGAGGTTTTAAACTCGTCATCGCCAAACAGCAGCATGATGGGACGGGCCAGCAGGTCAGCCAGGTGCAGGGCCAGGGTGGTTTTGCCAGTGCCAGCCGGGCCCTTGAGGTGAATCGAGTAGCCCGATTGCAGGTACCGTAAGGCTCTAAGGGTAGTGCGTTCTAGGGTGGGGGTGGAGACGAAATTGCGGGGGCGGGCTTGTAGAACAGTGTTCACAGAACGGCTTCCTCTTGCACGAGATAGGTACGGTCTTGCTTAGTCACAAGGTCTTTTTGAATCAGCGATCGCAGCGCGTCTACCGCCTGAAATCGATTGATGCCCAGCTCGCTCTCAATCTCGCTGAGGCGGGCACCCTGCGCGAGGTGCAGGTAGTTGTACACCACTTCTTCGAGGGAGGGAGGTTCGGGGGCGGGGGGCGGTGCAACAGCCACCGTTGTCACAGGTGCTGTTGTAGGGGCAGCCGGGGCGGTGACGACGGCGACCGGGGCGGAGCGGGCCACTGCCGCGCTCCGGGCGGCAGTGGCTGGCGGAGCAGAGCGGGTCGGCGCAGCCTTAGCTAAAGGTGGTTTCGTTGCGGCAGGCTTTGCCGCTGCCGGTTTCGCGGCTGTGGGGAGCGCAGATTTGGGCGGTGCTGCGGGCCGAGTTGGTGCTGCCGTAACTGCGGGCCGGGTCGCCACCGGGCGGGTCGCCGGTTTTGCTACCGGCTGAGCTGCTGTCGCGCCTCCCCAAACTAGGTGGGAGAGCTGGCTGCGCTGGGCCTGTAGCTGTTGGCGGAAATCGGCTAGCTCGTCGAACATGGTCTCGACGGAGTCGGCTAGGGTGGCGCGATCGCCCTGGCGTTGCTCCTGGTTCACCATCGCTGCCTGCTGGCGCATCGCGCCTAGCTCCCTAAGCGTGGCCTGCACCTGCACCTGTAGGTCTTCAACGTAGGCGCTGAGTTGGGGCAGTAGTTCGGCCCGCAGCATGGCCTGATCTTGACGATATCCGGCTAGCCCCGCCACCGTTTGAGCCTGAATTTCGGCGACCTGCTGCTGAATCCGTCGTAGGTCTTGGGCAATATCCAGCCGCAGTTCGCTGACGGTGGCCTGGAGGGTCTGGCAGTCGTGGGTGAGCTTCTGCTGAACTTCGTGGGCCTTGATGGCGCGCTCGGCCTGATAGTTGGCCAACAGCACCTCGGTATTGGCCTGGAGTTGCTGGACATAGTCTTGGCGCGCCTCCTGCCGGGGCAGCACCTGGGCTTCGCGATCGGCAGTGGTCTGGGCCAGCCACAGGGCGGTGTTGTCGCGCAGGTCGGCCATGAGCTGGTCTAGATCTTGGCGCAGCTGCACAGCGTGGGCTAGCCGATCAGCCTGCCAGCGATCCAGGTCGGTAGAGACCTGATCTCGCCGGCTAACCACCTCGCCCTGGCGCAGTTGTCGTGCGGCTTGCCACTGGTCATAAAGTGCTGTCACAGGACTGCTCTCCCTTGGTGCAAGTGAAACGAAATGAATAAATCAGAAGATGTTGGGAGCGGCAAGGGGAGAAAACAGCGCAGAATATTAGGTTTTCATGAGATCTGAAACAGTCTAAATATGGTTCAAGGTCTCAATATGCTGATGGGGCGCTGCCTTAAAGCTTGCCGATGATAACGTTGCCGTAATGGATGATCTAAGTAGTAAGAAATAGGGCTTTGCCTCCCTATGGGACAGCTCAAGCTGGGGTGAATCCAGCGCGCTGCTGCCCCATAGAGTTGCGAAGAGCAAAGGTGCTCTTCTAGGCAGCGGGAACAGCCGCTTGAGCAGTCAGACCAACCGCTTCGGCGTACTTGAGGTAGGTATCTACCGAAGCGATCACGATCCGGGCTTCGATTGCCAGCAGTTCAATACCCACTAGAGAGACACGAACCCAGGCATCTACAACGATGCCCTTGTCAAGAATGCGGTCAACGACTTCAGCCAAGCTGGAGGAAGAGTTTACTTTTTCAACTGCCATGATTTTGAACCCCTAAACAATTAATGTGTTCAATGAAACGGCAAGGAGACCGCCTTGAGATATCAATCTTCTACGGCAAAAAAGCGGTAGAAACAGACTCACTGCTTAAGGTCTATCCCTCGCACATTTGTAGTCTGCCCATCTGATTCAGCTCACGCACAATTTGAAAAAATTCAGTTCATTTATTGTTACTTGTAATACTATGGGCCCGGCCAATGTTGCTGAAACCCTCTCCAGCGGGCTAATTCAGGTCAAATGCCCGATAATGGGTTCAGCCCGCTCCGGTTGAACATAGGCATGATGGATGACGCGACCCTGGAAGTACTGCTGCAGAGTCTCAAGCAGGAGGATGAGTACCAGCGTGAGCTGGCCACTGCTGCCCTCTGGCAGCAGTGGTACTTTCAGAAGGGTGAGGTGGGTAACCAGCGTCTGCAAGCGGCCCAAACCTTAGTGGAGGAGGGGCGCCTAGATACCGCAGAGGCCCTGCTGTCATCGCTGGTGCTGGAGCTGCCTGATTTTGCTGAGGCCTGGAATCGTCGGGCGGTGCTGTACTATGTACAGCGCCGCTATCCGGAGGCGCTATCTGACTGCCACCGGGTGCTTGAGCTGGTGCCCCACCACTTTGGTGCCCTCCACGGGTTGGGCCTCTGCCACGCCGGTCTTGGTCAGTATGGGGAGGCTATCCAGGCGTTTCGCCGGGCTCTGGTGATACAGCCCTATGCTTTGGTGAACCAACGGCTGATTTTAGAGTGCACGGCGCGCCTGAGTTAATGGATGCATCACTGAAGTTGGGATAAAACCAGGAATCTCTGCCCCGCGATCGGCGGATTAGGCTAGAATCGCTGGCAGATTATGGCATAAACAAACGCGATGGTACAGGGTTTGATCGGGAGCCGCAGGAGGCAGGAACTGACTGGGAAGAGGTATCGTTCGCGATCGCAAGGCCTGCTTTTGGGGCTGCTGCTCGCGCCGCTGTCAGGGGCTTGGCAAGCCGCTGCGGCTCAGTTTCCGCCCTGCCCCCCGCCGGCCGCAAACGAGTATTTATTGCTGGTGCGCAGTAACACTGAGGCTGAGCGCAGTCGGGTGGAGGATCTACTGCCCTCCAGCAGCACCGTGATGTCCTGCGACTACCTGAACGACACGGTGGTGCGGGCGGGGGGGTTTACCAACCTAGAGAATGCCAATGCCTGGGCCCAGTACATGACCGAGGTGGAGGGGTTCCAGGCCTTTGTGGCCCGACCGGCCACCACCGCAACGCAGCCTGCCGTCCCCATCCCGGAGACGACTCCCCCTGCAGCGGCAACACCGACCCCCGGTGGCTCAGCCAGCCCTACCCCGCAACCTGCCGCCCCCCAGACCGTTCAAACGGCCTATGCGCCTCAGCCCCTGGGGGCAGGGTTTGCGGTGCTGGTTGACTATCAGTACCAGCCCGAGTCTGCGATCGCTATTCAACGCCAGATTGGCCAGGCGGTGGGGCTAGCGGTGCACCGGCAGCGCTCCTATCTATTGATTGCCCAGAGTCCCGACGTCGACGGTGCTGCATCTACCCTGGCGGTGCTCTCCAGCCTCAACATCCCGGGCTTTATTGTCGACAGCCAGGAGGTCATCATGCTGACCCCAGCGGTTGCCCTAACAGCGTCGCCCTAACCTCTCTGTAGTCCTGGCCAGCTTTTGCTAGTAGGCCGGGGCTGCAATCCAAGAGATCATTACCCCCAGCACTGAGCCGGCAATTACCTGAAAGGGCGTATGGCCTAGCAATTCTTTCAGCCGATCTTCCCGAATTTCCGGCTTCTCTTGGAAGAGTTCGTCGATGATTTGGTTGAGGACTTTGGCCTGCTTGCCGGCCGCCTGCCGGACCCCCGCTGCATCGTACATGACGATGATGGAGAAGACCGAGGTGGCGGCAAACATTGGGCTGGCCCAGCCGAGGGTTTGACCGATGCCGCAGGCCAGGGCTGTGACCAGGGCCGAGTGGGCGCTGGGCATGCCGCCGGTTTCTACCAGCACCCGCAGGTTGAGCTTGCGGTGACGTACGAGTTCAATGATGGCCTTGAGCCCCTGGGCGGTAAAGCAAGCCACCAGAGCTATCATGAGCACGTGGTTGTCAAAGATGTCGCTAAACGTATTCATCGGCTCAGGCAAACTCTAGTAAGAACGGGCAACAATGTAGTCTGCGATCGCCAGCAGAGGCTGGTTTTGGGCGCTAAATCCAGCCAGGCTGTGCTTGGCGGCCTCGATCAGCTGGTTGGCTTGCTGACGGGACTCATCTAGCCCCCACAGACTGGGATAGGTGACCTTCTGGGCGACTAGATCTTTGCCCGCAGACTTGCCCAGGGTAGCTGAGTCCGACGTAATGTCGAGAATGTCATCGACAATCTGAAAGGCCAGACCAATGTGCTGGGCGTACTGGCGGAGGTGCTCGAGCTCGTCTTCCCTAGCCCCGGCCAGAATGGCTCCCGAGGTCACTGAAATTTCTAGGAGTGCCGCTGTTTTGTGGTTATGGATATAGTTCAGGGTCTCTAGGCTGACATCGGAGTTCCCCTCGCTGAGCAAATCCACCACCTGGCCCCCCACCAGCCCTTCGCCGCCAACGGCTCTACCCAGCCCGGCCACCACCTGCAGCACCCGCTCTGGAGTAGACCCCTGGGTCTGGGTCGCCACGTGCTCAAAGGCATAGGTTAACAGCGCATCCCCCGCTAGGATAGCCACGTCTTCACCGTAGACCTTGTGGTTGGTCAGGCGGCCCCGGCGGTAGTCGTCGTTATCCATGGCAGGCAGGTCGTCGTGAATCAACGACATGGTGTGGATCATCTCCAGGGCACAGGCGGTGGGCATGGCCATTTCGATGCTGCCCCCCACCAGTTCACAGGTGGCCAGGCAGAGAATTGGGCGCAGACGCTTGCCTCCGGCCAGCACCGAGTAGCGCATGGCCTCGTAGAGGGTCTCGGGGTAACGCAGGGCTAGCGCCTGATCAAGGGCTGCCTCTACCCGGGGACGGCGATCGGCCAGGTATGTACCCAGGTCAAACGGGTCGGCTGGCGAGGGCTTGGAGTCGATGGAGTTGGTTTGCACCATGGCGGCAACAGACAGGATGACAGTAAACAAATCAAGGGGTTTGGCTGAATTAAGCCGCTGGTCCTAGAGTCGGCTACGGTAGCTGGTGACGGTATTCTCCAGCAGCATGGCTACTGTCATGGGGCCAACGCCACCGGGTACTGGGGTGATCGCCCCGGCCACAGGTTCCACTGAGGCAAAGTCCACATCCCCCACTAGACGAGACGAGCCATCGGGCTGCTCGACTCGGTTAATGCCCACATCGATCACCACGCCACCCGGCTTGACGTCAGCGGCCGTAACCATGCCGGGGCGACCCACCGCCGCCACTAGAATATCAGCTTGGCGCATCAGCGCGGGCAAATCGGGGGTGCGAGAATGAGCTACGGTGACCGTCGCGTTAGCCTCTAACAGCATCAGCGCCATGGGCTTACCGACTAGAATACTGCGCCCCACCACCAGTGCGTTGCTCCCAGAGGGGTTGATCTGGGCCGCCTCCAGCAGTCGCATAACACCGTAGGGTGTGCAGCTGCGTAGGCCCGGTTCGCCCCGCACCAGCCGACCCAGATTGATGGGATGCAGGCCATCCACATCCTTGTCCGGGTCAATGGTGTGCAGCAGGGCTACGGCGTCGAGGTGGTTGGGGAGGGGCAGCTGCACTAGGATCCCGTCTACCTTGGGGTCGGCGTTGAGCTGCTGAATCAGATCGCTCAGCGCTTGCTGGGACACCGTTGCGGGTAGATGTTGGCCATAGGAGGCAATGCCCACCCTGGCGCAGGCCCGCTCTTTATTTCGGACGTAGGCGGCGCTGGCCGGGTTGTCGCCCACCATGATGACGGCCAGGCCTGGGGGGCGCTGTCCCTGGGCGGTGAGAGCCTGAATATCGGCCGCCAGGGTCGCTTGAATTTGGTTGGCCAGAGCTTTGCCGTCGAGCAGGTGGATCATAGCGGGGGTGCGCTAACCTATATATCTCGGAAAGGTATGTCGAAAATGGACCGGGTTAAAACTTCAGGACCGGGGCTGGTCGTGAGGGAGAATTTAACGCCTTCCCAGTGTCTCAGATTTTGATCCTCTATAAAGCTAGCGATCGCCCGCAAGTCCTGTAATACGCTGCCATGAATGCTCTAAAACAATCCTTTGCCAATCGCCGCTTGGGCTATAGCATGATCGGGTTAGCCCTGGTCGCGGTGACCAGCTGCGGGGCTAGCGTGGATGCGACCCTCGGCTATGGGCTGCGCGATCGCATCAGTAACTGGACTGGCCTGGCCTGGCTTGACCCCGTCACCCCGATCGGCGAGGCGGGGCAGGATCGTCGCACAACGGTGTACTTGGCCGGCACAGTGGAACGCCATCTACCCCTGCTGGATCAGGGGCTATATGAGCTGGTGGATGAGTCTGGAGCAATCTGGGTGCTGAGCGCGGTCAGCCCGCCTCCGATGGGCACTGCGCTTACCGTGCGGGCGACCCTTCAGTACGAGCAAATTTTGCTGCGGGGACAAGATATTGGTGAATACTACGCTGAAGAGCTCGAGCGGATCCCCCAGGAATAGGCCTGATCCCAGGCCAAAACCAATCTCAGACCCAGGGTTTGGCTTGAGGGGCAGGCTATCGATCCGGAGCTGGTCTGGGCCTCGCTTTCCCCAGGAAAGTTTTCCTGGGGAAAGCGAGGTATTTCCGCCATTCCAATGGTGTTCTTTCTCCGTTGTACGGGCGTGGAAAATGGTAGGCTCTTAGAAATGCTGTGTATAGACATTCCCACTGGTAGGAGAGGATTAGGGTAAATGAAACAACTGGTTGGTCTACTTGTTGCGCTGGCCGTGCTGTTGGGTTGGGGTATTGGCCCGGCCGTAGCGCAGCCTATCTCTGGGGCAGACCTTCTGAATGCCCCCTTTGAA
The DNA here is from genome assembly GCA_041739575.1 of Nodosilinea sp. GTDB lineage: Bacteria > Cyanobacteriota > Cyanobacteriia > Phormidesmidales > Phormidesmidaceae > Nodosilinea. The sequence continues at coordinate 4,023 of JBGSNT010000243.1, read as the reverse complement.
GCCATGGTCTGGCTGGCAGAAGCTCCTCCGCAGAATGCGGTCGATGCTAAGCTCAAGACCGAGTACGGGGCTAAGCTGGATCTCAACAACGCCAACGTACAGGGTTTTAGAAAATTTCCCGGGCTGTACCCTACTCTGGCTCGCAAGATTCTTCTCAATGCCCCCTATGACAGCGTTGAAGACGTTCTTGACTTGCCCGGCCTGAGTGAGCAGCAGCTGGAGATTCTGCGCAATAATCTCGACAATTTCACGGTCACTGTTACCGATTCTGCCTTGGTGGAGGGCGGCGATCGCTTTAATAACGGCGTTTATAAGTAAGCGGCAGGCGGGTTCACCGATTTACTTTAGCGGCCCTGGCTGGTCGAGTTGGCTCCCTGAGGCCAATGCGAGCTAGCCGGGGCCGCTGGCATTTCTACCCAGTCCAGGGCGAGAGCCGTTGTTGCCCTGTCGGCAAAGTGCCACCTCTGGATTTGGCGTAGTCAGTCCTTACTCTTTTAGAGCACCGTTGGGAGCCGCCCTTGACCAAGCCTGACTCAGCCTCGCCCCCGGCCCAAGGGCCCCCAGCCCAAGGGGTGGATCATCTGGATTTTGACGCGCTGGTGATTGGCGGTGGGGCAGCCGGACTCTACGCCGCGCTGTCAATTCCAGCCCAGTGGCGCATTGGGCTGGTGACCAAGGACACCCTGTCGATTTCCGCCAGCGACTGGGCCCAGGGGGGCATTGCGGCCGCCGTTGGCCCCGACGATGCGGTGGCCCTGCACGTGGCCGATACCCTGGTGGCGGGGGCGGGGCTGTGCGAGCCTGACGCGGTAGAACACCTGGCCAGTCATGCGGCCCCGTGCATTGAGCGGTTGGTGAATCTCGGAGTGGCCTTCGATCGCACCGATGGACAGCTGGCGATGACCCTGGAGGCCGCCCACTCCCGCCATCGGGTGCTGCATGCCGCCGATACAACCGGGCGGGCGATCGTCTCGATCCTGGCGGAGGCGGTGCTCCAGCGGTCCAACATTACGGTATTTGATAGCACGTTTGTCCTCGACCTGTGGCTGCTGGAAGGACGTTGTCGAGGTGTGCTGATTGCTCAGGATCAGCAGCTGCGCTGGCTCTCGGCCCAGGCCACGGTGCTGGCCACTGGGGGCGGTGGTCAGGTCTATGCCCAGACGACTAACCCGGCGGCCAGTACGGGCGACGGGGTGGCCATGGCCTGGCGATCGGGTGCCCAGCTTCGGGATCTAGAATTTGTGCAGTTTCACCCTACTTCCCTGGCCCAGCCGGGGGCACCGCCGTTTTTAATCAGTGAGGCGGTGCGCGGTGAGGGGGCTCATCTGGTCGATACCAGGGGGCACCGGTTTGCCTTCGATTACCATCCCGATGGCGAACTAGCCCCCCGCGATGTGGTCAGTCGGGCAATTTTTCATCATCTGCAAAGGACAGGGGATAGTCAGGTGTGGCTGGATATGCGCCCGATTCCGCCCGATCGGCTACGGTATCGGTTTCCCAATATTCTGCAGGTGTGCCAATCCTGGGGCTGCGATCCCCTGACGGAGAAGGTGCCCGTTTCCCCCGCAGCCCACTACTGGATGGGGGGCATAACGACGGATCTCCGTAGCCAAACTACGATTCCAGGTCTCTACGCGGTGGGCGAAAACGCCAGCACAGGGGTCCATGGAGCGAACCGATTGGCCAGCAATTCTCTCCTGGAATGTTTGGTCTACGGGGCGGAACTGGCCCACCTGCCGCTGCGGTCCGATGGGGCCTCGGCTGAGGTATGTCTACAGGCTGAGGCCCTACCCCTAGAGGAGGCGGTGCTGGACTGGGTGCGGGAGCAAGGCGATACCGCCCTGGCCGAGATTCAGCATCAGCGAGAGCAGTTGACCCAGCTGATGTGGGCGGCGGCAGCCATCAGTCGAACCCAGGAGCGGTTGGAGGGGGCGATCGCAACCCTGGGTCAGTGGCGCATTGAGTGGCAGCAGCACCCTCTGCACGCTCTTCGTGCCGTGCCCCCTGGCTCAGCCCGGCAGCTGCCGCAGCCCATCAACTGGCCTCTGGTAAGGGCCTGGGGCGAGTTATCTAACCTCTACGACCTGGCCTGGCTGATTCTCAACAGCGCTGCCTTTCGCACCGAAAGCCGAGGGGGCCACTTTCGCCAAGACTACCCCGACACCCACTCCGAGTGGCGGGTGCATACCGTAGTGGAGGGCGATCGCTGGCAGAAATCGCCGCCGGTGGGTGAATAGTCCTACTTTTACCGGCGCTTGCCCCGTCTAGAGGCCCTGCGTTTTGATGGAGCCTTGCGCTTCGGTTTCCCCCGCTTGCCCTTGGCCGCGGACGATAGCCAGTCAGCAACGTAGTGGCTGAGGGCACCCAACTCTAAACCCGCCAGCAGCGCTAGCCACCAGGGCCAGTGGGTTCCCAACGCCCAGCCTAGCCCGTGAACCAGGTCGTCCCAGGTCAGGGCGGTGCGCTGAGCGCTGTTGAGCAGATCCACGATAACGATGCCGCCAAAACCCAGCCAGATAGACAGGTAGAGCACTCGCACCACCGTCCCGATCACAGGCCCGTGGGACCACCGCGATCGGTGGCGGATGCTGCCCCGGTAGGGTAGCCAAATCCACCGGAGCCATCCCCAGCGCTTGTACTGCACCGAGTGAATGTCTAGATCGGGGCCGAGCACCCAGCCGCCCAGCAAAAACCCCAGGCACACCACTGTGGTTAGCCAGCCGCTGAGGGTCAGACGAAAGGTGGCCAAAACCACGACAGGTAAGGCCCAGAGGGTAATGCGATCGTGGGTGCGACCTGAGGACATTAGACAAATGTACTACAGCCCTGAGCCATTGTACTAACCTGTTGTCTTCACCTTAGACCCTAGTCACAAAGCGCCCCGGACAAAGCCCATTGTGCGGATCAAACTGGGTTTTAACTGCCTGCATAAGGGGCAGGGCGTTGCCGGTGTAGCCCCACACATCGACGGTTTTTTTGAGCTCTAGGGGGGCGTCTAGGATGGTGAAGTAGCCGTTGTGGGCGGCACACTGCGATCGCAATTCCCCCACCCGATCCACCGTTGCCGTGGCCAGTCGCACTGTCCCAATGCCGCTAGCAACGTGAATGCGGGCCAAGCTTGAGGAAGGCAGTTGGTCCAGCCAGTCAACTGCACTGGCGGGCGATAGCCCAACCTTAGCCACGACAGCCGACTCCGATGGCGCAGCGGGGAATAATGCCTCGCGAGCGGTAGTCCAAATTTGCTCATCGGCCAGATCCATCAGCTGGTAGGAGGAGAGCTCTGTTCCCACCAGCGCCAGGAGCGCGGTCACCTGCTCGTCTACCCCCGGTGTAATGGCTTGAAACCGAGCTAGCAACGCGACCGTCTCCCCGTAGCCCAGCTGGTTGGTGAGGGCTGGCGACAGCACATCCAGGCAGACGGGGGTGAGCGGCGATCGCTGGAGCTGGCCAGCCAGGGCGGCCAGGACGTCAGCGGCCCCAGTGACTACCACGGTCTGGGAGGCTTCCTGGCCTGGATAAAGCCGGAAGGTGAGCTGCGAAATCACCCCGAGGGAGCCGTAGGAGCCGGTCATCAGCTTCATCAGGTCATAGCCCGCCACGTTCTTGACAACGCGACCACCTGCTTTTGCTATTTCGCCGTCGTAGCGCACAAAGGAAATGCCGATCAGCATGTCGCGTAGGCCACCGTAGCGCTGGCGCAGGGAGCCGGTATCCGCCGTGGCGACGATGCCCCCTAAGGTTGCCTGCTCGGGATAGGCGGGATCCACGGCGAGGAACTGGTTGTACTGGGCCAGTAACGGAGCTAAGTCGGTCAGTTTTACACCAGCTTCGGCGGTAAGGGTCATATCCCCCACGGCGTGGTCGATCACCCGGTTTAGTCGGGCGGTGCTGACGATGAGATCAACCCCAGAGCCAATGCCGCCCCAGGTCAGCTTGCTGCCGCTGCCGCAGGGTACCACCCGCCAGCGATGCTCATGGGCGCAGGCCATTACCGCCGCCAGTTCGGCTTCGGTGGTGGGGTAG
>JBGSNT010000226.1:0-30544 GCA_041739575.1 Nodosilinea sp. | reverse complement strand
CGTCTATTTAAGTCGATTGAAGAGTTAGAAGCCCTTATCAATAACCTGTTGAATGAGGGTGATCTTGTAATAAATTGGGGGCGTAATCTCAAAAATAAAGGAAATGCTGTGGATGCAATTTAAATGCGCAACAGCTTACCGTCATCATCGAGGTCGCATCACCACCCTAGCCCCCTTTGTCTATGCAAGTGAGTCGATGCCCCTGCCAGCCCTCAGCAAGGTTCCCCCAGACCTAAGTCTCCTTTGATGACTCCTTCGATAATTTAATAGGGAGTACACCGTTTGACCATGGCCACATCTGCACCCCATCCCCGCGCAAAAACTGAGATCGGAGTCTTTGAATGCGCCATTACCCTTAAATTCCGAATTTTAGAGGATAGTCATGTCATGGCCGATCGCGACCAACTGCTCGAGCTACTGATCGACGCTTTTTCCTACGGTAGCGATGAGTTTGTCGAGCAGTTGGATTCGCAGGTAGATATCAGTGAGGTTTCAGAGATGCAAGCGTCACCCCTCATGCGCCGCCAGCTCATCCGCCTGCGCAACCTACCGCCAGCCTAGGCGTTCCGGTGCCCTATGCGTTTTCCTATCTCTCCCGTAGCAGCAACTCAGGGATATCTGTTCCCTCTGGGCTCTCAGCCCCTTATATTAATGAGTGGGGCGTTGGTGCGATCGCACAGATTTCCCCCCTGGTTGTTGATTTAGCATAGGCCCATGCGTAGTTGTCCCCTGCAACAGTTTTTGGTTCAGCCTCTGCGGCGCTGCTGTTATAGTTTCATGGGCTTGGTCTTACCGCTGGTGCTGATGTTGGGGCTAGGTATCGCCCCCGCCGAAGCCGTTGCGGTTTTCCAAATACCGACGGTGACTGCCGGAGAGGCAACCTGGATCGTTGACGAAGCTAATATCATCAGCCGCATCAACGAAACTAAAATCTCGGGCCGTCTGGGCGAATTGGCCGCAGCCACGGGGAACGAAGCCCGTCTGGTTACTATCCACCACTTTGACTACGGCGACACCATTCAAACCTTTACCGATAAGCTCTTTGAGCGTTGGTTCCCAACCACAGAGACCCAGGCCAATCAGACCCTGCTGGTGCTGGATGAAGTGACCAAAACCGTCGGCATTCACGTGGGCGATCGGTCTGCTGCCCTACTAGACGATGCCATCGCCAACAGCGTTGCTCAGGAAACCGTACTCTTTCCGCTGTTAGAAGGCGATAAGTACAATCAGGCGTTTCTGGCGGCTAGCGATCGCCTGGTGGCCGTGTTGAGCGGTAAGGCTGACCCTGGCCCGCCGGCCTTCGACGATTCCTTTGACAGTGAAGGCACCTTTGCCACAGCCGAAGAAACCGCTGAAAATCGCGGCAATACCACCATCCTTTTGATCGTGCTGCTGGTTCTAGCCACGATTATTCCGATGGCCACCTACTTTTGGTACGCTGGCTTCGGCAGTTAATCGGGCACTGAGCATAGGTTCCCATGGCTTTGCCCCCAGCGATCGTTAGCATTCCCCGGCACTGAGCCAATTTGGTTCAGCGTATCATTCCGCTAGGGTGGGCAATGCCCGTTTCTGGACTGTTTCATTTTTCTCGTCAATCACCAGCGGACAGGGGCCACCATCATGGGCATCTGGAGCCACTAGGCCGACCACATGGGGAACTGGTCGAGGAATGTAACCAACCATAGAATCGCCCCGATAGACCAGGGACGTACTGGCGCCGGAATCTAGCATTACCGCATCTCGCAGCCCGGCCTGATGGAGCATTTCTCCCAACTCCACCGAGTCGACCATGGTGTGCGATACTCCAACTACCGGCTGGCCGGCGGTATTGATGCCCCAAAATGCCCGGTGGCGGCGGGCATCGTAATCAAATAGGGTGCCGAAGCTGTTGGCCGGCTGGGGCAAACCATCCTTGACTAGCCAGGCGGCGGCGACAAAGGCATCGGTAACCCCAGGCAGAGTCCTGGTTAGGCCCGCCAGGGTGTTGTGGGCCGCAGCGTCGAACGGAACAAACTGCACCTGGTCTGGCGCAATCAGCACCAGCGGTCGACCATTGAGCTTAGGATTTTCTCCCGGGTAGCCCGGTACAAACATGCGAGTACTTTGGCTCAGTACTGGGCCAATCATCACGTTGGAGTCGAGGTATTTAAGGGAGAAAAATCCCCCATCAACGGCCCCAGTGATATTTGTCCCGGCTAAAATTTCTGGCAACTGGTACCGGCTATTGGCGTGGATAGTCACCGGCCGCCCGCCGCTGATCAGGGTTAACGACTGGTCATTAACCTCAAAGGGTTGCTTCTCCACGGGGGTAGCAAAGTTAAACTCTGAGTCAGCCACCGCTACCGGTGCGACCCGGGCCCCTGGGGGACCACCCCAGGACTGATCTAGTAACGCCGACAGGTTAGACTGGCCAAATCGTTCGATGGCCAGCAACGATTCTGATGCACCGGCAAACTGTTCATTTTCCTGGCGCATGGTAAAAGCCGCCAGATAGCCTGCGTCGGCTACTGCTTGGGCAACTCGCTCATCGTAGTGGCCGGCGGGATAGCTAAAGTAGCGTATGGGGATACCCAACTCACTCTCTAACCGACGCTTAGACTCCACGACTTCATAGGTCAGATCTTCGTCGCTGAGGTTCCTCAGATCGGCGGGATGGGTCACGCTATGGGAGGCAATCGTAACCAATGGGTCTGCGGCCATGGTTTTAAGCTGATCCCAGGTGAGGGTAGAGCGGCCCACCACAGTGCCATCGACCTTGCCAGGAAACACAAAGAACATCGCCGGCACCTGGTACTTTTGCAGGAGCGGCAGCACATGTTCGTAGTGCCCCACATAGCCATCGTCTAGGGTAATCAGGACGGGTTTTTCCGGCAGCGGTGCGCCCGTGCGCAGGTGCTGTACCAGCTGATCGGCACTAATGGGGGTGAGACCATTCTCCAGGATGATTTGCAGATGAGCCTCAAAGTCTGCGGGAGTGAGGTCGAAAAAGACTTCCGGAGGATCGAGGACATCGTGGTACATCAGCACCGGCACCCGGGCCTCGGCGGCTTTGGGGCTGATGTTGGGCCAGGGCTCTGCCGCCAGCTGGGCGATTGCCTCTGAATCTAGGGTGCGAGCAGCAGCACCCAGCGCGGCCGACTGAAATAGCTGATTGCCTGCCCCAGCTTTAGTGGCTGATGCCGTCAGCCCCACCGGACGGCGGCACAGTCGCTCGCTGCTGGCCACGGTCGGAAAGGCATCAGCCCCTGGCGCATCAATGAGGACAAATAGCTCAGGATCTAGGAGCTGGAGTTGACCTGTGGCCACACCCCCCTTCTCATTGCCAAGATTAATGGCTCCAGTGCCGAGGGCCCCCGCTAGGGGCACCGCCGCACCCAGCAAAAAAGCCCCTGACCCTAGAGCAACTAGCGCCCGAGCATTCCAGGCTCTATCGCCAATTTTTTTCTGCCCGCCTTCACCCACCATCACCCCTCCCCGCCAGAGTAAAGACCCAGGCAAAAACCCCTTACATATTACTGGGGAACGCCAACTTTGTTCGACTTAGGAGCCTGGTTTTTTGGTTAAGGCTCTGTTAACCCTATTCCTTATGGCTAGCGCTCGACAGTCTAGGCGTAGTATGGAACAAGCCTGCACTGCGATCGCCTATGCCCGTTACCATTGCCTACCTCGGTCCCGAGGGGACCTACTCCCAACTGGCGGCGGTGGCCTACAGTCTGGACCTCGAATATCGAACGGGCCAGTCAGTCGAGCTATTGGCCTTACCCAGTATTTCCCGGGCTATGCAGGCCACCGCCGAGGGACTATCCACCGTTACCATTGTGCCGGTAGAAAATTCCACTGAAGGGGGGGTCACCACCACCTTGGATACGCTCTGGCAGCTCCAGCAGCTCAAAATTTATCGGGCCATGGTGATGCCCATTCGCCACGGGCTCCTCTCCTATGCCAAAAAGCTAGCGGCCATTAAGTTTGTGTATTCTCACCCGCAGGCGCTTTCCCAGTGTCAGCGGTGGCTCGAGCACAACCTACCCCAGGCCAAACCGATCGCCACCCGCTCCACCACCGAAGCACTAGGCCACCTGGTCGACAACGATACCGTGGCCGCAATTTCCTCTGAATGGGCGGCTCAGCTCTACAATCTGCCCATTTTGGCCCACGGCATTAACGATCACACCGACAACTGCACAAGGTTTTGGGTCCTTACCGCCAGTTCCCAGAATGCATCCCCTGTTGAAGGCAAGTACACATCCCTGGCGTTTACTCTCCCCGTCAATGGTCCTGGTGCCCTACTGAAGCCGCTCGAAGTCTTTGCGCGCTACGGCATTAATCTTAGCCGTATCGAATCTCGCCCTACGAAACGATCGCTGGGAGAATACCTGTTTTTTGTCGACCTAGAAACTAGCCACCCCGCCCCCATTCGGCAGAAGGCCCTGGCTGAACTGCTGAGCTGCACCGAGGCCCTGGTCAACTTTGGCACCTACGATCTGATGACCATCGATCCCAGCCTAGCGGCTGCGAAGGCTAGGACCCAGACTATTCCAGAACTTCCTTAAGGGCGGTACGAGCGGCTAGATGATTCCGGGTGGAGGTGAGAATTTCGGCCTCCCGCTCCAGGCGCACGCTTGTGTCGTCCATTTCTAGCAGTGCCTGCTGCTCCAGGGCAACCCCGTGGAGATTGCTAGCTACCCAGTAGGACAGCTCGATGGGAATGTCCGGGATATTGTCGGGTAAGTCGATATCTTGATCGGTGAGCTTAGCCGAAAGATGAACCACATCCCGCAGCAGACGGTCTACATCAGAGGCCAAAGGACTAAGGTCTTGGCTGGTGGGCTTGTCCTCAACCCACTCCACTAGCCCAACCCGATAGGGCTTTTCGCGCACATAGCTGAGCAGGCGAAACCGTTGCTGACCGATGGTAAGAATCTTCAGCCGATCGTCAGGCATCCGCTGGTAGTGCAGGATTTCAGCGCAGCAGCCCACATTAGCCGGTTGACCGGTCGAGGGGTCTAGCATGAGCACCCCAAAGCGGCGATCGCTTTGCAGCACGGTGTTCATCATGATGCGGTAGCGAGGTTCAAAGACGTGAAGCGGCAGATGCCTCCCCGGAAATAAAACCAGCTCAGGTAAAGGGAAAAGCGGTAGCTCTCGCACAGATATGGACTCAGAGAATGCCATTATCGCCTCTTGCGGGATTCAAGCACGCCGTGCTAAGGCAAGGCAGGCTGTAACACTTGTTTACATAGGGGTATTCTAACCCAACTGCCCTGCAAAATGCCGTCGATGGAGGCAATAGTTACCCACTATGCTTCAGACCGTAAAAAAGGAAGAACCCGCCAAACACAGAGCATTTGACGGGTTTAATCAGCTAGAACAGTCCATTTAGGGATCTGTAGTTTTCCTACAGGCAGAACCCTGCTGCTGGACTTGTTTAATTCTAGAGTTTGACTTCGATATCAACCCCAGCTGGTAAATCCAGCTTCATCAGGGCATCGATAGTCTTAGAGGAGGGCTGGTAAATATCAATAATACGGCGATGGGTGCGGCTCTCAAAGTGCTCGCGAGAATCTTTGTCCACGTGGGGAGAGCGCAGCACGCAGTAAATACGGCGCTTGGTCGGTAGCGGGATCGGGCCAATGGCTGTAGCGTTGGTGCGGTTGGCGGTATCGACAATTTTTTCGCAGGAGGTGTCAAGCAGTCTGCGGTCAAAGGCTTTGAGGCGAATGCGAATCTTCTGTTGCTGAATAGTAGCCATAGGTCTTAGGAAAATAAATTGTCAAGGTACAAAACGTAACCGGTTCTGGAAATGAAAGACAGGAGTAAACCCCTTGGAGGCCCACTCCTGTCTTCAAGAAACTAGCGCTAGGCTACTTCAGAATTTTGGAAACCACGCCCGCTCCCACGGTGCGGCCACCTTCCCGAATGGCAAAGCGCATCCCCTGCTCAATGGCGATGGGGTTGATGAGTTCTACGGTCATCTTGATGCGATCGCCGGGCATAACCATTTCGGCATCACTACCATCGTCACCGGTAAAGGCAATAATGCTGCCGGTTACGTCGGTGGTCCGCACATAGAACTGAGGCTTGTAGCCGGGGAAGAAGGGAGTGTGACGACCACCCTCTTCTTTCTTGAGGATGTAGACCTCAGACTCAAACTGGGTGTGAGGGGTGATGCTGCCGGGCTTAGCCAGCACCATGCCGCGCTCAATGTCCTCTTTTTGAAGACCCCTGAGCAACAACCCAGCATTGTCACCGGCCATGCCTTCTTCAAGACTCTTCTTGAACATCTCAACCCCAGTAACCGTGGTGCTACGGGTGTCGCGAATACCGACCAGCTCAACGGTCTCACCAACCTTGACCTTGCCGCGCTCAATTCGCCCGGTGGCTACGGTACCCCGACCTGTAATCGAGAATACGTCCTCAACGGCCATCAGGAAGGGCTTATCGATATCGCGCTCAGGGGTGGGAATGTAATCATCCACGCTGTCCATCAGCGCTAGGATTTTGTCGACCCACTCGTTTTCACCGCGAACAATCTTAGGGGTAGCCGTCAGCGCTTCCACCGCCAGCAGTGCAGACCCTGAGGTGATGGGGATATCGTCACCGGGGAAGTCGTAGGAGCTCAGGAGCTCACGCACTTCAAGCTCAACCAGTTCTAGCAACTCTTCGTCATCTACCTGATCTTGCTTATTCAGAAAGACAACAATGCTAGGTACGCCCACCTGCTTCGCCAGCAGAATGTGCTCCCGAGTTTGGGGCATAGGGCCATCGGCCGCAGAACAGACCAGGATGGCACCATCCATCTGGGCAGCACCCGTAATCATGTTCTTCACATAGTCAGCGTGGCCAGGGCAGTCAACGTGGGCATAGTGGCGAGTTTCAGTCTCATACTCCACGTGGGCCGTGTTGATGGTAATACCACGGGCTTTCTCTTCGGGTGCCGCATCGATCTCATCATACTTGCGAGCCTTAGCGCCACCTGCCGCCGCCAACGCCATGGTGATAGCGGCCGTCAGAGTGGTTTTGCCGTGGTCAACGTGACCGATGGTGCCGATGTTGACGTGGGGTTTATTGCGTTCAAACTTTTCGCGTGCCATTTACGTTACTTGTCCTTTCCTTTCTAAGCGTTCCCAGTGTTTTTAGAGATAATGGCCTCAGCCACGTTTCGAGGAACCTCGCCGTAGTTGCGAAATTCCATCGAAAAAATGCCCCGACCCTGCGTTTTTGAGCGGATGTCGGTAGCATAACCAAACATCTCAGCTAGGGGAACATGGGCTGTAACCTTTGCAACGCCAATCTCTGTTCCCATACCCTCGATCTGGCCCCGGCGGGAGTTTAAATCTCCCATGACGTCGCCCAGAAAATCTTCTGGAACTTCAACCTCGACCTTCATGATCGGCTCTAGAAGGACAGGAGACGCCTTTAAGACGGCTTCCTTCATCGCCATTGACCCGGCAATTTTAAAAGCCATCTCTGATGAGTCTACATCGTGGTAAGACCCATCTACCAGAGTAACCTTTAAATCAATTACTGAGTACCCAGCTAGGATACCAGATTCGCAGGCCTCTTTCATGCCCTGTTCGGCGGGGGCAATATATTCCTTCGGAATTGTCCCCCCTACGATCTTGGACACAAACTCAAAACCGCTGCCCTCTTCGGCAGGCTCAACCTCGACCACCACATGGCCGTACTGACCCTTGCCACCGCTTTGGCGAATGAATTTGCCTTCGGCTTTGGTGGCTTTGCGGATGGTTTCCCGGTAGGCCACTTGGGGCGCACCGATATTAGCTTCTACTTTGAATTCGCGCAGCATGCGATCGACGAGAATGTCGAGGTGGAGTTCACCCATGCCCGCAATCACCGTCTGGTTGGTTTCAGGATTGGTGCTGACCCGAAACGTCGGATCTTCTTCTGAGAGGGATTGTAGCGCCTTGGCTAACTTGTCCATATCCTGCTTGGTCTTGGGCTCTACCGCCACCGAGATCACCGGCTCGGGCACAAAGAGGGATTCTAGCACAATGGGATCGGCAGGACCGCAGATGGTGTCGCCGGTAAAAGTATCTTTGAGGCCAATGGCAGCGCCTAGATCACCAGCCCGCAGCTCATCGACCTCAATGCGATCATCGGCCTTGAGCACAATTAATCGAGAGATGCGCTCTTTTTTATCTTTGGTGGCGTTGTAAATATAGCTGCCCTTTTTGAGCACCCCAGAGTAGACCCGCACAAAGGTGAGCCGCCCATAGGGATCAGCCATGATCTTAAATGCCAAGGCTGCTAGAGGGACGTCGTCATCGGCAGGTCGCTCAGCCAGTTCACCGTTGGGCAAATGCCCCTGAATCGGCGGTACCTCAAGGGGGGAAGGCAGATAGTCCACAACCGCATCTAGCAGCAGCTGAACTCCTTTATTTTTGAAGGCCGAGCCACACAAAACCGGCACAATAGTGCCCTGAATGGTTCCTTTGCGCAGGGCGCCTGCAATTTCGTCGGGAGATAGCGGTTGCCCTTCAAAGTATTTTTCCATCAGGGCATCGTCGGTTTCAGCCACCGCTTCAACTAGCTTGGCTCGATACTCCTCTGCCACATTTTGAATATCGGCTGGTATCTCTGTATCGTCAAAGTTTTGCCCGAGATCGTCGTGGTAAATGCGGGCGCGCATGGCGACCAAATCGACGACCCCTCGAAAGTCGCCCTCAGCGCCCACGGGAAGCTGAATCGGTACGGCATTTGCACCTAGGCGATCGCGCAGTTGGCCGCACACCTTCAAGAAATCAGCCCCGGTGCGATCCATCTTGTTGACAAAGGCAATGCGGGGAACGCTGTAGCGATTTGCTTGACGCCACACCGTCTCTGACTGGGGCTGCACCCCACCCACCGAGTCAAATACCGCAATTACCCCGTCTAGGACGCGCATGGAACGTTCGACCTCAATGGTGAAGTCAACGTGACCAGGAGTATCAATGATGTTGATCTGGTTATCGCGCCAGTGGGTAGTAATGGCCGCAGCGGTGATGGTAATCCCCCGCTCCCGCTCCTGTTCCATCCAATCGGTAACCGCCGTACCTTCGTGCACCTCGCCAATTTTGTGAACGATGCCCGAATAGAACAGAATGCGCTCGGTGGTAGTAGTTTTGCCCGCGTCAATATGAGCAGCAATGCCAATATTTCTAACCCGCTCCAGGGGCGTTGTTCGTGCCACAGCTACCTCCTCGCAATTCTATGACCAGCCGTTTCGGCATTCTGGAAAAAACTTATTCTAGGAAGCAGAAACAGCGATCGCCGACGGGCTAGGCATTCTGAAGCCAGAATAGCTGTCCTGCCCTAGTAACGATAGTGGGCAAATGCTTTGTTAGCCTCTGCCATGCGGTGGGTTTCTTCACGCTTGCGCACAGCACCGCCGGTTTCGTTGGCTGCATCCATTAACTCATTGGCCAGCTTAATCGCCATAGACTTGCCAGGACGCTGCCGGGCAAATTGGGTGAGCCAGCGCAGGGCCAGGGCAACGCTACGCTCTGATCGCACTTCCATGGGAACCTGGTAGGTGGCACCACCGACCCGGCGTGCCTTCACCTCCACCAGGGGAGAAGCATTGCGCACTGCCCGCTCAAAAACCTCCAGAGGATCACCGCCACTACGCTCCTTGATGATGCCAAAGGAGGCATAGATAATTTTGTCAGCCAGAGACTTCTTGCCGCTGGTCATCAGTCGTCGACTCATCATCGTAATAAGCCGACTGTTGTAGACGGAATCGGGGGGGATGGGACGCTTTTGGATAACGGTACGGCGGGACATGATTCAAATTCCGATGATTAAAGGCTAACTGCTCTGACAAAAAAGGCTGACTAAGTGAACAAAGACCGCCTCTAAAGGCTGAAACTAAAGACTTCCGCCAATCATTAAATGACAGAAAACCTGTAGGGAGTGACCTTTCTAGGGGCAAGGGGAGTAGAAAGAAAAACCGCTCAATGCCCTGGTTCAGTCCTACCCTTTAGGACGCTTTGCCCCATATTTAGAACGACCCTGGCGGCGATCTTTCACGCCGGCGGTATCCAGAGTGCCGCGAATAATGTGGTAACGAACCCCAGGCAGATCCTTCACCCGACCGCCACGAATCATGACAACGGAGTGCTCCTGAAGGTTGTGGCCAATGCCCGGAATGTAGGCCGTGACCTCGAAGCCGGAGGTCAAACGCACCCGTGCCACCTTACGCAGTGCCGAGTTAGGCTTTTTGGGGGTGGTGGTATACACGCGGGTACAGACACCCCGGCGCTGAGGACAGCTCTTTAGGGCGGGAGATTTGGTCTTTTTCTCGGCTCTTTGACGCTCACTCCGAATGAGTTGCTGAATCGTGGGCATAGGATGCTTCTGCTGCTACGGCGATAAAACTCGAAGTTTTCACAAGGTCCAATGCTAGCACTGTTCAAGACCTTTGGTCAAACACTGAGACATGATTCTGCTCTGGGCATTGGGATGCAGAAATATTGAGGGGACTTTAGAGGGTGGGTCGCCCTGGGGTGGTGCAGTCTTCGGCTACCGAAGTCTCGGCACTGAGAGCAAAGGCATTGCCGCAGCCACAGGTGCGCTGGGCGATCGGATTAATAAACCGAAACCCGCCACCCATAAGATCTTCTGCGTAGTCAATCGTGAGGTCTTTGAGGAGGTCTAGGTGAACTTTAGAAACCGCTAGGCTAATATTGCTGCCGCAGTCAAGCACCGTGATGGCCTGCTGAGGCTCTGGGCTTGCGGTGAGACGGTAGGTCCATTCGGCACAGCCACTTGGCTCTAGGGTGAGGTAGGCATGGCGGGGGCGATCGCCAGTGGAGGTGGCCTGACGGTTGAGCAGGCGAGTGATCTCCTGGGCGGCGGCGGGGCGAATTTGCATAATTAAAATTTGTGTAGCTAAAACGTAAAGCGGTGATGCCGAGCTTAGCATCACCGCTCCCTGCTCATTTCATGCAGCTGACCAAAATTTAGGCAAACCCCGTAGGCAAAACCTAAATGGTTTCAACTCGAGAATAGTCGTCTTGGAAGCGCACAATATCGTCTTCGCCAAGGTACTCGCCGTTTTGTACCTCAATTAGCACTAGGGGCAGAACGCCCACGTTCTCGAGCCTGTGCCGGGTGCAAGGAGGTACGTAGGTGGACTGGTTGGTGGACAGGAGGATTTCGTTGTCCCCACAGACCACTTTAGCCGTGCCAGAGACAACAATCCAGTGCTCACTGCGGTGGTGGTGCATTTGAAGGCTCAGACGATGGCCCGGTTTGACCTCAATGCGCTTGATTTTGTAGCCCCGACCCTCCTCTAGGACTGTGTAGCTCCCCCAAGGGCGCAGGCCCGTTTCATCGATTACCTTGCTGTTACCTTTGCCGTTGCTGGTGGCCAGGGCCAGGGAAGCAGGCTGAATGGACTCTTCTAGTTTTTGCATAACAATTCTCCTATGAATTCTGACATCCAGGCCTGGACTCGATTTATTGTTCAAATTGAGCTAGATAGCTCTAGATTGCCCGTTTGCAGTGGAATTTTCGAGGTCAACTGCGGGCTCTAGGAGCCGAGCGGCCCACGCAACATTTCAGCTAATAGTTTAGCAAGGAGAAATCGGTCGACAAGGGCATTCGTCTGGCCTAGGCTGTAACTACATAAAGTCTTTACAGCCTCCCGTTGGGGGCGTTAAGACGTTGGGGGCGTTAAGGAAATTTTCGAGCAAGAAAATACCCCGAGGTAGGAGCGCAGGCCCTGCGCCCTTTAGAAAGATTCCGAATGGTGGGGATTTTTGTTGTCAGAATTCACCTAAGAAGGTTGGGGAGTCAACCTGGAAACCCTGAACCCAGAGGCTACCCGGGCCTAAATCATTCAAGAAATAAACCGATCCCGTTGTTAACCCGCGCCGCTGTCGCAGGTGATCGGTTAATCAGCCGCCCCCCAAGGTAAAGACTGGCGGAGCTACCGCCGTCTAAATTTAGGGCATTGGTGCTGCCCAGTTGCACCATGATTTGGGCTAGCTGACTGAGGGTAGGGCCAGGGCCAAGGGGGCTATGGTGAACAGCTACCAGCAAGATCTCGCCGCTGGAGGTGAGGCCGATGGCGCTGCGGGGGGCCGCCTGGGTGCCAAAGGCGGGGCTGAACTGCTCGAGTTGGGCATCTAGGACAAGGGCCTCATCGCGGATCAGCAGTGGCCCGCCCCCCACCAGGTTAGGGAAAGGGGCTAGGGTGGAGGGCAACAGTTCGGAGTCTAGGGCGATCGCTTGCCCCGGCGATAGTGCTTGAGCTGCCGTAGCGTAGGATCGCAGGGCGAGCAGGTAGCCATTGGAGGGAATGGCGAGTCCGCCTGGGCCGATAGTGCCGGCGGATTGCTGCGCGGTGACGACTCCATCCACTATGGTGACAACGGTCTCGCCCTCCAAAATGGGCTGATAGGTTGGTCCCCAGGTCGGGGTATAGAGGCCGATACCCGCCTGCACGTAGCCACTGTTAATAGCTTGGATGGGAAAAGTCTGACCTGCAGCAGTCGTGAGGGTTTGCCTCAGGGCCAAGCGCTCCATACGGGCCTGGCCCTGGTCATTCCAGCCCACGACGCCGCGGCTCAAAATGGGGCCTGAGATCCATTGGTTATCAGAGCGCACGGCCCCTAGGGGGTACTGGTTATTGCGGTTGAAAAAGCCGGCATTAATGGCCGCTGTAGCTTGCCAGCGCTGAGCGATGGTGGTTAGCGGTGCTATTCCTGTGGCTGTGGTGGGATCTGTCCAGATCGGGCGAAGGCGCACCTGGGTTGGGTCAATTTGCAGCCAGTAGACCGGAAAGGGCTGTCCGGCAACGGCAATATACCGCTGTTGCCAACGGAGCCCAGGGGCCCAGGCGATGCTATGGGGTTGAAGGCTGTCGGGACGCACATCGATAACCACCTGATAGGGCCGATTGGGATTCGGGCTAGATTGAGTGGTTACTCGCGGTGGCTGGCTGGCACTGGCCTCTATCCGGGTGCCCCCGACTCCGGAGGTGGCCATCAGCGATCCTAGATAAGCACCTGCTGGAACCGCTGTAGCGGCATTGAGAACAGCGGTCCCAGCGGTTGCCCCCAGGGTGAGTCGGAGGGTATCTGCGCTGGGGGACAAAGCTACGGGGCTAGGGCCAGATAAATCGATGATGAGGCGCTCGCCGCCCGGCTGCGCCTCTCGACGCATGGCCATGACCTGGACCGGGGGGGGGATGATAATTAGGGTGCTACCCCGCGGCTCCACCTGCCACCCCTGTTGTTGAACCAGTGGGGTAATGTCGAGAAAGCGATAGCCTCCCTGGATCCAGGCAGGGAGATCTATGGCATGATTGATGGGGGTGAACCACTGGACGGGCTGTCGATCGGGCTGACCACTGCTGAGCAGAGTGGCCCCCAAGTAATCGGTAACACCGTAGTCTGCCAAGCCAATTTGGCCATTGAGAACTGTCCAGGGAACGGTGGCCTGGGTGCCGTTGATGACCACCGTCTGGCCTTGGGCAGAGGGGGTGACGGCTAGCCGCTGCTGCTCAAGCTGGGCCCGGGGCAGCGGGGTAGCTAGGGCCGGGACAGGAAGCGGGGCGATCGCCCCCAGCATTCCCATGGCAACGACACTCCTTAGGAGCGAGCGACGGACTAGCGGTTGAAGCGCGAGTGATAGGGACCACCTGGTCTTAACCATTGGATTGTTGGGGTGTAGGACGGGTCTGAACAATGCCAAGACAAATAATGAGGGGCAGCGATAACGGACCTGAGGCGTATGGCCTTTAAAGATAGACGGAGGAGGGTTTTGAAACAATCGCTACCGTTGCCGCCGCTCAATTCTAAGAAGCTGTTTCTAAATGACAGGAAAGATGAGGCCTAAGGTTTGTAAACTACTGATAAAGTCTGTAAATTATCAAGTACAGCGTCGCATGCGCCAGTGCTTATAGTTATCCGGGAAGATTGGCCGGAACGTTTTAACCAGGGCACGATGAACCAGCCGAGTCGTGGATTCTGCCCCAAGCCCAGGACACAGGGATTCCACTCCGTAGGATCGGTCGGCTAGTTAGTTACATTTCCTGGCCGGGTTTTCTGTTCCCAGTGTGTCGTTTATCTAGACGTCACCTCTTTGGTGACTGGATTGGTCTCCCAACGGACCTTTCCCTGCTTTTCCTCCCTAACTTCATTGTTTTGCTCTTCCATGGGACGTACACCTGTGAATCAACCCTATCAACCCCGGCCACAAACCCGTTCTGAGTGGCCAAACTGGGGTCCAAAGTCGCTGGTCGAAGAACGCGATGCCTGCGGTGTGGGCTTTTTGGCCGATCGCCAGAATCGTCCCAGCCATGACCTAGTGATCAAGGCATTGGCGGCCCTCGACTGCATGGAGCACCGGGGTGGCTGCTGCGCCGACCAGGACTCTGGGGACGGGGCTGGGGTGATGACGGCGATTCCCTGGGCGGTGCTGGACCGTTGGGCGGAGGAGCAGGGCCATGGGTTGCTGGAGCGCGATCGCACTGGCGTGGCGATGATCTTTCTGCCCACCCACGAAGCCGCCGCCGCCTGGATTCGCGACACCTTTAACCAGGTGGTGCAGGCGGAGGGATTGGCGGTGGTGGGATGGCGTACGGTGCCCGTGCATCCTGAGGTTCTGGGTCCCCTGGCTAAGCAGTATCAGCCCCGGATTGAGCAACTGGTGATGGTCTCGCCCACTGCGACCGGGGAAGCGCTGGAGCGCTCCCTGTACCTGGTTCGTCGTCAGGTGTTGCACCTGGTGGCCCAGGCCCTGGGTGAGGCGGCACCGGGTGCCGAGGACCTGGTGGTTAAGCTTAAAGATTTTTACGTGTGCTCCTGCTCCTGCCGCACCATTGTGTATAAGGGTATGGTGCGTTCAGCGGTTCTGGCGGCCTTCTATGGCGATCTGCGCGACCGCGACTACGTCAGCGCTTTTGCGGTGTATCATCGGCGCTTCAGCACCAACACTATGCCCAAGTGGCCCCTGGCCCACCCGATGCGACTGCTGGGACACAACGGTGAAATCAACACCCTGGTAGGCAATATCAACTGGATGATGGCGCGCCAGGCTGACCTCTACCACCCGATTTGGGGCGATCGCTTTGACGTCCTCAAGCCCGTGGTCAACGCCGAAAACAGCGACTCTGCCAACCTTGACAACGTGATGGAGCTGCTGGTGCGATCGGGCCGCACGCCCCAGGAAGCCCTGATGATGATGGTGCCAGAGGCCTACAATAACCAGCCAGAGCTGGACGCCTACCCGGAAATCATCGACTTTTACAACTACTACAGCGGTCTGCAGGAGCCCTGGGACGGCCCCGCCCTAATCGTATTTAGCGACGGTACCCAGGTGGGGGCAACCCTGGATCGCAACGGCCTGCGTCCGGCCCGTTACGTAATTACCAAGGATGACCTGCTGATGGTGTCCTCGGAGGCGGGGGTGCTGGATGTCGCCCCCGAGTCTGTGGTGGAAAAGGGGCGGCTTGGCCCCGGCCAGATGATTGCGGTGGATTTGCACAGCCAGGAAATTCTCAAGAACTGGACGATTAAGCAGCGGGTGGCCACCCGTCACCCCTACGGCCAGTGGCTGAAGGATCACCGAGCTGAGCTGCAGCCCCAGCTGTTTAGCGAAACTGCCCTCTACGGGGCTGAGGATCTGCTGCGCCAGCAGAGCGCCTTTGGCTACACCGCCGAAGACCTGGACATGATCATTCAGGATATGGCGGCCCAGGCGAAGGAGCCCACCTTTTGCATGGGCGACGATACCCCCCACGCGGTGCTATCGAGCAAGCCCCACCTGCTCTACGACTACTTCAAGCAGCGCTTTGCCCAGGTCACCAATCCGGCTATCGATCCCCTGCGGGAACGGCTGGTGATGTCGCTTACTACCCAGCTGGGGAGCCAGGGCAATCTGCTCGATGAGCAGCCGGAGTATGCCCGCCTGCTGCATTTGGAAAGCCCGGTGATCAACGAGGTGGAACTGGAGCAGATCCACAACTCTGGCTTCGCTACGGCTACCCTATCCACTCTATATTCTATTGCCGATGGCCCGGTGGGCTTAGAAAAGGCGGTGGCAGACCTGTGCGATCGCGCCGATGAAGCGGTCAAGGCCGGCAGTACCATTCTGGTGTTGAGCGATCGCGTGGATACTCAGGGTAATCCGGCTGGCCTGGGCGCTGAAACCAGCTACATTCCCCCCCTGCTGGCCGTGGGAGCCGTACACCACCACCTCATTCGCAACGGGCTGCGGATGCATGCCTCTTTGGTGGTGGATACAGCCCAGTGCTGGAGCACTCACCATTTTGCCTGCCTGATTGGTTATGGGGCCAGCGCCGTGTGTCCCTACCTGGCGCTGGAGTCGGTGCGCCACTGGTGGAATGATGGCCGCACCCAAAAGCTGATGGAAACGGGCAAGCTGCCGGTGTCGACCCTCAACGGAGCCCAGGACAACTATCGCAAGGCGGTGGATGCGGGGCTGCTGAAAATTCTTTCCAAGATGGGAATTTCGCTGATTACTAGCTACCGCGGGGCGCAGATTTTTGAGGCCATCGGCATCGGCCCCGACCTGCTAGATCTGGCTTTTCGCGGCACCACGTCTCGGTTAGGGGGCATTTCTGTGGCAGAACTGGCCCAGGAAACCATTAGCTTTCACCAGCGGGCATTCCCGGAACTCACCGCCAAGCGCCTGCAAAACATGGGCTTTGTGCAGTCGCGACCCAGCGGCGAGTACCACATGAACAACCCCGCCATGACCAAGCTGCTGCACAAGGCCGTGGCCGATCGCCAGTACGACCACTACGAGCTGTATCGCGCTCAGCTGGAAGGTCGCCCGATTACCGCTCTGCGGGACCTACTCGACTTCGAGGGCGATCGTCAGCCAATCCCCATCGATCAGGTAGAGTCCGTTGAGGCGATCATGGGCCGCTTCTGCACCGGGGGCATGTCTCTGGGAGCGCTGTCTCGCGAGGCCCACGAGGTGCTAGCGGTGGCCATGAACCGCATCGGCGGTAAGTCCAACTCTGGGGAAGGGGGCGAAGACCCGGTCCGCTTTAAAGTCCTCTCCGATGTCGATGCCGAGGGCAACTCCCCCACCTTCCCCCACCTGCGCGGGCTGAGGAATGGCGACACGGCTAATTCTGTGATTAAGCAGGTCGCCTCAGGCCGCTTTGGGGTCACCCCCGAGTACCTGATGCATGCCGATCAGATTGAAATCAAGCTGGCCCAGGGTGCTAAGCCCGGGGAAGGCGGTCAGCTGCCTGGCAAAAAGGTGAGCCCCTACATCGCCATGCTGCGCCGCTCAAAACCCGGCGTTGCCCTGATTTCGCCGCCGCCCCACCACGATATCTACTCCATCGAAGATCTGGCCCAGCTGATTTTTGACCTGCACCAGATCAATCCCCGGGCGGGGGTATCGGTGAAGCTGGTGTCTGAGGTCGGCATTGGCACCATTGCCGCCGGGGTGGCTAAAGCCAACGCCGACGTAATTCAGGTGTCGGGCCACGACGGCGGCACCGGCGCCTCGCCCCTCAGCTCTATTAAGCACGCCGGGGTGCCCTGGGAACTGGGCCTCACCGAGGTGCACAAGGTGCTGATGGAGAATGAGCTGCGCGATCGCGTTACCCTGCGGGTCGACGGTGGCCTCAAAACCGGCTGGGATGTGGTCATGGGTGCCCTGATGGGGGCCGAGGAGTTTGGCTTTGGCTCCATTGCCATGATTGCTGAGGGCTGCATTATGGCTCGGGTTTGCCACACCAACAACTGTCCGGTGGGGGTGGCCACCCAAAAAGAAGAGCTGCGCCAGCGATTTACCGGGGTGCCCGAGCATGTGGTCAACTTCTTCTACTACATTGCCGAAGAGGTGCGATCGCTGCTGGCTCGCCTGGGCTACACCTCGATCGTCGACATCGTGGGTCGGGCCGACCTGCTCAAGCCTCGGGCCGGGGTGACCCTGGCGAAGACAAGCGCCCTGGATCTGACCACCCTGATGAACTTGCCCGATAGCCGCAGCGATCGCACCTGGCTCAACCATGGCGCCGTCCACAGCAACGGCCCGGTGCTCGACGATGAAATGCTGGCCGATGAAGAGATTCAGCGGGCCATACAAAACCAGGGCACGGTGACGAAGACCTACACCGTGGTGAATACCGACCGCACCGTGGGGGCAAGGGTAGCGGGAGCGATCGCCGAAAAGTACGGCAACTCTGGCTTTGAAGGGCAGCTCAACCTGAACTTTAAGGGCAGCGCCGGCCAGAGTTTTGGTGCCTTTAACTTACCCGGCATGACCCTGACCTTGGTAGGTGAATCCAATGACTACGTGGGCAAGGGGATGCACGGTGGCGAAATTGTGGTGAAGCCCCCTGCCGGTATCACCTACGACCCGTCTACCAACGTGATTGTGGGCAACACCTGTCTGTACGGGGCCACTGGCGGTACCCTCTACGCTCTGGGCACCGCTGGAGAGCGGTTTGCCGTCCGCAACTCTAAGGGGCAGGCGGTGATTGAAGGGGCCGGGGACCACTGCTGCGAGTACATGACCGGTGGAGTTGTGGTGGCGCTCGGCCCCGTGGGCCGCAACGTGGGCGCTGGTATGACCGGTGGCCTGGCCTACTTCCTGGATGAAAGCGGCCGCTTTCCGGTACGGGTCAACCCCGAGATCGTCAAGGTTCAGCGGGTGATTACCCCCGCTGGGGAAGCCCAGTTGAGGCTGCTGATTGAGGCCCACCTAGCCCATACCGGTAGTCCTAAAGCCCAAGCGGTGCTGGCTAACTGGAATAATTACCTACCCAAGTTCTGGCAGGTGGTACCCCCCTCCGAGGCCGATACCCCGGAGGCCAATCCCGATCCAACTGAGGCTGAAAAGGTACTGAGTTCCAGTCAGTCCTAACCCCAATCTCACCGGGAGCCGGATAATCGCCCGTCATCCGGTGGACAGTCCTGGGCTGCTTGCCATCAAAATGGGGACTAGCCTTGGCTTCCCTATGTGTTACAGTAAATCTCTAGTTTTGGCATGTCGTGGGTAACGAATGCCGGTGCGGGCAGATTGTCCAGCTTAGGAGTTTTAGCTGCTTAGATAATGGCAGATACTGCGTCCTTAAGCTTGAGATCAGGGTTATTTCCCTGCTGTAGGTGCCGTGTCCTTGTTTACTGATCTCGTCTGCCCTGTTGTCTGAGGTTATTGAATGTCTAAGCGTCGCAACCCTAAGAAAGAAAAAGCCCTACGAAATCAAGCCTACGCCCGCAAATTCCGCAAAAAGCGGACGGGTAACCAGCGCTTCTTCCGCCGCAACAACACTGGCGCAACGGATGACGATAATAGCGAAGAAAAAGAGAGTAGCGACTACTCCAGCAACAACGCCTAGATCAAGGCTGTTTCGGGACTCGGACGCTCCAGGGTTCTGACCATGTGGTCAGCGGCGTGGTTACCTGAGGCAATCGCGCCCTCCGCGTTGCCCCCGCTGCACCAATCGCCACAGCCCACCAGGTGTGGCAAGACCGGGGACCTGAGCACTGCGGTACCTAGGGGTAGACGCACAAAGCCGTAGCGCCAGCGGTGCACCTGTATCCAATCTGGGGTTTTAAGCCATGCCCCCAAAGCCGCTGCCGTGGCCAGGAGCTCTTGGCCAATAGTGTCTAAATCAGGGCGATCGATGACTCTGTCTGCAAATGCAGCACTGCTGTGCAGCACTACCACCGTCTCTTCAGGGTCGGTGCGTTTGCTACTGTCTAGGCCTATCCATCTCAGGGTTGGGTGAGTTTCCGCCAAAATCATCCAGCCCCCAGTGGCTGTTTGCATGGGCAGGCGGCCGGAAATACGGGACCCGTAGCCGGCCATAACGGTCATCACCGCCTCGAACTCTACGGTCTGAATCTGTTGCACTAGGGTTTTAACGGCCTCATTCTGCTGGGCGGCAGCGGCCATTAGATCGGCGGCCTGGGGGGCGGGGATAGCCACAACTACCGCTCGTGCGCTAAATACCTCAGGCTCGGCCGGGGTATCTGCGGCTAGGGACTCTCCTTCAATTCTCCAGCCCTGGGGTACCGTTGTCAGGGCGGTGGCGCGCCACTGGCGGTGGATGGTCAGCCCTGGGGCCAGCGCTTTGGCGATCGCACTCATGCCCTGGGGAGCTGCGTAGAGCGTTCCCACCGCCCTGGGGCTGATGGAATTGTCAGCCGCTAGGGTAAAGGTTTCTGGCTGCCAGGGCCGCAGCACCCCAGCCTCCAACAGCGCTGGAATTGTGCTCTGAACGTCTTCCCCAAAGGGCTGCAGGTATCGACAGCCGTGGTCTATGGCGGTAGAGCCCAGCCGCCGAGTGGCTAAGCGTCCCCCCAACCCTCGGGACTTGTCAACGATCCGCACGCGGTAGCCGGCCTGATGGAGCCGCCGGGCCGCCGTTAGCCCACTGAGCCCTGCCCCAATCACCACCACATCGTCCATCGTCGTTTCGCCCCAAATTTTATTCTGCCGCCGTTGCCCAACATCCTATCTTGGGGAATTGTGTAAAAATGTTAGACAGTTTTTAAAAACGGTGACGCCCGGTGGATGAGCTGCGGTCTGCCCTGGAGCTAGCAACAGACGAAGAACTTCAGGCCCTCACAGAAATGCTGTTTCGGCCCCGGTTCAACCCGCTAGACTATTTGCAAAACGCCGATCCGTTGGCGATCCAAAGCGGCCCTCGACAGCAGTGGCTTGACCGCTTGGAACAGCGCTTTCGGTTTTTAGCTGCGGATGGGCTTACGGTGATCCACGGTCAGAGCCAGCGGGTTACCTATCGCCAGGCGCTGATTCAGATTTGTCACTATCTCAAGGTGCCCTACGGTGCCGCCTGGTCGACCGATGATTTAGAGGCAGAGGTGTTCTTGCACTTGCTCCGCAGCAATCTGAAAAAGCTGCCTAGGGCAGAGCGCGATCGCCTGCAGAAATCCCTTACCCAGTCCCTGGCCGGTTCCGCCCAGTTTGAGGCACTGCCCCTATCCCTTCAGGCCAATCCCCTAGCGCTGCTGGCTAAGGGCAGCGGTGCTGTTGCCCTTAGCGCCGTGCTCCAACCCTGGCTACTACAGCAAATTACCCGGCAAATGGCCTTTCAGATCGCCCGTTACGAGGTAGTGCGCCAGGCAGCGGTGAAGGGCGGCGGTTCGGTGGTGGCCCAAATTCAGCAGCGGTTTGCCCTGCGCATGGCGTCCCAAGGGGTGGCCGCTAGTGCCGCCCGCTACGGAGCCACCAAGGCCGTATTCTCAGTCCTGGGGCCGGCACTGTGGGGCTGGTTTTTGGCCGACCTGGGCTGGCGGGCCGTGGCCACCAACTACAGTCGGGTGATTCCGGTGGTGTTTACCCTGGCCCAAATTCGGCTGACTCGCTCGGCGGAGGATTGGGAGCTGGCGCCGGGGTAGCCTCAGTCTGTGCCCGGTGACAATTGCTCTGCCAGTGGGATGCTATGCCTGACGTAAACCCAAAACCCAAAACCCATTACGATCAATTGGGGGTCAAGCCTACCGCTAGCCCGCAGCAGATTCGCCGGGCCTTTCGCGATCTCAGCAAGCTATACCACCCGGACACTACAGACCTGCCTGCACCCGAAGCCACCGAGAAGTTTCAGCAGCTGAACGAAGCCTACGCCATTCTTAGCAGCCCGGATCGCCGCTGGGCCTACGATCAGCAGGTGGGCTATTCTCGTATCTCGGTGATGCAGCCCCTAGAGCCCCTCACCCGTTCCGCTACCCCCCAGCGGCGCGAGCCCGCCAACATGTACCTCGACCCCACCGATCGTCCTCTGTCTGCCGGGGAAATCTTTGCTCTGTTCATTCTGGGCCTGACCTTTGTGGCTTGCTTAGCCCTGGTGCTCACGGTGGGTCTAACTCGAGGAGAGTACAATGTTGAACTAGATCTAGACGCCCTAAAGGCCGAGATCTTAACGACCTACCCGGCCCAGGGAGAGGGGGACGAGTCGCTCTCAGGGGCAGCATCGGCACCAGCACCAACTCTACCGGTGCCCCCCCAACGTTCAGCTCCTCCGTCGTCCCCATCGCCGACCTGGCTGTAGTGAGGCGATCGCTGGCGGCATGGGCGATGCTTAGTTAGCCTATGGCGATCGCAGTACCTCCACAACCCTGTTCTATTTGACCTATATCCCTGCTTCTATGGCCCTTCCGTCTGCCACTACCCCTCTTTACAATCATCCCCTGCCTGATATCGAAGCCTGGCTGCACCAGCAGGGCTGCACCCAGGATAGTGAGGCTCCCCATTGCTGGCGCATCGTGCGGCCCCGCTGGGAAGCCGAAATTATTCTCGAAACCGACTGCATTGTAGTGCGCTACATTAGCGCCGGGACCGACGGCAAAGATATGCAGCGGGTGTTTAAATACTCCCTGAGTCGCCAAGATTTAGAGGAAGCTATTTTTGCCGGCCCCTAGGCGTAGGCTCTGGGTATAGCGCTAGTCAGATAGGTCGGCGGCAACCAGGATCAATCGCTCACCTAGAGTGGTTAGTTCGCGATTACTTTTCGTGAATACTTTATAGATGTCCCAGCTAGCAGACTCTTAACCAAGGCCAAGACCCCGCTTAAATGCCCTCGACTTCGCTCAGTCCTCGATCGCTGAAGGTTGAGCGAAGTCATTTTGCTCCGCAACGCGAACGCGTTGCATCTCTCTGCGGCAGAAGTACTGGCCGCCTGGTACACCATTAACCCACAGATTCCTAACCAAACCGAAAGCCTTCTCAGCAGAAAGCAGCCGATCGCTTCTGAAAAATTATGCGGATGAAAGGACTTGAACCTTCACGTCCGAAGACACTAGAACCTAAATCTAGCGCGTCTACCAATTCCGCCACAGTCAAAACGCTTACACAGCAAGGGCTTACAAGGATAGTCAATTCACTCTTGTTTCTGCCAATAGTCAATTTTAGGCTGTTTGTGTTGTGTTCTAAGGCTTAATCTGTGGGCGGTTCAGGTAATGTTGACCCGTCATAGAAGACTGCTTGCTTACCTTGCTGCCTAGCGGTATTAATGGCTTCTCTGGCTTCATTCCAGGTTGGAAAGGTTAGATACTGCCAATCACCAGAATCAGGATCAGCAATGGCTATTTTAGTCGGTTGATCTTTCCAGTCAGGCATAGATTTAGCCATCAGCAATCTAATGAAATTCTATGAAATCCATAAATCAAGCTTGTCAGAAGTAATGGTTATCGCTTAAGCCATAGCAGCACTCTTACGTAAGCTGCACGGGTAAAACTCAACCCCTATCATCACCACTACCTAACCAAATCATACCTTTTAGCATCACCTAGCTAACCTCTAGGCTAGACAAGGCTTCTAAGGCATCATAGAGCCTACAGAAGGCTTAGAGGCTCGAAAAAGGATGGCTATACAGGATAAGGCTGGTTAAGGCTCTCTAGCGTCAAGGTCACTCAAGTAAAGCGCCTTAAACTCTTCTGCTGCCTTCGAGTCAATCTTGTACAGTGCTCGGATTATGGCTAACACGGTCTCAGAACTAGGATCGCGTAGCTCATTAGCCCAGCGAAACACATTAGATGAGCCAATACCCATAACGGCTGCTAGCTTGCCCTGGCTAATCTCGTACTTCTCTAAGACTGTCTTTAATACTCTGCCTGCTGTTCCCATGCTTCTAATCGTTACAGAAGCCGGATTATGCGTATACATGCCAAATGGACTGTGATATCCTCAACTCACTTGCCAAATGGACTGTGACAATAGTTTAGGACAGTAAAATCATGCCTCAAGCCTTCCTACCCTCAAACCTACCCAGCACTGATACCCATGCAGCAGTGACAATACAACCTACTGGTGAACCGGGACGTGAAAAAGTCTTACTCACACTCACAGGATCAGCCTATGCAATAGAGCGGGTAATCCACGAACTCTATAGGGTTGGCTTTGCAGAAGTCAGGGAATGGAGCAAGCCTTTACCCGTGGGTAAGGTCAATGAGGTAATGCGAGTTTTGACAAGATATGTGATTGTGGAGTGAGAATCGAAAGAAAATCAAGCGAATACAAAACTATAGAGAAAATTAGTTGTTCCCAAATGACAACTTTTTTCTCTGAAGTTCTATTCTGAAAGCATCAGAAATTTGCAGAGCCGTTGGCTGGGCATCGGGATTATTGCTCAAAAGCGCACATAATGCTGCAATGTATGCCTCCCCGAACAAAGCTGTTAAAGCGCCAGCAGTACCGCCTGAGATCATTCCTCCAACAACTGATCCAGCACCAGGTATCAGTTTGAGCATGTTAGCGACTAAAAGTCTTCCTCCAACTGTTCCACCACTACCGAAAATTGCGCCAGATAGTAATGTTCCTAGGAATGCACTTGTTATCTGCAAACCAAACACGGCACTAATGCCAGCTAGCATACTAACTTGTGTTGGAACCAAGCCTAGAGCATCAGCAAAAGGGACAGGAGCAGCACCTATTCCGGCGGCAGTTGCAGCAGCAGTAGCGACAATTGTGTGAGCACGATTAATCTTAGCTTTTAGGGAAACTTTCTGTGCTGCGGTAAAAGCATTTCTTATACTTTCAGGAACAACTTCAATAGTTAGTTCAACAAGTTCTTTTAAGCCTTCAGCCTTCAGCTCATAACCACTTGGATATATTTCATTACTTGGGTATATTTCATTAATCGCCCTTACATTTATTACATTACGCAGAAAAGGCAGTTCTTCTCGGATATGGTTGCTGAACTCCTTATCCTTAAATCTTGATTTTGTAATTACACAAATCACAGGCATGTATTGATCAAGCATTCTCGCGAGCTTGATCTCAGCTTCTTCTAATCTGCGGCTATCCTCTGCAATACAAATCCAAGCGACATGAAGATGTTTATTAGGATCTGTTTCCTCCCTACGCCCTTTAGTGAACTTCTCTAATGCTGAAAAGGTTTCTTCAAACTTCGCAACTTCTAAACCTCTTGTATCATAAATAGATAAAGGTATTCCCTCTTTTCTGATTTCTGTTGTGTTTTGAGTAACTGGGCGGCAATTTCCAACTTTTGCAAGATTCCCTTGAAATATTGAGTTGATCAGAGTGCTTTTGCCAACTCCTGTCTTCCCTGCAATCAAAACATTCACGTTTCCACGATTTTTCAAAGCATCCTCAACTGCTTTTTGCAAACAATCAGCAAAGTCTGTGCCACCTGGTATTTGACTCATAAGATTAAGAATTAAGTTAAGAATTTCAATATTAGCTAAGAAGGCAATTCATTTGATTCCTAATTTATGTTCTGCTGATTCAAAATTCACCTATCTAATTTACCTCTTGAGGAGACTATAAAAATAGAGCCGCATATGGCTACGAAGCCACCTGTGTTTGTGTATGTTTCCTTAAAACTGATTTCGCCAATATTATAAGTATCTCCATTCAGGGGATCATAAATAAGTCCTATTCCCATCATAATGAAGCCCAGAAAAAATAATACTATCCCAAAGTTTTTCAGTATTAAATCGTTCTCGTAGACTTTATTTATAAAATTAAAAGGAAATTTTTTTGAGCTAAATTCATTCCCATCTTGTAAGGAGTTAGGAAATTTATTTCTGGTTATTGGATCAAAGGAGGTATTACCTTGATACTGATAAACTCGTACACTTTCTACCGTATCAATACCTAGTTTTTCTGTATTAAGCCTAACTTTATCTAGAATAGTATTCTCTATTTTACCCTTCGCTGATCTTAGTTGAATACTTATTACTCCACTGTTTATATCAATACTCCTTACGGAAATCCCTTGACTTCCAAGAGATTGGTTCAACAGAACTTTGAATGCTTTGAGATCTCCAGATTTTGCTTTTTCAACATATTCGCTTTGCATAATTTCTATCCTCATCCGAATCTAGACACAATTGAAGAGTGAATTATTGAGATGATTCTTTTAGGTTTATAGCGATTATCGTTGGCGTGAGGTACGTGCAGAGGCCTGCAACCCTTATCCAACAAGGCGTCTACTGTATTTGTACTGCATCCGATTGGGAACCGCTATATAGTTGGGACTGTACATTAGTAAGAGTTGGTATAAAAATATTTTTCGATAGCTAGATAACGGCTTAAAATTCAACCCTGTATATCCCGAAGAGATATTCTCCTGTATTATCATTGCCACTATAAGAATAGCTCACAGCTCCCACGGGCATCCCTCTAATTTCCCAAATACATGTTTCATAATATCCTGCACTCATCCTCTCCTTCATTTTTCTATCTGCATCGGTTTGCCCACATTTTGGAGATGAACCAATCTTCTCTGAAATCTTCTCCTTAGTGTATGCATTAGCTAATGGAGTGTTCATCCAGTTTTGAACATGATTAAACAGAAGCTTTGCTTGCTCCACTTCTTCTGCTTTTTTTTGATTAATATGCTTTGATCTAAGACCAAGTCCAAATATTATTAACGGCGACAGAATAACTAAACTAGTTAATGCAATGCTTGGCTTTTTAAGACCCAGAAAAATTTCCGGTAATTTAGATTTGTTAGACCTTTCTTGTTCCGATTTTCTTAGGTTGACCAAAGTTTGATCATGCTTATTGAATTGGCTTTCTTTAAGGTTTTTGATTACATCATCCCGTTCGTGGAAAGATCCAGTGAAAAATGCGCATTCCCAAACAATTTGAGAGTCTCCTTTCTTTAAGCTATGAATTTTAACATGACTGATCTTTGCGGGATTTAGCTTCGAAATACCATCTTGAATGAACCTCATACAAGACTGCTTTGGAAGAACTTTTTCTGACTCTAGAAAAATTTTTAAGCAAGAACCTTCTAGCACGGTTTTTACTCTAATTCCCTTAGGCTGAAGCTGTCTGCTTATAAGAGTGTTAATAGCATTAGAGTCGCCACTTTTTGCAAGCTCTAGTATGCTAGAAAAGCTCGAATCATGCTCAGATTTACCCATTAGATTGCCTCAAAGGGGAGAAGATATCAATAGTTCACAGCCGAAGGAGAGCATAGTCTCTAAAGTTTTCAAAGGCCATTCCAGTAAACGCACAATTATCCCAGTATATGTATCGCACCCACTACGGCCGGAGGATTTCATTAGACTAAACTACAAAAATAATTTGGCATGAACTGTTAACGGATCTTGAGAATAGCGCCTAGAACATCGCCTATTGTTTTAGGTCTTGCATATTTCACAGCCACAGCAGCTCCTGCGATGTGAGCAAGACCAACTACACCGACTGCTGCAATTTTTGCGATTTCCCCAAAAATACGCTTTTCTTGCTTGACTTGGTCATTCCATTTTTCGAGCAGCTCATAAAGTAAGCTTTCTTTAACTTCTTGAGGCAAATCATAAGAAGCTATTTCAGACCACAATGTTATCAATTGCAATGCATGTCGGGAACCAATGCGCTCAAATCTTGCTTCCAATTGTTGATTAATTAGTTCAGAGGATTCCTGCACGCTACCACTTAAACCCTTGTATGCAAGTCCTAAGGCTTCCAAAGCCTCGCCTTCAATAGCGATATTTTTATCAGCTAAGTCATTGACTACTTTTGCTATCGCTTGAATTCCACTTGGCAAAGCAATTATCCCTAAATATTCAAGCAGACCTTCTTTCGTAGCGATTTTTTTAGCCATTTTTCGCTGATAATAGGTGATTTTATCCAATATACTTACTATTCCCTTTCAACCCGGAAGAATTGACTAACTAAACTAAAAAATTGCTTCAGTATGAAGTTCTAAGGGGCAACTGTATGACTCGCTACATTTTAGCGATACCCCATCTAGGTTTAAGTCTTAATTAGCACTAAGTATATTTACTCACCCAAAAACATGCTTAATTTGTATGAAATCTCAGTCTGTCTTCGGGTTCAGGACTAACTGCATAGTCAAGCCAGGTAACTGAGCTTACAAGCGATTCTGAAAGAGCACTATCTGTAGTGTTATCCAGGCATTTTTTAGGCGCTGTGGCTCTACATATGTCCTAGGCTTGATCTATCCCTGCAAAATACCCCTTGAGGCTCGAAGAAGAATTTAATATGGCATCAAGTCTAAAGGGCTGAAACCCTTATAAATCAATGCTTTTGGCTTATCTCCTGTAGTTCTACTTTGTCCTGTAACTGTGTAACTGGCTAACTATAGAAACCTTCCTTGTATAACTACGTAACTAAATAACTGACAAAAAATGTAATTAATTAATTTTAAGAAAACTTTTGATTTTTGTAGTTACGCTGTTACATGGTTACAGAAAAGGCTGAAACCCTTTACCTCAAAGGATCTCAGCCCTGTCTAAGCTGTAACTGGGGTAGTCCTATGCAGTTACAGTTTCTTTAGCTCTCCAGTATCTTCCTACCTTACCGCTCACTCGCTCTGCCTTTGTAGGCTTCTCTAGCCCAAGTTGCTCAAGGATCTGACTGACTCGGCTTTGATCAACGTTGTTCATAAACTTTAGCTCCTTACCTACAGCTTCTCTAACTACATCAGTTGTAGTGAAAGGCTGATTTCCACGTTTTTCAACCCAGGCAGCAATGTCGCTAGCCCAAGGATCATCTTTTTCGTGCTGTTTATTATGGCGATTGCTCAATTCTTGCTCGATTTCATTCAAGTAGATCGGCTCAACTGCCAAGTAAGCAGCCGTAGCAGCAGCCCAGATGCTATCTCGGTTTTCCTTGACCCAGTCAATATCGATCTTTTCACTAAGGTCAATCACCCAAAAGCGTCTGTTTCCAGTCTCGTCGATCAAAAACTCTCGTTTGTTCGTTGAGCCTACGAGAATAAATGAGCGTGGAATTGTGATCGGTTTTCGATCATAAGGTTTGCGGAAAGTATCACTACGCTCAGTTAGAAACTGCTTTAATTTACCCATTTGAGCACGTTTAATACTTTGCTCAACTTCTCCCAGCTCAATAAACCACTTACTCTGGCAGATCATTCGCTCATCTTTGTCAAAATTGCTGAGATGAATTGAGGTAAAATTCTCTTCCCCAGCTAGAACCTCAAAGAAAGAAGTTTTGTAGTAACCTTGGCCACCGTAGAGAACTAAAGCCTGATCAAATTTAACTCCAGGGTCAAAGATTCTAGCGACTGCCGCAACCAAAGTTTTAGTGACAAACTTTGCTTCAATTGAGTTCGGATCAATATGTAAGGCTTGTTCAGCAACTTCTTTCAAAATTGCCACATGATCTATACCGTCAAAAGCATCATGGTTGTGAGTTAAGTAGTCTTCAATAGGTGAAAAAGTATTTTTCTCAGATTCCAAGTAAATTAGCTCATAGATATACTGATCATTTTCAAGCAAAATACTGTGATTTTCTAGGATTTCGTTTCTAAACTTAGCTATATCAAAAATGCTATCATCTAAGTAGATATCTTTAGTCTGCTTATGGAGCTTTAGGCGGCCCGCATAATGCTCAGCAATTACAGCTTGAGTTTGGCAATAACTTTCTCTTTTAGACATGATTTTTCCTTTTAGTTAAAAATAGTAGTTTTACACTTGCTAAGGCAGGTGTTTTTTTATCCAGTTTCATTGGGTAAACTCTACAAAACTCTGAATATAGCTCTGTAAAGCCTTGCGAGTAAAGCTAGAAATCGTATTTCCAGACTTTTTCGCAGTATCAGCCAAGATATCTAACTCGCTAACGCTCATTTTGACCGTTAAAAGCTTCTTTCTAGGCTCTTGTGAGTAAACTCGGTTAAGAGTTAAAGGGTAATTTGAATGCATACTTGCTCCAATAATTATTTTTCTGTTAGTAGATACAGACGTTTTCTATATCTTTTCTTATCTTAGCGACTGGACATGATTTTGTGAAGGCATGAAAACCTTGAACGTGAAACAATCTGGGTTAACTAATTTCAAATTCATACTAAAAACCACTTATTACCTATGTTTTTGGAACATCAAAATCTGAAGGTTATATTTCCCTTCGAGCCTCAGACACCCTAAGGAAACATCAATAATTTGCATAAAAATCAGCCTCAGAGGCAACGTTTGAGCGCCAACCCCTAAGGCTGAATTGTTAAGAAATCATAAGGTTCTTTTTCTGCCCCTGTTATCTCCCTAGAACTCAGGAACCTCTACAGGGCGGATGATACCCGCATAGTGCTTCATAATGATCTCTGGGGAGTTGCCTACCCACTTAGCCACCTGAACCACGCTCACACCAGCTTCAAGGCAGTGGGTAATAAAGGTATGGCGCGTATTGTACTGAGTCCTGTAGCGGTTTACCTTGCCTTCCTTGATGAGTTGGGTAACAATCCCGTCTGGTCTATCTTCCCTACCCTTCCAGGCGTTCTCAATAAACGTTTTAGCGCTTATCACACCTCCACGCTTGCTTGGGAAAACCAGAGACTCAGACTGTACATTTTCAGGCTTGATGCTTAGTAATAGGTCTTGCAACTGCTGGTTACAGGGAAAGAGTCTTGATTTGTGGGTCTTACAATCTTTGCGAATCTTTAGCTGTGTACTGACAGACTCACAGAAGTTGATTGTTTTACAGTTATGCTCACGGTTCGCTCATTTCGGAACGGCTTTTCAGAATTGCTACGGCAGAATAGGGCTTACAGCCTTCAATCAATCTATTGACTAATAGCATATCTTGTGTATCCTCCATCAACTTGTGAAGTCAGTTAAGCAAATATGCC